>JAIQEX010000251.1 GCA_020073615.1 Terriglobia bacterium
CGCGCCGCAGCAACCGGGCATGCCGCCGGCCGCCGCCGCGGCGCAACCGCCGCTGGCCGGCGAGCGCCTGTTCGTGTTTCCCAGTCCCGGCGTCTCGCTCACGGAAATGGTCGATCTGCTGGCGCGGCGGATGAAGATCAAATACATTCTCGATCCGCGCGTCAAAGGATCGGTCATCATCTCCACCTATGGCGAAGTGAAGCAAATGGAGCTGATGCCGCTGATGGAGACGATTCTGCGCGTCAATGGGGCCACCATGGTGCAGGTCGGGGATCTGTACCGCATCGTGCCGGTCAACAGCGTTTCCCAGCTTCCCCTGGAGCCGGTGACCAATGCCGACTCCAAGACGCTCCCCGACGACGAGCGCATGATTCTGAACCTGATCTTCCTGAAGTACGCGACCGCCAAGGAAATGGAGACGCTGGTCCTGCCGTTCCTGGGAGAAGGCGCCAGCCATTCCGTATACGAAGCGGCCAACCTGCTGATCCTGGAAGACAATAGCCGCAGCATGAAGCGCACTCTGGAGCTGATCTCGCTGTTCGACTCCGACACCTTTGCCGGGCAGCGGGTGCGCCTGTTCGATGTCGCCAACAGCCGTCCATCGGAGCTGATCAAAGACCTGGAGTCGGTCTTCAAAGCGTACGCGCTTTCCGAGAAAAGCTCGGCCGTGCACTTCATTCCCGTGGATCGCATCAACACCCTGATCGCGGTGGCGCCGAACCCCGGCATTTTCGCGGAAGTGCAGAAGTGGATCGACAAGCTCGATATCCCGGTGAAGGCCGGTTCGGGCGAGACCCGGAGCTGGGTCTACCGCCTGAAGTACGGCCGCGCCGAGCTGGTGGCGGCGGCGGTCATGGCGCTGTACACCGGAAACACGGCCGCTCTCATGGCCCTGGCGCAACAGATGAACCAGGGAATGCAGGCCGCCGGGATGGGCTACAACACCCCCGGAGGCTACGGCGGCATGAACGGTGGTTATCCTGGCGGAGGGTATGGCGCGGGCGGCTATGGCGGCGGCGGTTATGGGGCGGGCGGCTATGGTGGCGGCGGCTACGGCGGCGGAGCCTACAGCCCGTACGGCAATGCCGGCGGGTACCCTACGCCCATGAATCCGGCGGCGAACATCTTCGCCGGGCCATCCGGGGCGGCGGGTGGCAATGCGGCCGCGGGCGCCGATCTCACCGGCGGGTTCCTGGGGCCGGCAGGCTCCGGCCAGCGCCGCCAAATTCCCCACGTCGTTCCCAACCCGTTCGACAACACCCTGCTCATACAGGGCACGGCGCAGGATATCGAGCAGGTCAAGGATCTGCTCCAGCAGCTCGACATTGCGCCGCGGCAGGTGCTGATCGACGCCAAAATCTACGAGGTGGATCTGGACAACGAGTTCTCCGCGGGCGTGGCCGCGACCCTGCAAAAGAGACAGGATGCGTCCAATCGCTCGCTCAGCGCCACCAGCGGCGCCAGCGGCCTGAACCTCAACTGGGGAACGCTGGTGCTGCGCGCCCACGAGCTGCTGACCACGGTCACCGCGTCGGAGAACGTGGGGCGCGCACGGGTCATCTCCGCGCCCAGCATCATCGCCACCGACAGCATTCAGGCGACCATGAACGTGGGCGACCAGGTGCCGGTGCTCACCTCGCAAGCGGTGGTGGGGGGAGTAACGGCGGGCGGGAGCTCGCCTTTCGCCAACACCGTGGCCAGCCAGAGCAGCGGCACCACGCTCTCCATCCTGGCCCATGTGAATTCGAGCGGCATTGTAACCATGGTGATCAACCAGCAGGTCAGCGCGCCGCAGCCGGTTTCGTCCAGCTCGGCGATCCAATCGCCCTCCTTCTCGAACCGCTCCATCGCCACGCAGGTGACGGTCAACGACGGGGACACGATCGCCATCGGCGGCATCATCACGGAAGCCCACACCGCGAACTCGTCGGGCGTTCCCATCCTGCACCGGATACCCATACTGGGCGCCGCCTTCGGCTCGAAGAACGTCACCACCAAGCGGGTGGAGCTGATCATATTCCTCACGCCGCGCGTGATCTACGACACCAACCAGCTCGTGGAAGCCACCGACGAAATCAAGAGCAACCTGAAACGCGTCCAGAAACTGATGAAGAGCGATCAGTAGGGCAGGCCTCACCTGCCCGCCCCCTGGGGCAGCCGGCTTCCGTTGCGGCTGGCTGCCTCTCAGAGCCGTTGTGATTGCAGTCGTCAGTCTCCCGCGACACCGGGGATGCGGCCGTGCGGATTGCCGTCGCCGGCAGCCCGCCCTGCCCGCGACTTTTGCAACAATAGTCAGTGGACGCCGTGAAGAATGTCGAGCACACTGCCGGAATGTGGACTGACATCATGGCGCGCCTCACCTCGGGGCAGCGGAATAGCATCGCTAAAGCCATCGACCTGTCCCAACCACCGGACTTCTTCCAGTACACCAGATCGCTATTTCCCAGCCCGGGGAGCGTAACCTCACAAGGCCGCTTATTGATCCGGGATTTCGTGCTTGCCTGGGGCGTGCTTCTACCCGGCGGCATCTCGCGCGAGCAGGCACTGGAAATTGCGGAACAGGCGCAGCGTGTGGAGGCATTCGATATCCAGTTGATTCAGCTCCTCGGCGAATGCACCGCGGATCCCCGGGAGCAGCAGGAAGACATGATCTTGCGGGGACTGGATCTGATCGACAGTCTGGGACCTAAGCCCCGGCTCATGATGCCGCTGATCAAATTCCTGAGGCATCCAAGTCCCAAAGTGCGATCCAAAGCCGCCAGGATTGCCGGACAGATCACCTCGAAT
>JAIQEX010000182.1 GCA_020073615.1 Terriglobia bacterium
CGAGACTTCACCACTGCAGTTGGTGTCCGAAAACCAAAACCCCCAGAACGGGCACATCAGGCCCGGTTTGACTGGGGGCTTGGTGCCGTCTGCTGCGGAGCCAGCCCCGTCGCATCGGCTTTGGATCTTCCCCAGGAACGCGACTTCCCGAAGAATCGAATCCACCCTACCACGCACCCTCCAGTCGGCCCGTCAAAACAGGACATTTCTACTTGGCAGAGAATAGGACATTTCTACTTGGCGTTGACACCGGCGCCTAAGGAACAACCACAGCGAGCATTTGTAACCGCAGGAAATCGTTGTCCCTGCTCACCAATGTCGCGCCGATGGCCAGGGCGGTTGCAGCCATCCAGCGGCCGTTCTCGTCGAGCGGAAGGCCACGGCGTTGTTGGGCCAGTTTTACGGTCGCGTAGAGATCGCCGGCGGCCGGAGGTATAAGCTCACACGGCAACGTTGCGAACAGCTTTTGAGCTTTCCGGCCGGCTGCGAATGAACGAATGCCCGCCGCCGCACTTTTCAGGCACTACGCACGCTTGGCAGATCGTTCCGCATACGGCACAATAGGGACGTGGCGAATTTCGTCATCGAGATGCCCGGCGACCTCGCGCGCAGCCTGGAGGCGATGGCGGCGGCGCAACACAAGTCCGTACAGGAACCAGATCGGAGTCAGCGAGTTCCGGTTCGCGCCGAATTAGGCGCGCGATCGGCCGCCACCGGGCCCGGGTCTTTACCCGGTATATGGAACCCGAACTTCCCCTGCAACCCGCCGCCCGGCGTTTCCCACTTGTCTACGGCCTGCCACTGCTGCTTCACGAAAAAGCTGTGAACGATCGAACTGGTGGTGACCGCGATCGTGACACTGACTTAGCCGTTGGTCTTGATGGAATGCGGGCTCTTGACGGGGGCTACTCCCAAACGGTGGAACCCTATCGGAAGTGCCCCGGGCACGAATCCTGAGTTTTGCTGTGATGCCCGCCGCCGGGGCACTTTCGATAGGGCCGTTTGAACGGAGCCGCTGGCGTTTGCGGCGGACGCGGCAGCTATGCGTTTTGAATCGCTTTTGGCTTCTGATCTGCCCTGGTTTCTGGCCTCGCAAGTACATCCGAGATGACGTTCAGCCCCCTCGCCTCTGTAATACATCCAGCCAAGGGACCACTGCACCTCCACGTTCCCCTGTTCCGCCGCCAAACGGTACCATTTCGCGGCTTCTTTGTCGTCCCGCTGGACGCCCTGGCCTTCGTGATACATGACGCCAGCGATAAACTGAGCAACAGCATTTCCCTGCTCCGCCGCCAAACGATACCACCGCAAGGCTTCCTTGTAGTCCTGCGGGACACCAATGCCACCGTCATACATGCTGCCGAGGACTACCTGCGCCAGAGGGTCGCCCTGCTTTGCCAGCGGCAGGATCTCCAGGAGGGCTGTCGCATAGTCACCGTTCCTCAATGCCCGTTGCCCCGCCGCGAGATCGGCCAACACTGGTACGCTGAGCAGAAACAACAGGATTGCAGCCTTCACGGCCACATGGTAACGCACTTTCGGTTAACAGGGATATTAACTCCGAAATCAACACTTCATCACCATTAGGTCGGCGCGTGAGCGGCTCGGAGTGGAGCAGCAGTCCCCGCCCGTGGCGATTCCCGTAGCAGCGACAGGAGAAGGTTTTGAAACACGGGGGCCGGACGGAGACGTATGATGCCTCCGCCCGGTGCCCCGCGCTCCCTAGACGGCCATCCGGAGCGCTCGTTGCAGGGAGATCGGGAGCCCTGGGGGAAGGAGATCCCCGCGCGTTCCGGCGGCGTTTGACCGGGGCAATGACGGCCCGGCGCCAGGGAAACTCGGTATTTTGCCCCCTCAACTTCAGGTCCTAACCAAAGTTAACCTAAGGTGTTAACCTTTCCTCATATTGTGTAATAAGCGCCGTGATTCGATGCTGTTGCCTAGGAGATCCCGATGAGGCAACACATCTCGAAGCGCATCGGCAAGACGGAATCCACGGTCAAAATCGAGGGGCATCGACTGGTGACTGTTAGCCTCAGCCTTGATGATGTCCAGTGGATGAAGAGCATTGTCAGCGCTGCCAAGGCGAACGGTGCAGAGGCCGCCACACGGTCGGTCGTCGTACGGGAAGCATTGCGACACCTGAGGCACCTGATTCAAGGTGATCCGGAGCGCATGCTAGAGTACCTCCGGGGCGCTCAACCTTGGTAATGGAGGAGGACTGTATGTTCGCTCTGCCTCCAAAGAATCGGATTGAGGACTACTTCGGTAGGCTCCGTGCGCTGCTATGGGGTGTTTTCGAGGTCCTCCTACTTGTGCTCGCGATGGTGGCGGTCATTGTTTTTGCTTGGAGGCACGTCCCGTGAGCTTGGTTCCGCGGCCTTTGCCGAGGTGGCAGTGTGCGCGGGTGAGGTGGACGCGGGCCAGTTCCTGGATCACATGGCCGCGGGTGAGGGTGGCCTCTGCCTGGTCGAGGTGGCGGTGGGCGGAGCGCGAGTCGTTCCCGGCCACATCGAGCCAGCCGAGTATCCATTCGCAGTGCGCGACCTCGTTCTGCCAGGAATTCTGTTCGCAGATTTCCCGGTTGCGAGTGGTCAGCTTGCGGGCACGGCTGGTCTGGCCGGTGCGGAGGAGGTGTTCGGCCCATTGGATGCCGCGGAAGCTGTAGAGGTTGAGGCCGTCCGGGTCGATGCGGTTTTCGATGGCGTTGGCCTCGGCGAATGCCTTGGCGGCGGTATCCATGTCGCCACGCAGGCTGACGGCGAATGCCAGTAAAGCGTGGCTGGCGAGCGTCACTTGATCGTCCTTGGCATGGACGGCGAGTTCCAGCGCCTCGGTGGCGTGGCGGACCGCGTCGCCGAGCCGGCCGAGTGAGGTTTCGACCTCGGCCAGGTTCAGCAGACCGATCGAGAGATTGCTGCTATCACCCGCCTGGCGGCAGAGGGCTTCAGCCGCGGAGCGGTGGGGGAGAGCCGTCTCGGGTTCGCCCGCGTAGTAGGCGAAAAGACCGACATCGTTCAAATAGAAACCGAGCCGCTGGGAACCCAGTTGCGTTTTCAGCCGCTGCCGCCGCTCCTCGTCGCGCACGAACCAGCGTGCGACCTCCATCCCCCAGTGCGGTGCGGGAATCCACTTGAAAACCTTTCCATTTTCTAGCCGCGACCGGTAGAGATCGTTCGCGGCCTCCAGGTCGCCGCACTCCAGCAGGAGTTCGATGGCCGTCATCACGGGCATGACCGTTTCGAGCGACCGCGTCTGAGCCGCATCGGGGGCTTCGCCGAGCAGGCTGGCGGCGTTGCGGGCAAAGCCCTCCGTGCCCATCATCCGGCGGCGGAAGTGGTCGCGGAGGATGGGGTGGCAGGCGTAGCGGTGCTCACCTTCGGGACCTGGGTCGTCGGTAAGCAGATGCTCGCGATGGAGGAAGTCGAGCGTCCGGTCAAGGGGCGCGGGGGCATCCATCAGCTTCTTCCAGAGAGGGTCGAGCGTCGTCACCCCAACCGGCGCGCGAAAGAGGGCGAGCAAGCCGAGCACCTGGCGGTGCGCCTCGGGCAGGCGCCGCTCGTAGAATTCGAGCAGATGCCGCACCTTCTCTTCGAGCGTGTGGTCCCCGTCGCCGAAGATCAGGGTCCAGAGGCGCGTCGGGTCGCCGCCGCAGTCTGGCGGCATGGAGCGCGCGAAGATGCGCAGCGCCAGCGGGTGACCGTCGAGTTGCTGCGAAACCTGTGCGCGATCCTCGACGCGCCCGCCCACACCGAGCGCCTTCAGCAGCGCCGCGCCTTCGCTGTCCCCAAGCGACGCCAGCGGTAGCGAGCGCAGCCCGCGCCCCAGGTAGGGGGTCAGATCGGGGAACGGAAAGCGGCTGGTGAGCAGCACCAGGTTGCCATCGCGTGCCCGGCTGTGACGGTGCAGTGCTTCCGCGAGCGTGGGGTCGAGCAGTTTGCCGTAGCCGGTAGTGCCGGGCGATTCCTGAATGACCTCCAGCCCGTCGAGCGCGATGGCGAGTCTCTCGCCTGGTTGCGCGAACTCGTTGAGAGCCTCCAGCATCACAGCCGTATCGCGCTCGCGGTAGAAACTCCAGAAGAAGACTCCCTGGCGCCGGTGCGCGCCGCTGCGCAGCCACCTGCCGAGCAGCGCGGTCTTGCCCAGCCCGCCAAGAGCGGAGATGGCGACGATCCGGACGCCGGGGTCGGCTGCCCAGGCATCGAAGCGCTCCAGCATGTCGAGGCGCCCGGTGAACTTTTCGTCCTCCGTGGTCTCGTGAACGAAGTGCTGGCGAACCTTCGCCGCGGGCGCGGGCGGCGGCGTCACCGGGACTGGCATCGGGACCGGCGCCGTTGCGGGATGGGCCAGGGATTCGAGCAGCACAACGAGCGCCCTGTGGTCGCCCGCAGGCACGGGGTAAAAGAGCACGTCGGCGTGGAAGGTCTCGAGGTAATCGCGCCGCATGCCCTCGTTATAGTCGTCGCTCAACGGCAGAATGGCGATGTGACGGGGCGGACCGGCGTGAACGATACGGCCCACGATCTCGTCGGCGATGGCCGTCAGCATGACGTCATTGAAGCTGAATCCGGCGAAGATCAGGTGCTCCCGTATCCAGAGGTCCTCGTAGAAGCGGCGGAAGGCGGGAGTCGCGTAGGCGCGGCGGTAGCTTTCGTGGTCCAGGACGATGTTGGGCGCGTCGGCGAAGTGGCCGTGCGCGAAGAGAATGGGGCCGGAGTCAGCGCCGAAGCAGTCCCCGCTCAGCCACCGTTCGATTTCCGCGGGCTGGTTCCAGATGGCGAAGCTGGTGTCGTGGATCTCCGGGCGGCGGGCGCGGCGGGCTTCGACGAGTCCCTGGTCGTAGTTTGTGGTGATCCAGGCCTTGAAATTGCCGCGGATGAGAGCGTCGTGGGCCGGGGTGAAGAACGGCGGGCGGTCCTTGAAGGTCTCGTAGAGGAAGGGATAGTAGTGGGCATCGGTGAGCTTCTGGCGGATCTGCGAGGCGACCTGGAGGGGGCGCTTGCCGGCGGTCCGGAGCCAGTACTCCTCGTCGGCGGCAGTGGCGAGTCCGCTCTCGACCGGGGCGTGGGCAAGGGATTTCAGGAGCTCGGGCCAAAGAGGATAGAGGGGAGCGGAGACGCCGGCACCGGCGAAGGCGATGGCCTGCCGCGCATTCAGCAGGCCGCGCAGGCGCTGGTAGACAGACTGGTTGCCGGGGATGGCCAGGATGTCGTCCAGCGCGGGCATGCGGAGCACCATGGTATCGCACGGGCGAGCCCGGCTCCTAGCCTAGCCAGCCTAGCGTGCGGGATGATCGAACAGCGGCTTCTTCACGTAGTCGGGATCGAGCTGGCGGATCATCTCGGCGATGGTTTCCGCCTTGCCCAGCAGCGGGTAGCCGGACCATCGGTCCCAGACGTCGCTGCCGAAGCGCAGGATGCCGGTGTGCTGGTTGATGTCGGCGTCGAGAACCGGGTCGGAATCCTTGAACCCCAGCCGCTCACGCAGCGTTTCCATGTCTTTGCGCCGGGCGTTCAACAGCAGCCAGCCGGAATTCGGCTTGATGCCGTGCATGGCGGCATACTCTTTCAGGTGCTTGGGCTTGTCGATTTCGGGCTTGAGGCTGACGGAGTAGATGAAGATGTCCTTGCCCACGCGGTCGCTCAACATAGCCTGAATCTTCAACAGGGCGCTGGTCTGGCGCGGGCAGATGCCGGTGCAGTCGGCGTAGAAGAAGTTGAACATTACGGTCTTGCCCTTGACCAGGTCGTCGTAGAAATGATAGGTCTTGCCATCCTGGTCGGTAACCAGAACGTTGGGGATGTTGTGTTTGCCCTCACCGACGGCGTGGACAATGCCGGCCGATGCCGATTTGCGGCTTAAGACAATAGCCGCCGGAGCGGCGGCGGCAGCCGCCAGGCTCGCGAAAAACCCTCTGCGATTCATCATTGTGGTAATCGTCCTCCCGTCACTTAGTAAATAACTTAGTAAGTAACTTATAAAGCTGGAGCCAGGAGTCGAGGAAGCCAGAAGTCAGAATGTCCGCACGGCGGATGCCGCACATTCTGGCTTCTGACTCCTGGCTTCCGGCTTCTTACTTCACGATGTCCCAGCGGATCATCATGGCGTGGTCTTCGTGCACCACGTTGTGGCAATGCATGACGTAGTGGCCCAGGAAGTCGCGGAACCGGAAGAAGCACCGGACCGTTTCGTTGGGGCCCAACTGCAACACGTCCTTGCGGCAGACCTCGTACGGCGCAGGCGGCACACCGTTGCGCGAGAGAATCTGGAACTCCTCGAAGTGAATGTGCACGGGGTGCGACCAGCTTGCCGACGAGTTGGTGATGCTCCAGATCTCGCAGGTGCCCTGCTTGGGCGAAACCGTCGGCACCGAGATATCGGCGAGCTTGCTGTTGACCGTCCAGCCGCCATTGGCGCGGTTGAAGTTGAACGAGCGCTGCACTGCGGTGGATAACTCGAGGGCGGTGGGCCGGGGCAGCGGCCGCATGGACACGCCGCTGGCCGGAAAGTTGGCGAACGAGAACCACGGCATGCTGGGATCGGCCGCCGGGGTCGTCCCCTGCACGATGAACTTCAGGACCGGCACGCCCGGATCCATGACGTTGTAAGTCGGGCCGCGGCCGCTGATCTGCTCGGCGCGATTCACCAGGTACAGCGTGTCGCCGGCGTTGTACTGCGAGAAGTCGATCACCACGTCGTACCGGTTGGCCACGCCCATCATCACGCTATTGAGCTTGACCGGGTTTTCGAACAGATTGCCGTCGTTGCCGATCACTGCCATGGGCAGCCAACTGTTGACGCCGGCCTTGGGCAGGCCTTTGCTCAGCCAGAACTGGTACCAGCGCGACGGACCGGCATCCAACAGCCGGAAGCGGTACTTGCGGCGCTCCACGTTCAGGAAGGGCCAGATCTTCCCGTTGACCGCGACGCGGTCGCCCAGGTGCCCGTCGGTGTCGAATACGTTGAAGAATATATTGCCGGAATTGTCGAACTGCGGGTCGTTGAAGGCCAGCATGATGTCGTACTTGCCGCTGGGCAGCCGCAGGTTGGTCTGCGGGAACAGCGTGCCGGTCTCGTCGTTGCAATCGTATTCGTCGAAGGCGTTGAAGAAGCCGAACAGGCCTTTGTACACGTTCTGCGAGGTGAAGTTGAAGCGGTGATCGTGATACCACAGCGTGCCCAGGCTCTCGCGGAAGTCGCCGCCGCCGTTGGCCCCGGCGCCGTATTGGTCATAGCCCGCGCGGATCATGGGGTAGTGCTGGTCGCGGTAGTTGCCGGGGGTCACGAAGTCGCCGGGGAAGCCATCGCTCTCGCAGGGCGAGTGCAGGTTGTGCAGGTGCGTGGCGGTCTCCGGCACGCCGACGCCAAAGTGGTTCTTGGACAACAGATTATTGATGCGGACCATGATCGGTTCGCCGTATCGCGCGCGGATGATCGGTCCCGGTATGCTGGGACCGTTGACGCCGCAGTAGGCGAACATAGGCGCCGGAGTCACCAGGTCCGTGTGGAACTTCCACAGCGTGTCCTTCACATCGATCTGATACCACCGCTGCGCCGGGAATTCGTTGTACCGCTGGTGCGCCAGTCCGTTGACCAGCGGGTAAGATGCCGCTTTGTTGGTGGCCCACCAGTCGCGGCCCAGGGTTTCCATCACGTCGAACGGAGGGTTGTACCCGGCCGCGCCATTTGAATACTCGGATGCGTCCTGGGCGATGGGCAAAGCATCGACCCATTGCCTCATGGGGGGGCTCGACAGCCCGCTGCTGGAGGTGAGCGTGCTGCCGGCGACCACGCCGCCGCTGGTGCTGCAACTGTCACAGCCCAACTGTCCCGCGATGCCGGTTCGTAACGCCAGGGCCGCTCCACCGCCTGCCAGGCTGTACTTTAGAAGATCCCGTCTGTTGATAGCGCTCATTTTTTAGCCGTCTCCTCAGTTCCTGATTGCCACTCTGCAGGGCGCCCTTTGGGCATCCACTGTCCAATGGTCGAATTGAGCGTAACTTGGAAACACCCTACCGGTAACCAGTAGAAATACGCATCACAGGCCGCAGAAAATCGCCAATTCACTCAGGGGATACTTCGAAGGGTGCGTCAAAAGGCTCCGTACCCCCCGCTCGGAGTAGGCCTCGCCGTCACGGCCTCCGTATTTCCCGGAATCACCCGTCCCACGATTCCCGGAGGATGGCTCGTGCGCACAGATGATATAAGGGGTACTGGCATGGCTTCGATCTTGCGCCTGGCGTGCATTGCCGCTATTCTGCCGGCTCTCCCGTGGCATTTGCGGGCTGACGGCCCCTTTTATCTGAATTCATCCGACCGTGTCATCTTTTACGGCAACGATTCCGCCGGCCGGCCATTCAACGCCGCATTCATTGAAACCTATGTCACCACGCGGTTCCCGCTGTATGAGGTGGAGTTTGCCGACTGGGGCTGGTCCGGCCTCCTGCTGGGCCCGAAAGTGGAGGGGCGCCTGGCCCCGGAGCGGGAGATCGCGGCCTTCCGGCCCACCGTCGCCGTGGTCGCCCCGGCATGGCCCGGCGCCGTCGATGTGGCGTCGTTCGCCGCTTATGTTACGGCCTATACCGGCCTGGTCGACAAGTTGAAGGCCGCCCTGCCCGCCTTACGCATCACCATGATTCAGCCGTTGCCCCGCCACGCCGTGGATGCCTGGAGCGGCCCCGGCCCGGCCCCGGAACGCTACGACCAGTTCCATCGCGACCTGGCGCGCGATAAAGGACTACTGATCCACAACGTGGAAGCCGTCCCGGCTGGTGCCCCGCGCGTCCCCGGCGAAGGCGTCGCCGCCGCCGTCGGGCTGCTCAAGGCCTGGAATGCCCCCGCCCTGGTTACCGAGGTCGAAATCGATGCCCTGGGCAAGCGCGTCGTGCGCAGCGAGAATACCACCGTCCGGGAACTCGAGTCGGAACGCGTGGTCTCGTGGACCGAGGACGATCGCGCGCTCCCCCTGCCCACCGAGCTCACGCGCGACGGCGGGCCCGAACCCGCCAGGATCAATGTCCAGTTACTCCGCGTCACCGGCCTGGACGCCGGACGTTACAAGCTCACCATCGATGGTTGGCTCATGGGCACCTTCGCGCGGGAGCGCTTCGAAGAGGGCATCGACCTGACGGCGTTGGCCACTCCCATGCTGCGCCAGGCCGCGGAAGTCCATGCCCTCACCGTGAAGCACATGAGCCAGCAGTTTGCGCGCTGGCAACTGGCGCAGGCGGGCGGCAACGAGGCGCGGTCGCAGGAATTGCTCCGCCGGGAAGCGGAAACAGTCGCCCAGTTGCGCGCCGCCGCAGTGCCTAAATCTCACGATTTCGAAGTTACACCCGTCGAGTAAGTCGCGCTTGCGTTAAGCTCAAGAGCGATGCCCGACCAGTTACTCGACCGGCTGGACCAGTGGAAGAGCCGTTTTGGACCGGCGCCGGCCGGCCAATTGGAACGCCTGTTGGCGGCGATCGCCGGGCGGCGGTTTCGTGTCCCCGGCGAGCTCATCCGCCTCCACGAAACCCTGCTGTTTCTCCGCGCCTATCCCCTTAGTCCGCAAGTCGCGCGCCTGGCGGACCAGATGCTCTCTTCGTTTGCCGGACGCATCGCCGGCTTGCCCGCGGGCGGGGACCTTTCTCCTTTCGAAGAACCGGAAGTGTCCGGAATCGCCGGCACCTCCCTCTCCGCCGTCTTCAGCTATGAAGTGGCGCGGCGCCTTGCCGCCCGCCATCCGCGGTCGGTCGAGATCGCCTGGGACCGTTACCAGGAGGCCGACAAGCTCGGTCCCACCATCCGGCGATTCCTGCCGCTGGTCGACGAAGATTGGCCGGTGGAAGCGCACGTGCCCTTTCGCGAGTGGATTGCCGCGGCGCGGCCGCGCGGCCGGAGCGATCTGGCATGGCTGCTGGCGCGCCTGGCGGCCTTGCCGCTCGGGCCGCGCGAGCGGGCGGAGCTCTACGAAAGAATGGAGGTGCCGCTGACCTGGCGCATGGGCGGCCATCGCGCCTCGCGGTCGCGCCTCCGCCTGCCCGCGCGCAGTCTGTTCTGTCACTCCGAGCCGCTGCTGCGGCGCGGCGATGTTTCCCTCGAGCGGGAGCTCGAATCGCCGCCGCTGGCGGTCCGCCGTGTGCCCCGCCGCGACGCGCGCAAGATCCTGGATCTCATTCTCGACGCCTCCACCGCGCGATACCGCGAGCTCTACGGCTTCAGCCACCCGGACGAAGCCGGCGTTTACCACGCGGATGCCGGGCGGGGCGTCGCGATCTTCTTTTTCGGCGTGCCGCCCGCCTGGCGCCTGCCGCTGCGCGCCTATCATGCCGGCATGTTCTTCAAGAACGGTGTTCCCGCGGGCTACGTCGAGCTGCTTTCCCTGTTCGAACGCGCCGAGGTCGGCTTCAACCTCTATTACACCTTCCGCGAGGGCGAATCGGCCTGGCTCTTCGCGCGGACCCTGCGCCTGTTTCGCCAGGTCCTGGGAGTGACCTGTTTTTCCGTTGATCCCTATCAGATCGGCCTGGAGAATCCGGAGGCCGTCGATTCGGGGGCCTTCTGGTTTTATCGCAAGCTGGGATTCCGCCCCGTGGACCCGCAAATCGCGGCCCTGGTGGAGCGGGAAGAGCGCCGCATGCGCCAGGCGCCCGGCTACCGCAGTACCAGGCGCACCCTGGAGAGGCTGGCCCAAGGCTACATCCTGTTCGAAGGACCCGGGGCCGCGCCTGGCGCCTGGGACAACTTCCGGGTTCGCAATCTGGGCCTGGCCGTGGGGCGGGTCATGGCGCGCCAGTTCGCGGGCGATCCCGAAAGGCTCCGGAGCGCCGCCCGGAGCCAGGCCGCCCGCACGCTAGGTATCGACTCCTCCAGCGGCCTGGCGCTGGTCCTCGGCCTGGTCCCGGACCTGGCGCATTGGAGCCGCGAAGAGCAGCTCGCCGCGGCCCAGGTTCTGCAAGCCAAGGAGCGCGGAGACGAAGGGCGCTATCTTCGCCTGATGCAGCGCCACGCGCACCTGCGGGCGGCATTTTTGGAGATGGGATCACACGGCCCGGCTTTGCTTCGGTAGGGCGCGTTTCGAAAGAACGTGTGGGCGGACTCTGGGGGTGGGTGGAGGGGTTCGAACCCTCGGCCACTGGAACCACAGTCCATGGCGGCGAATCGCCCCGAGTCGCCTGGAATCTCTCAAGCGGATCGAATCATCGACTTACTGGCCATAGGTGTCCCCTCGGACCGGCGCGAGCCGGGCACATTGTCCGAATCCGGCGCATGGATTCCGGCGTCTGGAACGACTCCCGCAGCAGTCCGTACACATCCAGCTTCCGAATCCACGGACA
>JAIQEX010000252.1 GCA_020073615.1 Terriglobia bacterium
GCCCCGCGCCGGCTCCCACGCCGAACAGGAACCCGTCGGCGCTGGCGACGTTGAAGGTGTAGGCGCCGGGCTGCGCGACCACGAAACTGCCGCGCAATACGGCCGAGAAACCGGCCAGCGAGCCGGTGCCGGCCTGCGACCCGTTGCCTTGCGCCACGATGGTGCCCACGGCGGCGCCGCTGGCATCCAGCACGATGTCCGTAAAAGGCCGCGTGCCACTGCCCACGCCGGTCGGGTTGGCGGCCAGCATGCCGGCGAAGGGATCGAACATCAGGTTCGGGAAATCCTGCGTGAACACGGGCTGTTCGCTGCTCAGCGTAGTGAAAGCCTCGCAGCCCGGCGTACAGGCGGTCGCGTGAAAGAAGCGCCCGGTCACGGTTGTGGTGCTGATGTTGGCAACGGGGCTCACCCAGAAAACCGGCAGAGCGCTGCTGGTGCTGCCGTTGCCGGAAGTGCCGGCGCGGAGTGTGTCGCTTCCACGAACCGTGCTGGTGTAGGAGAAGGTGGCGTGTCACCCTATCAGCCGATGCGAAGCATCGTCTTCTTCTTCGAAGCTTGGATACCGCCCGGTAACGGCGCTGATTTCTGCCAGTGCGGCGACTCCCGAGCGGCCAGCGGCGGCACCGCCCGCCGCTCCGCGACCTCTACTTCGCGGCTGTTGGTTTGGCTGCTGCGGCCGACTCCTTCAGGGCGGCGTCGATCAACTTCTTGAACTCCGGCAGGTCTAGCGCACCACTGATGGCATGACCGTTGATGAAGAAGAACGGCGTGCCATCCACCCCCAGCCGGTTCCCTTCCTGGCGGTCGGCGTCCACCTGAGACTTGAACCGGTGGCTGTCCAGATCCTTGGTGAACCGCGGTACGTCCAGGCTCAGTTGCTTGGCTTTGGCGATCAGGTCGTCACGGGTCAGCTTGTCCTGGCCGGCGAAGAGGGCGTCGTGCATCTCCCAGAACTTGTCCTGGGCGCCAGCGGCCAGCGCCGCCTCGTGAGCCAGGGGGGATTCCTTGTGCATCGGCAGCGGATAATGCTTGAAGGCAAAACGGACCTGGGTCGGATAGGCAGCCAGGAGTTGGTGAACAACGGGGGCGGCCTGAGCGCAGAATGGACATTCGAAGTCGCTGAACTCGACCAAGCTGACCGGAGCTGTCGCTGACCCTTTCGTGGGAGAATGCTCCAGATCGATGGCCTGCGCGGGTCCCAATGCAACGATTTCGTCCGGCACGCGCAGGCTCTTCGGGATGCCGGCCAGTACGGTCGCAATCACCGCGCCGAGCGACGCGTAGCCTTGCGGGCCCACGAGACGGCGGCCGTTGACGAAGAACGTCGGCGTGGTGGTGACGCCGAGCCCTTTGGCTTCCGCCAGGTCGCGCTCGACGATGGGGCGGTACGTGTGGTTGTCGAGCGCCTGTTCGAATGCGGGCATATTTAACCCGAGTAGCTTGGCGTAGGCGACGAAGTCGGCGCGGCTGAGTGTGGTCTGGTTGGCGAATAGCAGATCGTGCATCTCCCAGAACTTACTTTGCGCACCGGCGGCTAGAGCCGCTTCATGCGCCAGCATAGAGTTGGGATTGGTGGCCGCAGGAGCGTGCTTGAAGATTAGTCGGACGTCTTTTATTTGGGCGAGGAGGCCAGCCAAGACGTCGGCGGAGCGGGCACAGGGGAAGGATTCGAAGTCGGAGAAAACGAGGATGGTGATGGGGGCGCGGTCGGAGCCGCGGTAGTGCGTTCCCAACGGTGACACCGAGGGCACCGCTGCGGGGGTTACCGAATCCGATTGTGCCAGTGCAGCAAAAGCAAAAACAGAGAACAGTCCTGCTCCGAACCAAGCGGTTCGCCTCCGGCGACAAAAGATAGGCATTGACCTTCTACCTGGCATCCTCACCGTCCTCGAGCCACCAAGGCCGATCTGCGCTGCCATTATCAACCCAGGGAAGGTCTGTCTGTAGTCGGCGCCGCCACCACAATGTCCAGCAGATCCCGAACCGTCTGGTCTTGAGTGCACGCAACCTCCGATGGTACGTTGCGGCGACACAAGGCCGCGATATCCTGGGCCGCGCTATCTACGTCGGATCCACATATGCCGACTGTCCGACCGAGTTCGTCATCCAGTTCGACGGGAAACGCCTTGATGCCCAGTATGCAGTTCTGGAAGTATTGATAGATCGCTTGAGACTGCTCTGCTGAGAGGCCGCGGCCCTCCAGGTACTCTAAAAAAGCCGTGCGGCCAGTCCCTTCTGCCCGTCTCCGTGACGCGGCCAACCTCCGGAGTTGCGAGAGTTTCCACAGCGCGCCCATGCCTAAGAGCAAGATCACCCCGACTAGGCAGCGCACAAAGAACGCCGGCGTGCTCATCGTAAGTGTCTGCAGAGTCGTGATCATGGTATTAACTCTGTATCAGTATGGAATAGGGTGAGGAGGTGCCCCGCCAGATGACCCCGAGGTTCCGCCCTGGAAAGAGCCAGAAACTCCTGGCGCAAGACAACCGCACTCTTCCAGAGGTTGCCAACGGCTGCTGTACAAGTCTTCGAAGCCCTTTGCTATGCACTTGAGAGTACCGAGTTCCAGCCGTCAGTCAGCCTTGGGTTCCGCGATTTGCATGATCCAGTGATTTCGCTTCCATGGGCTCAAGAGGTTGCACAGCAGTTCTTGAAGTTCTTGCCACTCCCGCAAGGGCAATAATCATTGCGGCCGATCCTGGGCGCCGCACGAGGAGCCGGGGGCTCCCCGGCGGG
>JAIQEX010000183.1 GCA_020073615.1 Terriglobia bacterium
ACCCCAACCTATTCCTCGTGGTTGAATCAAGTGGAATGTTGGTTCAGCATCCTAGGCGAACAGGCCCTCCGGGGCGTGAGTTTCACGTCGCCAAAGCAATTGCGGGAGGCGATTGACAAGTTCGTCAAAGCGTACAACAAGACCGCCGCACCGTTCGAATGGACCAAGGCTGTGGTCCACCCGACCGGCCCTAAACCGAAATACGCTGACTTGTGCAATTAGATACTAGTGCGGTTCAGCATCGCAATCCGACTGCCCGCCCCTTGCTTGGAGATACTTGCGGCGATGCTCCGGGCGCTTGCGCCCAAAAACGACGTCACTCGTTCCGCAACGCCACGAGCGGATCGACCCTCGCGGCGCGCGCGGCCGGCAGATATCCGGCGGCCAGTGCAGTCAGCGCCAACACTATCGCCGCTCCGGCCAGCACCTCCGTATCGTCAGGCGCAACCCCGAACAGCAGCGATTTCGCCAACTTCGCCAAAGGAAAATAGAGCGGCGCCGCAATCGCGATTCCGGCGGCCGCCAGTAGCGCGACCTCTCGCAAAATCAGCCGCAACACGTCCGTCGGATTCGCCCCCAACGCCAGCCGCACTCCGATTTCCGGTGTTCGCCGCGTCACCGCATACGACATGACACCGTACAGCCCGATCGCCGCCAGCACCGTCGCCAGCAAGCCGAAGAACACCGACAGCAGGGAGACGATCCGCTCCGCGAACAGGTTTTCATCCACTTGGTGTTCCATAGTTCGCAAGCCGGTAACCGGCAAGTTGGCATCCATCTCGTGCACGGCCTCTCGCAGCGCCGGAGCAATTAAAGACGGGTCTGCCGCGGTGCGCACAAAGAACGACATGCCGCCGAGTAGCGCAATGTACCGCTGGGCGTAGGGACAGAACGCGAACCGCTGCTTTTCCTCTTTGACGTCGGCGTATTTTCCGTCCTTCGCTACACCCACAATCTGCACCGGTGCCTTGGAGGCATCGCCCACGAAGTAGAAACTGCGGCCGATCGGGTTGGCATCGCCGTAGTAATACCTCGCGAATGTCTCGTTGACCACGGCCACGCGCGGCGCCGCTGCGTCATCCGAACTCTGAAGATCGCGGCCCGCCACCAATGGCATTCCCATCGCCCCGAAATAGCCCGGGCCGACAGAATCCACGTTAGGCGCGTCCTCTCCCTCCTTGGGTTGGTACCCGGGCACCGTCACCCCGGACTTCCAACTCGACCCCACGAGAACCGGCGTTTGCGTCATGGCTACGGCTCGCACGCCTGGCAAGGCGGCGACCTGCTGGCGCAGCGTATCCATCATAGCGATGGCCCGCTGCCCCTGGTAGCCGCTCAGCGAAGGCTCAATCCGGAACAACATCAGGTGGTCCGGCCGGAAGCCGAGATCGATGTGGCGAAGGTTTCCCATGCTGCGCAGGAACAGGCCCGCACCGGCCAGCAGAAGCAGCGAAAGCGCCATCTGAGCCACCACGAGGCCCTTGCGCAAGAAAGCCGCCGACCCGCCCGAGGTCAGCGTACCTGCCTGCGCTTTCATCGTCGATGCGAGGTCGGGGTTGGTGGTCTGGAACGCCGGCGCCAGTCCGAAAGCGACTCCGCTCGCCAGCGACACGGTCGCGGTGAACGCGAGAATCCGCCAGTCCGGGTCGGCGGTGATTGTCGCGGTCAATTCGCCGAACGGCAAAAACGCCAGCAGCCCGTTCCCGCCCCAAATCGAGAACACCACGCCGAGTGCGCCACCCGCCGCCGCCAGAATCAGGTTTTCGAGCAGAATCTGCCGCACGATATTGCCGCGCGTCGCCCCTACTGCCAAACGGATCGCGATCTCCCTCGCCCTCCCCATCGCCCGCGCGATCTGCAGATTCGCGACGTTGGCGCAGGCGATCAAGAGCACAAGGCCCACCAGGGCCATCAGTACCGTAATCGGCTGCGCGAACATCATCCGCAGCATTGAAACACCGTTCGCCGCATCGCCCAGCGTGAGGTGGCGATTGAGGAAGTTCCGGCGGAACTGCGGCGAGCCGCTGGTCATCTGATCCAGTTCGTCCTGCAAGATCGGCTTCCAGAAGACATTCAGCGCCGCCTCCGCGCTCGCCCGTGATACGCGCGGTTTGAGACGACCCATGATGTTCAGCCACATGCTGCGGCGCACGCCCAGGTCGTCGGGTCCGACCATCACTTGCGGCTTCATCGTTACCGGAATGAACAGCGTCGGATCCTCACCGATTGCCACCCCGTTGAAACCCTTTTCCGCCACACCCACGACAGTAAACGATTGGCCGTTGACGGAGACCTGCCGGTTGAGCACCGCGGGATCGCCGCCGAAGCGCTGCTGCCAGAATCCATAGCTCAACACCGCCACCGCGTTGGCGCCCTTCGTTCGCGCATCGTCCGGCACAATGGGGCGGCCGATCGCGGTGCGGATCCCAAGTATAGGAAAGAAGTTGCCGGAGACCAGAACGGCGGGAACGCGATCCGTCTGTCCGCCCGTCGAGAGGCTTGCGCCGATAGTGAACCAGGCTAGGACACCGTCCAACTCCGGTGCGCGGTCGCGGAAATCCAGGTACATCGGATAGGAGAATGTGAAGGTGTCGCCGTAGTTCGTATTCACCGAACCGCGGCGCGGTCCGTTCGCCGTGAACAGCACCAACTGCTCAGGGTGCTTGACGGGCAGCGAACGCAGCATCACCCGGTCCAACAGGCTGAAGATCGCGGTGTTGGCGCCAATCCCCAGCGCCAGCGAGAACACGGCAATCGAAACGAACGTCGGGCTTTTTCGGAAAGCGCGAAAAGTATATCGCAGGTTGGCGGACCACATGTCCTTTTTAGACGCTCACGGCGCTAGTTGGTGATGGAATGGGCCGCCCGGCCGAATTCTGGCGCCTCGTATGCGATCCGGCGGACGGCCCCGAGCCGAGATTGATTGTGCCTGGGGCGATATGGCGGCTTCCAGGCGCATCCGGTAGCGAGCGACTATTGCCTTTCTGAACGCCAATCTGGTTCGGAGGATTCGAATCGTCCTGTCATGGGCTGTACGATAAGTGCTGCTGTCATTCGGGCGGTTGACGAGTGGGTAGGCGCGGCCGTTCCGGAGCGGATCGTCGCCAAGCCGGAAGCAATCCACATGAGCGAGTAGTCGCCGACGGGTAGATTTGACTACCGCCCTGGACAGCGGCATCGTGGACGGTTATCGCGGCACGCTTCCATTACCTGAACGTGGAAGACCAACCGGCGATCAAGCAGCGGGAGAATGTTCGGGCGATCCCGGGTACCGCCGCCGCGCCCTTCACCGTCCCGACGATCCAAACCCGCCCGCTCCCCGGCGCGAATCGGTCAGGCCGCCCTCCACCCACTCCACCGCCTCATAGCGGGCCACGATCATCTGCGCGATGCGGTCTCCCGCGCGGACCGTGTAGGGCGCGCGCCCCAGGTTGAGCAGGATCACGCGGATCTCGCCGCGATACCCCGGGTCGATGGTGCCCGGCGCATTGGGCATGGTGATGGCGTTCTGCAGGGCCAGCCCGCTGCGCGGACGCACTTGCGCTTCGTAGCCCGCGGGCACCTCGATGGTCAGGCCCGTCGGCACCAGGCGCGGTACGCCCGGCTCCAGGGTGGTGTCCTCCACCGCGCGCAGATCCATGCCGGCGTCCTCCTCGGGTCCGTGCGCGTAGGACGGAAGCATCGCCGCGGCGTGTATTTTCTGGATTCGCATCTGCATCGTCCGCTATCATAGCGTTTTGACTTCCCACAAACGCGTCATCACCGTGGCGCCCATGCCGCCGGAAAAGAGCGCCTACGCCCTGGCGCGGTACAGCCGCTCGCCCGACTCTATCCACGACTCCGTGGAATGGGTGCGCCGCCACGATTCGCAAAAATTCCTGGAGAGCTTCTACTTCCAGTACGGCCACGCCTCCATCGCCGATCTCGGCCATGCCGTCCTGTGCTTCGAAGGCGTCTCGGAGCTGGCCGCCACGGAAATCGAAGAGGAGCCGCTGTGGGACGGCCAGGCCAAATCGTCGCGCTACCAGGACTTTTCACGTTCCGGCTTCGTGACTCCGCCCGAACTGGCCGGCGCCAGCATGGCGGAATACCAGGTGGCGGGGGAAAAGCTGCTCGCCGCCTACGGCAAGGTGAAGGACCTGGCGTTTGAGTGCCTCGCGGCGCGCCTGCCGCGGCCCGAAGACATGAAGCCCGACGCCTACCAGCGCAACCTCGCGGCGCGCGCCTTCGATGTGGCGCGTTACCTGCTGTTCTGGGGCGTGCCCACCAACGTCGGCCAGGTGAGCAGCATCCGGACCCTGGAAAAGCAGATTCGCCGCCTGAAGGCTTCCGAATATGCGGAGCTGCGCGAGCTGGGCGAGGAGATGGCGCAGGCCTGCGCCGCCGAGCCGGCATGCCGCTGGGACGCCAGCGCCGCCCAGGAACCGCTCGCCCCCACGCTGGCGCGCCATGCCGATGCCGACGAGCATACCGCCCGTGCACGCGCCGACCTGGGGCGCTGGGCCGCCGAAAACCTGCCTGCCCCGTCCGGCGCCGCGCCCGAGCGTGTGGACCTCATAAGGCCCGCGAACGTTCCCGCCGATATCGCCGCCACCCTGCTTTACCCCGTGACCGACCGTCCGTTCCGCGAGCTCTACGAGATCGCCTGTCAGTGGAGTCCGCCGCGCCGTGCCGAGGTGATGGACCTGGCGCTCGGTTCGCGCACGCGCCGCGACGAGATCCTGGCTGGGTTCCGCGGCGGCCTCTACGCTTACGATTTTGCCATCGACATCGGGGCGTATCGCGATCTGCACCGCCATCGCCGCTGCCAGAAGTTCCGCCAGTCGTACTCCGGCCGCCTGGGATTCGAGACGCCGCCACTGATCGCCGAAGCTGGCGCCGCCGAATTCTACGAGTCCGCCGTGCGCAGCGCGTTTGCGGCTATGCGCCGCCTTCCGGCTCCCGCCGCGCACTACCTGCTGCCGTTTGCGGCGCGCTCGCGTTTTCTGTTCAAGATGGATTTCGCCGAAGCCGAGTACATCTCCCGCCTGCGCAGCGGGGTCAAGGGCCACTTCAGCTACCGCGAGATCGCCTGGGAGATGAAGCGCAAGATGGAAGAGCTGGAGCCCGAGCTGGGCCGCCTGATCGAGGCCACGCCGCCGTGGATCGAAGACCCTCTGCGGCGGTAGACAATGGGGCATCCCGTGGCGGGCGCCTGTGACATAATGGGGGCTCGGAGGTTGCCATGCGCCGGCTGTCTGTGCTTCTGGCGGTGCTGATTGCGCTGCCGTTCCCCGGCCTCATGCCGGCCCAGGACGCCCCGCGTCAGCTCAACCTGGTGATTGTGGAGGGCGATGGCGCCATCAATAACATCCGGCAGCGGACCGCGCGCGCGCCCATCGTGCAGGTGGAGGATGAAAACCACAAGCCGGTGGCGGGAGCCGTGGTGGTGTTCGCGCTGCCCTCCGAGGGGGCGGGCGGGACATTCGCCGAGGGCGCCAGAACGCTCACCGTAATCACCGACAATCAAGGCCGCGCCGTGGCCACTGGTTTGCGTCCCAATGGCGTCAGTGGACAGTTTCAGATCCATGTGACCGCCTCGTATCGCGGCTCCACAGCCAACACCCAGATCGGCCAGACCAATGCGGCTGCCGCTGGCGCCGGAGCGGCCGCGGGGGCGGGCATTTCCACCAAGCTGATCATCATCCTTGCGGCAGTGGCGGGGGCGGCCGCAGGCGGCGCCATTATCGCCACCCGTTCCGGAAGCGGCAATGCCAGTCCCCCGCCCGTCCCCGGCGTCACGATTGCGCCCGGCACCGGCACGGTGGGCCCTCCGAGGTGAACTCCATGAGCGCGCACTTCTGGCGGGTCCTCATTCTGCTGGCTCCGGCGGCCTCTCTGCTGCCCGGCCAGCAGGGCCGCATCGCCGGTCCGGTCTCGGGATACGTGTTCGATGCCGCCCGCGGCGCGCTGCGCCCCATCCTCGGCATCCCGGGGGCGTCGCTCCTGGGCGGCCCGGTGGAGTTCGGCCTCGCTGCGTCGTCGGTCTGGGTCGCACCCCGTCAGGACGCCGCCCTGGTGGCGGGCGCCGATGGGTCGCTCCACATATTTCGACTCGCGGCGGGCGCCGCCACGGAGCGCGCGTGGGCCGGCCGGCCGGGTTTGCCCGATCGCGTGGCGTTCAGCCCGTCGGGAAGCGCCGCGGCCTTGTACTACGCCGGCGGCGCGGTGCAAACGATTACGGGATTGCCCGATGCTCCGGTGGCGGCGGGCGGGTTCTCGCTCGGCGCCGCCCGAGGGCTGGCCACTCGCCGCGGCCGGCCCCCGCGCACCGTCCGGCCCGCGCTGGCGATCAGCGACGATGGGACGCTGCTGGTGGCCATCGCCGCCGGCGAAGTCCGCGTACTCGATGCCGGCGGCGGCAATCGCGCATTGATGGAGGCCGGCCCGCACGCCCTGGCAGCCTTCGCGCCGGCGGGCCATGACGCGGCCGTGGTGGATGCGGATGCGGGCGTGGTGCTCTTCCGCGATGTGGCGGGCGCGGCCGGCCGCCAGGCGATCTCCGCGCCGGACGATGCCATTGCCGGCGCCGCGGGGTTAGCCTTCTCGACGGATGGCCGCCGGCTGTTCGTGGCCAGCGCACAAGCCCGGTCCGTGGCCGCATTCGATCTGGCAACAGCGGCACGCGGCGTGATTCCATGCGATTGCTCGCCGGAGGCACTGGTGGCGATGGGCGGCCTGTTCCGCCTGAATGAGCTCGGCCCCGCGCCGTTGTGGCTGCTGGACGCGGCGGCCGGCCCGGGTACCATCGTTTTTGTCCCCGTGGAACAGTAGCGGGGCGCCAGCCCGGCCTCGGATCAGTCGAAATTCATGCCGCACATGCCGGGATTGCTGCATCCCCCGCTGGGGCAGACCGGCGCCGACGCCGGTCTCGGGCCGCCGTTGGCATGTGCGGCGAAGGTCGAGAACTCCTCCTTCAGGTGCTTCCGTCCGCACGAAGGGCAGACAACCTCCGGCACATCGGCGGGGCGCCGCACCAGCTTCTCAAACTTCGTCCCGCAATCCTGGCAACTGTATTCGTAAATGGGCATGGCTTTCTATCTCATTATAAGCGTACAGATGTCCCCCCGGCCGTCACGCGGCAGTTCCCGGGCGGTGTGACCGGCCAGAGGCGCGGCGTTCTCTTCAGGGGTTCTGAGCGTAAGGAGTGCGGTCCCGAGTTCACCCGATTTGGCCCAACATTCCTGGTATTACGGGAGCTCCGGCTGGAAGAGACGCGGCAGAAGCAGGCGCAGGCAGCGGTGGGGCCCTACCTCAGCGAGTGCGCGGGAAGCGCGGGAGCGCCCGTGCGGGACCGTCTGCGGCAAGAGCGGCTGCGCAACGCCGTGGCGGCGCCCCGCGCGACTTGGCCGGGTGGGTCAACGGTCCGGTTCTCCGCAGGCAACCCTGCCGGATTGCCGGACGGTGTAGCGTCCTTAGCTTCGATCCCACTCCGATTCGAGCAGCCGCGAGTATTCTCCGGAGGCGTAGAGCTCAAAGTGGAAATTCCGGGGCCCGATAACGCAATGCGGCTGGGAATCCATGTAACACCGGTACATGGCGTCCGCATACCGGTGATAGTTGCGCAGGAACTGCTCGGCGAGCTTGTCGAAGGAGGGGGGCTCGATAAACAGCGCGTTTAAGCCGATGGCGCGCGAGAAAACCGCCACATAGTCGGCCACGCCCCACCGGACGAGCTTCTCCTTCACCGGTTCCGGCGGATTGGCCGTCAGGAGGCCGGCGAAGCTTTGCGGACGGAGATCCACGTCTTGCAGTACGGGCACGTTGGCGACGCACTCGACCGATTGATCGAGCCACCGGAACACGTCTTTCCCGAGATAAAAGAGCATCCGGATTTCGGCGTAGCGTCCGGCCATCAGCCGGCGCTTGAGATCTTCCGGGTCCGATCCGTCGCTCGGAATCAGGCCGGAGAGCATGAGAGCCGCCTTGGAATTTTCCAACAAAGCGGACGGCGGAACCCGCTCGTTAAAAGGGTGCAGAATGAGCGGCGGCAGGTCCCATACGGTGTCGATGCCCTGCAACCCGTGGCCGCTGTCGCCCAGACTGGTGGTCGGTGGTGACATTTTCCTCCTAATTCCTTATCGGCGGTGGCCCCTTCCAACATTAGCCCGCCTCCCGCAATACTGCAATCTTTCACTGAAAAAGGCATATCCAAAGGCATCGTAGTCGACCAAAGGCCCTGCGCCGAAACTATTGTCATGGGGGTCGGAAACCATCTGCGGTCGATCCTGCGGCTCCTGCGCGGAGACGAGCGTGGCCAGGACCTGGCGGAATACTGCCTGATTACGGCCCTGATCGCGCTGATCGGCCTGGCGATCTTTATTCATGTTTCAGGCGGCGTCTCGGCCATTTGGGGCACCGCCAACACGGCGCTGGTATCCGGCAACTCCGCAGCCCCGGCCAGCGGCGCAGCGGCGGCCGCCGCGACTCAGCCGGCGAACGGCCCGCCCGCCCGGTAGCCGGCGCGGTCATGGCAAGCTACCCCACGTCCAGCCCCAGAAACCGCCGGGCGTTTCCATAGCAGATGTCGCGAATCATGGGACCGGCAAGCTCCTCGCCGGGAATCTCTCCGGCTTCGATATCGGTTCCGAACAGGTCGCACAGCACGCGCCGGAAGTACTCGTGGCGCGGGTAGGACATAAAGGAGCGCGAATCCGTCAGCATACCCAGGAACCGGGAGATCAGACCGCAATTGGAGAGCGCATTCATCTGCCATTGCATGGCTTCCTTCTGATCCAGAAACCACCAGCCGCTGCCGAACTGAATCTTGCCGGCGATGGCGCCATCCTGGAAATTGCCGATCATGGTGGCGAGCACGTAGTTATCGGCGGGATTGAGGTTGTAGAGGACGATCTTGGGCAGCGCGTTCTCCTGGTCGAGGCGGTCCAGGTAGAAGCCCAGCGCTTCGGCCTGCGGCCAGTCGCCGATGGAATCGAAGCCGCAATCCGGTCCGAGCTCGCGATAGCGGCGCGTGTTGGCGTTGCGCCACGCGCCCAGGTGAAGCTGCTTGGTCCACCCCTTTTCGGCATCCAGGCGTCCGAACACCAGCATCATGTAGCTGGCGAAGCGCCCGTGTTCCTCGGGGGTGGCGGCGTGTCCGCCGCGCGCCCGGCCGAAGATGCGCGCGGCCTCCTCCTCGGTGCAAAGCTCGCCGTACGCATGGTTGAGTCCGTGATCGGAGAGGCGGCCGCCCATCTGGTGGAAGTAGTCGTGGCGCCGGCGCAGGGCATCGACAAAATCCGTGAGCGTTCCGATGTGCGTGTTGCTGGCGGCTTGCAGGCGCTCGACCCACGGGTTGAGCACCTCGGGGACATGGACATTCAACGCCGGGTCCGGACGGAAGGCCGGGAACACTTTGGTTTCGAGCGCGGAAGCCGCGATGGCCCGGTGCCACGCCAGGTCGGAAGTGGGATCGTCGGTGGTGCAGACGGCCTTCACGCAGAATTTCCGCAGGATGCCGTGGGCGCGCAGCCCGTCTTCCGCCAGCAGGGCGTTGGCGCGCTCCCAGATGCGCGGCGCGCTGGCTTCGTCGAGCAGCTCGTCGACGCCGAAATAGCGCTTCAGCTCCAGGTGCGTCCAGTGATAGAGCGGGTTGCGCAGGGTGTAAGGCACGGTGCGCGCCCACGCCAGGAATTTCTCATACGGCGGCTTGTCGCCCGTGCAGTATGCCTCGTCGACGCCGTTGGCCCGCATGGCGCGCCACTTGTAGTGGTCTCCTTCGAGCCAGATCTCGAAGAGGTTCGCAAAACGCCGGTTGGCGGCCACATGCTGCGGCGGAAGATGGCAATGGTAGTCCAGAATCGGCTCGTGTTCGGCGTACTGGTGATAGAGCCGCCGCGCGGTCTTGGTGCGCAAAAGGAAATCGTCGTGAATGAAGGACATTGGCCTCTGATCCATTGCACCACATAAGATAGCGTTGCGTTCGACGCGCGGTTCGCTGCCGCGTGCGCCATAATTGTTATCGCATGCCGAAGCTTCCTGGACCCGGGCGGCGGGTGGTGCGCTAAAAGTGCGTTGATCGCTTTTTTGGCGCTTCAATGGCTCGTCCCTGCACCCCTACGCCCCCCTGAAAACCCGACCGGGACCACCGGCTACTTGGCAAGTATCGCTGGCTTGATGCCAATGTCGATTTCGGTGTACCCCTCAAACGGGCAGCCGAATTCAGACCAAGGACGGACGGACAGATTTCCGCTACCCGACAGAGCCGTGATCATCGCGTTGGCGAAGTCCCGCTGTTCTTCGGGCTTCCCCTCTGTCTGCGCGCACTCTACTTGTATCCCGAAAACCAGCGGACCGTTGTTCAACCAATTCTCAAGCTGGTCCTCAGCACGGATGTTTGCCAACTCCAGGGACGTTTTGATCTCAAGGCCAAGCCGTTTCGCTTCCCCGTCCCCTGGGTATGAACGAAGCAGCACCATGCGGCCGGAGAACCGCCGCAGTACGGTGGCTATCGGTCTCTGCTGGTCGAGGTTGAGATCACGGTCCGCTATCCTGGCCAATATTTTGGCGGCGCGCTCATTCACTTCGGCCGCTTCTCTCCTGGCATCCCCGGCCTCCTTGTTCAGGGACGCCTCGATGGTGTGGTTAACATTCCGAATCCCTGTCTCGATTGAGGACAACTTCACCACTTCACCTGCACCGCCAGTTCTCCTGCCACTCCCAGCGTCACGAGAACAGCACCCGCCAGTTCCTGGAATGCTCTCCACTTAAATGGTCGTTCCGTGGCTAGTTTCTTAACCTCATACCAGTACTCCAGAATGAGTCCGATAACCACGAGCAGCGTGGCAACGGTTAACCAGGTCGTCCAGCAATCAAGTGACGCCTCAAGGCTTCTCGCGATACGTTCGAGGCTGGAAATATCCATAGAGCACTCTCACCGAACCAGGCTAATCTGTGGCCTCATCACCGCAGTAGCCTTGACTCTGCACGTCTCCCGAAGACTACTAGTACCTAATTGGACAAATCAGCGTATTTTGGTTTAGGGCCGGTCGGGTGGACCACAGCCTTGGTCCATTCGAACGGTGCGGCGGTCTGGTTGTATTGTAGGGACCGTCGCCCCGGCGGAATTGGTTACGCTGTTCGGTTCCGCTTTCGGCGAAAAACCCACCGTCGCCGTCCGCG
>JAIQEX010000021.1 GCA_020073615.1 Terriglobia bacterium
CCGCTTCAGCTCCTCGTAGTGTTGCTGCCGCAACGTCTGGTTCACCCAGCCGTATACCTCCTCCCGGTTGCGCCCTTCGAACCGGACCTCATTGCTCCCTTCCAAAAACGCCCGGATCTGTTCCAGGCTCAACTTCTCTGGTGCTTGCATGCTGATGATCAACTCCCAGCATGCCGGATCGCTCCTCCAGGCTCATCTTGTATGAGAAACGCACCCCCACTCCAGGCTCATCTTGTATGAGACAAGACTCCCCCTGCCTCCCGCCTCCTCAACATGCTATCGTTGTCCCTCTACCCCTACACCGCATGAACCTGGAACTGATCGGCCAACTCGTCCGGCTCCGTTACAAATTGCTGTGGGCCAAGACGCGCACCCGCAACGGCAAGATCGCCCTGTTCTTCTCCGGCTATATCCTCCTGGTGATGATCATCGCCCTGCTCTCCGCCGGAGGGTTCGGCGCGGGCCTTACCGCGGTGCGCTCCGGCAAGGGCACCCTTGTGGCCGCCGCCGTGCTCACCGGCGTCGGCCTCCAGGCGCTCATTTCCACCGTCGTCCTGGGCTTCGGAGTCGGCACCATCTTCGCCGAAACCGAGCTTCGCCGCTACCCCATCAAGGCCCGCGAGCGCCGCGTGGTACGCCACGTCATCGGCATTCTCGACCCGTTCTGGTTCCTGTTCCTCGCCCTCGATCTCGGGCTCGCGTTCGGACTCTACCTGTTCGGCGCCGGTTCGTTCTGGCTCGGCCTGGCCGCCGTGGTCCTCTTCTTTATTGCCAACTACCTGGCCGCCCGCCTGCTGACACTCGTGGTCGACCGCCTCATGGCCAAAAAGGGCGGCCCCATCGTCCTGCTGGCATCGTTAATGTGCCTCGGATTTCTCCCGTCCCTGCTCCAGCCGGTCTTCCAAAAGAAGTCGCCGATAGTCGTCGCCCTGGGACGCACGGTGATCCGCTTCTTCCACTACACCCCGCCCTACGGCGCCGCCGTGGCCATGACGCACTTCGATCTCGCGGCCCTCTCCGGCATCGGCGTGCTGCTGGCGTGGCTGCTGGCGCTCACCGCCGTCCTGGTGGTGATCGAACGGCGTCCCCCCAAAATCCGCTCCGCGCAGACCACCGCCATTACCTGGAACTCGCCTTTCGAGCGGCTCGGCGCGCTGTTCCCGGAGCGCTATGCTCCTCTGGTGTCGCATTGGCTGCGCTTTTATTTCCGCAATAATCGCTTCCGCACCATCTACCCTCTGGCCCTGCCGCTGGCCGCTTTTCTGCTTTTCTTTTTTGGCAAGCAGGCTGGACCGCACAGCACTTTCCCGGCGGCCTTGAGCGCCTTTGCGATCCTCGGCTGTATCGGCACCGCGCAGTTCGCCGTCAACCAGTTCGGCTATGTGAGTGGAGGCTTCCGCCGCTTCCTTCTTCTGCCCACCGATCCCGCCGCCGCTTTCCGCGCCGGCAGTTTCACCTTCCTGATGCTCAGCTCCGCGCTCATCCCCGTGGCCGCCGTGCTCTGGTGCCTGTTCGTGCCCGGGCCGTTCGATGCCCGCGCGCTGGCCATGCTCGTGAGCGCGAGCGTCTTCAGCCTCTTCCTCTTTCACGCCCTCGGCCTGTGGGTCTCGTTGCTCGCGCCCCGCCGCGGCAGCTACACCACCAGCTTCGGCAACGACCTCTCCTTCGCCGCCAACGTGGTGGTCATCGCCGGCATGATGATCATGCTCTTCGCGCCGCGCCTGCTGGCTAAAGCCTTTCCCGCGGCTGTGTCGCCGGTCTACTGGTGGACCGTGCCGCCCGCCTCCGTCCTGGCGGCAGCCTTCTATTTCGCTTCGCTGCGCTACACCACCACCCTGTTTCGCGTGCGGCGCGAGCAGCTCCTCGCTATCGTGGAAGGAAAATCGTAATCCATGGATTCCCCCGCAGACGCTATCCGCATTTCCGGCCTCGTGAAACGGTACGGCACGGTCACCGCCGTCGAGAACCTGTCGCTCACCGTGCGCCCCGGCACCATGTTCGGCTTTCTCGGACCCAACGGCTCGGGCAAAAGCACGACCATCGGCTGCATTACCGGCCTGCTCGACCCCACCGCCGGCCAGGTCGAGCTCCTCGGCCAGCCTTTCGATTCGGAAAACGCCGCCATCAAGCGCCGCATCGGCGTCATGCCCGAAACCTTGGGACTCTTCGACCCGCTCTACGCGCACGAGTTCCTGGCCTTCGTGGCGCGCATGTTCGGCCTCGACGAAGCCACCACCCGCAGCCGCGTCACCGAGCTGCTCGATGCCCTCGAGCTCACCGACACCTCCAAGACCCTGGCCGACTACAGCACCGGCATGCGCAAACGCGTGGCCTTCGCCGCCGCCGTCATCCATACCCCCGAAGTGCTCTTCCTCGACGAGCCCTTCGAAAGCATCGACCCCGCGGGCGTCTCCCTCATGAAGCAATGGCTTCGCCGCTTCACCGAGCAGGGCCGCACTGTCTTCATGACCAGCCACGTGCTGGAGACCGTCGAGCGCCTGTGCGAGGAGGTCGCCATCATCACCCGCCCCGGCAAGCTGGTCTGGCAGGGCGACGTCACCGTGCTGGCCAACGATGGCGCCATCGCCTGCGGCGGCCGCGAATTCCGCGCCCTGGAGCCGCTCTTCCTGCACCTCACCGGCGAACGCTACAAGGATCTTGCCTGGCTATGAAACTCTATCTCAAACCCACTTGAACGTCCTGCCGCAAAGCGAAGAGTTTGCTTCGCGAAAAAGGCGCCGCCTTCGAGGAGGTCGATCTCTCCCGAGGCCTCTCGGTCGACGAACTCGACCAGCTCATCGGGAAGCGCGACTACCGCCTCTTTTTGAACCCGCGCAACGAGCTCTACCGTGAGCGCAACATGAGCGCCTCTCCCCCGCCCCGCGACGAAGCCCTGCGGCTCATGTCCGAATACCCCAACCTCATCCGGCGCCCCATCCTGGTCAAGGGCGCCCGCATCGTGCTCGGCTTCGACGAACACGCGCTCGCTTCCCTCACCTAGGGTTATGTCTGCGGCCCACCGCGAATCTACGACAGCGCCTGCCAGGTGCAGTGCTACCGCGGGATCGATCCGGGTCGGCCTGCCGTCCGCGCGGGTAGTTCGACTGGCGGCAGGCAAGCCCCTACGGGTTTCTATCGAACGAGGCCGATGTCTTGCGTGAGATGACCGCCTTCCCGGCAGTCTCTCCCATCTCTCCCGCGGCGCGATTGTGCTCCTTACCGGGCCGCTATATCATGTTCGACATGGATTTGCGCGCCGCTTGCTTGATCGCGGTCACGGCTGTCTCGCAGGCCGCGGGACAGCAGCGGAGCGCTCCCCTCGGACCGCCGCTTGGTCCCGCAAGCCCGCTTGTCTCGCCCGATGGAGCTTACGCTCTTACCGGCAGCGAAAAGGCGCCGCAGCTCTGGCTGGAAGACACGCGCACGCACCGGCGCAGGATGGTGTTCGAAGTAACGTTACAAACACTCACTCTAGCGTGGTCCCCCGATAGCGCCGCTTTCATCGCCAACGATCGCGCCGTGAGCGATCTCGAGATGGCCTACATCTACGACGTGAAAACGCTCGGCCGGCTTGACGTGCGCAGCCGGATTCTTGCCGCCGACGCGGAAGCGGCCCGTTTCGTGCCGGGCCGGAACACCGCCCCTCACTCGTACTGCCACGCCATTCGCTGGCTCGACGCCCGCCAGGTTGAGGTGCAGCTCCACGGTCACACCGACGGTACCCGCCGCGGAACGTCCGTGCAGCCAGGCGCGTGCTTCGACCTCCGCTATCGCGTCGCCAGGGATGGCGCGGTGCACAAGCTGTCGCAGCGCGTGTTTGCGATCCCTGCGGAAGGGTGCGGCGGGGTGTGAAAGGATCGATGTCCGCGTTTCTTGCCGACGTCCGCTTCGCCGTTCGCCTCCTGGCCAGGAGCCCCGTCTTTGCCGTCACCGCAACCTTGCTCCTGGCGGCCGGCATCGCCGCCAACACCCTGATCTTCAGCGTCGTCGACGCTCTGTTGCTCCGCCCGCTCCCCGTGCCGCATCCCGAGAACCTGGTTCGCCTGGTCGAGGTCCATCCCCATGACTTCGTCACCTGGAGCCTCCCCTACAATCTCTGCGATGCCGCGGCTGCGCTCGATCGGGACTTCTCCGCGGTCGTCTGTCAGGGCGAAGCGGACGTGGCCTTCCGCTATGGCCCGTCCACGGAACGAGTGCGCGTCCACCTGGTCTCGCCTAACTTCTTCTCGTCTCTGGGGGTGCACGCCTGCCTCGGCCGCGTGCTCACCGCGGAGGATGAACGCACGCGCGCCAGGAATGCCGTGCTCGGCTACGGCTTCTGGCAAAGGCGGTTCGGCGGAGATCCCTCGGCTCTGGGCCGGAGCATCGTTCTCGGCGGGCACCCGTTCACCGTGGTGGGCGTCTCACCCGAGGGGTTCAACGGCCTGGCGGTCGAGACCAGCCCCGATATCCGCGTTCCCGCGGCTGTCGATCGCGCTCTCGTCCGGCCGAACGACGAAATGAATCCTGCCGCGCGGCCGCTTTTCGCGCAGATCTTCGGGCGCTTGCGGGACGAGCTCGATCGCATCTTTCCGCCGGCGCCAGGAACGGCCCCGGCCGCCGGCGCCATCCATTCCCGCCTTCGTCTGGAATCGATCGTCAACGGGGTTTCTCCGTTGCGCGCGCAATTCTCCCGCGGCCTGGAAGTGCTGATGGCGGGCGTCGCGCTGCTGCTGCTCATGGCCTGCGCCAACGTTGCCGGTCTGCTGCTGGCACGCTCCGCCGGCCGCGCCCAGGAAATCGGCGTGCGCCTTGCCTTGGGAGCGAGCCCCGGCCGCATCGTGCGCCAGTTCCTCGCGGAGGGCCTGCCGCTGGCCCTCGCCGGAGGCATTGCCGGCGTCCTGCTCGCCATTGCCTCCCTGCCTCTTCTGATTCGCGGTCTGCCGCCGGTCCGCGATCGCGCCGCGGTCCTCCAACCGCTCGCCATGCACCTGGCCATCGACCTCCGCGTGCTGGCGTTCGCCGTGGGCGCCACCGTTCTGAGCGCGGTATTGTTCGCCCTGTGGCCGGCATTGCGGTGTGCACGCGCCGACCTCCTCGGCGCCGTCACCGGCCGCACCGCAACGCGGCGTGCCCTGGCGGGCAACCTGGTGGTCACCGCGCAGGTGGCCCTCTGCACCGTCGTCCTGATGGGAGCGGCTCTGCTGGCCGGCGCGCTCGAGCGCATCCGGTCCATTGATCCAGGGTTCGATCGCGATCGCATCGTAACCTTTACCATCGACCCGGGCATCGGGGGCTACGCCGCCGCGCAAAGCCGCCTCCTGAGCAAGACGCTGCTTTCGCGGGCGGGCACGATGCCGGGTGCTGCCGCCGTTAGCCTGGCCTCGCGTGCCCTCATGCGCGGCACGGGCGTGAAAGCCACATTCGGAGCCGCCGGGGCTCCCATCGACGCGGCCGACTTCCTCAACAGCAGCTTGAACGATGTCACGCCCGGTTACTTCGAATCCATGGGCATGCACCTTCTTGCCGGCCGCGATTTCACGTGGTTCGACCACAATCGCGGCACGCCGCGCAAGGCGATCGTCAATCTCACATTCGCCGCGCGGTTCTTCCCCGGCAGGAACCCGGTCGGCCAGCGCATCGGATTCCCCGGCGCCGGCGGCATCGCCAACGCCGACGACGAAATCGTCGGCGTCGTCACCGATGCCAAATACCGCTCCCTTCGCGAACCGGTTCCCCCCACCGTCTACCGCCCCGTAGTCGATGGCTTCGACACCGCTTTCATCCTCCATGTGCGAACCGGGCAACGCCCCGAAACCATGGTTGCGCCCGTGCGGGAAATGTTGCGCTCTCTCGACCCGGAATTGCCGCTCATCGAAGTGCGGACCTTGCGCCAGGAGGTCGAAGCGTCGCTCTGGCAGGGGCGTCTCCTGGCACTGCTCTCCACGCTGTTCGCCGCCACTGCCGGACTGCTGGCCGGTATCGGTCTCTATGGCGCGCTCGATTATGCCGTCAAGTCCCGCACCCGGGAGGTCGGAGTGCGCATCGCCTTGGGAGCACATCCGGCGCGCATCGTCGTCTTGTATTGCGGCGCAGCGTTGCGGTTGACCGCCGCCGGTCTCGCCCTGGGTCTGTGCGCCTGGGCGGCGGCAACCGTCTGGATCCGCCAGGTCTTGTACGAGGTTCGCCCCTGGGAGCCCGCCGCCCTCGTATCGGTCGTGCTGCTGGTCGCGTTGCTGGCCGCGATGGCCGCCGCTCCGGCGACGCTGCGCGCCGCGCGTATCGATCCGGCATCGGCGCTTCGTGCCGAGTAGCAGCCCGGAATCGTTCATCGCCGCGCGCTCGGGTCGCCCGTAGGCGGCGGCGCGTGGTCCTCCTTTGCAGGTGGGCCGAGCAATTCGCTGAAGATGGGCTTCAACCCGTCCGCCCAGGCCTGATACCCCTTCACCGTAGGATGAAGTCTGTCGCCATCGTTCATCATTCCGTCGAACAGCCTGCCGTCCTGGTCCGCCAGCTTGCCGTTGACGTTGAGATACCGGATCTTCTTGCCGTCGGCAAGCCGGGCCAGATTGGCGTTTATTCTACCGATCGTGGGCAGCACCGCCATATTGTCGTTGCGCGGGAAGATTCCCGTCACGACGACCGTCGCGTCCGGCGCCTTTGCCTGCATGACGTGCAGGATCGCCTGAATGCCCCTGGTGACGTCCGCCACCTTGCCCTCATCGCCCTCGGGGGGCACGGTGTTGCCGACGTTATTCGTACCCGCGAGCAGCACGATGATCTTCGGATAGACTCCATCCAGTTCCCCATGCTTGAGACGCCAGAGGATGTTCTGCGTCTGGTCGGCGCCCCATCCGAAATCGGCCGCGTTCCAGCCGAAGAAGTTTTTGTTCCAATTGGCCAGCAACTCCGGATAATCGGTCGCCCCCCACCGCCTGGTAATCGAGTCGCCCTCGAAATAAATGTCGATGCCGCCCTTCCTGGCCTTGTCTAATAACTGGGCATGGGCCAGCAAAGAGTTCCGGTCGCTTCGCGCAACCGGTTGATCGGCGGGAACAGAAGGCGAGTGCTGGCCCCGCAGGCACGCAACCTCTAGAAGCAAGGCCAGCCCAACCCTGCTTGAGAGTGATGATATTCTGTTGCGTAGCCGCTTACCCATATGAACCGCCGCTATCTCCGCATCCCATTCTATCTGTGCGCCGCCGGCATGGCCCTGGTCCTCGGCGCGCCGCCCGCCGGCGCCCAGCAGTTGAGCTTCCGACCGTTTCACGAGAGCGGGATCTACCAGGCCGGCGAAAAAGCCGGCTGGACCCTAACCCTGCCGCAGGTTCCAGCCGCCCCTATTCGCACTTATACCTACATCATCAAGACCAACAACTCCGCCATCATCAAAATGGGCTCCCTCGATTTAGCCTCCGGCAGCGCCACGATTGAGACCACGCTCAACGAACCGGCCATGCTCTACGTCGAAGTTACCCCCCATGCATCGCCCATGGCGGAGCCCCCAAGCGTCCCGATTCATCTCGGCGCCGCGATTGCGCCCGCGAAGTTACAACCATCCGTTCCCCGCCCCGCCGATTTTGATGCCTTCTGGGACGCCCGCCTGAAGGCGCTTGGCGAAATTCCGATCAACCCCGTCCTCGCCCCCACGCCGGCCAGCCAGCCCGGCGTGGACCTGTACACCGTAAAGCTCGACAGCCTCGGCTCCCACGTTCAGGGTTACCTCGCAAGACCCTCCCGCGAAGGAAAGTTCCCTGCCCTGATCATCTTCCAGTATGCCGGCGTGTATGCCCTCCAGCCCGCCACGGTCACCGATCGCGCTGAGCAAGGCTGGCTGGCCTTCGACGTGGACTCACACGATATCCCGCCCACCAATGCTGCCGGGGTAAGCACAACTTACTACTCGATTGGTGACACCAGCCGGGACACCTCCTACTTTCTGAATATGTACCTCCGCGACGCGCGCGCCATAGATTACATCGCGAGCCGCCCGGACTGGGACGGCAAAAGCATCGTGGTCATGGGTACCAGCATGGGAGGCCAGCAAAGTCTCGCCGCCGCTGCCCTCAATCCCAAAGTAACTGCCGTCATCGTGAACGAGCCTTCCGGCGCCGATTCCAACGGCGATCTGCACGGCCGCAAGGCGGGTTACCCGTACTGGGACTCATCGAATTCCAGAGTCATGGAAACGGCTCTCTACTTCGACACCGTGAATTTCGCCTCTCGCATCAAAGCCCCGGTTTTGGCCGCGATAGGGTTCATAGACACCATCGCCCCGCCGGCCGGTATCTGGACAGCCATCGATCAAATACCGGGCCCCACGGAAGCCGTCGCCATGGCCGACTCCGACCACAACAACATAACGCCGGAAAAACAAGGCGCTTACAACTCGCGTTCGAAGGAAGTGCTCGGTATCATCCTTAGTGGCGGCGAATTCAAGCCCAACCAGGAACTAACCCGCAAAAACTGACCTGACTAACGCGCACCGGCCTTGTCAGAACTCCACGGTCTTCAACAACCGCGGCGGCTTCCGCGCCTTCGTCGCCTGCTCGAACGCATACGCCAGCTTCAGCAGCACGGGTTCGCTCCAGGCCGCGCCGAAGAACGAAATTCCCACCGGCAGCCCGTGCACGAATCCCGCCGGGACGGTGATGTGCGGGTACCCGGCCACCGCCGCCGGCGTCGAGCAGCCGCCCGTAAAGTGGTCGCCGTCCACCCAGTCGATCAGCCACGCCGGCCCCGCCGTCGGCGCTACTATCGCTTGCACCTGGTGCTTCTTCAGCACCGCGTCGATCCCTTCCGCGCGCGCCAGCCGGTGGCCCGTCTCGAGCGCCTTGCGGTACGCCGCATCGGTCAGAGGTCCGCGCTTCTGCGAATCCACGAAGATCTCCTGCTCGAAGTACGGCATCTCCTCCCGTCGGTGCTCTTCGTTGAACTGGATCAGCTTCGCCAGCGTCAGGCCGCCTCCGCGCGTCTCCAGGTAGGCGTTCAGGTCGTTCTTGAACTCGTATTGCAGCACCACGTTTTCCGCCTCGTCCAGCTTGCCGGGCGGGGGCAGGTCCGCCGGGTCCACCAACACCGCCCCCAGCCCCTTCATCTCCTTCAGGCAGCTTTCTATGAGCCGCGTCACGTCCGGGCCGATCTCGAAAAACTTCCGCGCCACGCCCAGCCGCGCGCCGCGCAGGCCGTTGGCGTCGAGAAACCTGGTGTAGTCCGGCTGCGCCTGCGCGCCCTCGGCCATGGCGCCCAGCAGGATGGCCGCGTCCCGCACCGTGCGCGCCATGGGCCCGGCGGTGTCCTGGCTGTGCGCGATCGGAATGATGCCCCGCCCGCCCACCAGCCCCACGGTCGGCTTGATTCCCACGATGCCGTTCATCGCCGCCGGACAGACCACTGACCCGTCCGTCTCCGTCCCCACCGCCACTGCGCACAGGTTGGCCGCCACCGCCGCGCCCGATCCGGAGCTTGAGCCGCACGGGCTGCGGTCGAGCGCATACGGATTGCGCGTCTGCCCGCCGCGCCCGCTCCACCCGCTCACCGAGTGCGTGGAGCGGCAGTTGGCCCATTCGCTCAGGTTGGTCTTGCCCAGAATCACCGCGCCCGCCGCGCGCAGCCGCTCCACCACCGCCGCGTCGCGCGGCTTGGGGGCGTCGGCCAGCGCCAGCGATCCCGCCGTCGTGTGCATGCCGTCGCTGGTGTCGATGTTGTCCTTGATGAGCACCGGCACGCCCGCCAGCGGCCCCTTCCGTGGTCCCCGGTCGAGCTGTTCGGCGATCGCCGGCGCGTCGGGGTTGAGCTCGATCACCGAGCGCAGCAGCGGGTCCACCTCCCGAATGCGCGCCAGGTATCGCGCAGTCGCCTCCTGCACGGAAGTATGTGCCAGATCCGCGATGGTGGCGTCTTCCAGATCGAGCTGCGCGTGCGCCGTCCGCGCAAACACAGCGGCGGCGGCAATCCGTTCCAAAAAGGTGCGGCGATCCATGCCCCTGATTATCCGCTATCGGACGGCCCGAATGCCCGTGATCCGTCGGCCAGAGGTCCCCGCCGGGGCGCCGGACGAAATCCCGTCAACCGGTCCTGCGCGCCCTGCCGCGCGCGCCGGCACCGGGATGCTAAGCTGCTCTCATGAAGCAGAGCAATGCTTCGCGGGGCGCTGGCGCGCATCCCTATGCGGACCTGCCGCACTACGCCTTCTGGAATCGGGCGGTCGCGGGAGTGCCGCCGTTCGCGGTGGATCCGGTAGTGGATGTTCCGTTCCGGATCTCTCCGTCCGATGCGGTCGCGACCGCGGGAAGTTGTTTTGCCCAACACATCGCTCGTGGCCTCCAACAGAAGCGGTTCCACTACTTGGTCGCCGAGCCGGCTCCGGCTCACTTGACGCCGGCGGCTGCCGCGGCGGCCAACTACGGTGTTTTCTCCGCCCGCTACGGGAATATTTACACTACCAGGCAACTGCTGCAATTGTTCGAGCGCGCCTACGGCGCCTTCGTTCCTTCGCTCTCCTCCTGGCGTACGAAGGGCGGCGGCCATGCCGATCCGTTCCGGCCGCGAATTGAGCCCGGCGGATTCGCCTCCGAAACAGAGTTACTGGAGGATCGAACCCGGCATCTGGCCTGTGTGCGGCGTCTTTTCGAGGAGCTGGACATCTTCGTTTTCACCTTGGGGTTGACCGAGAGCTGGGAGCACCAGGCCAGCCACGCTGCTTTGCCGCTCGCGCCCGGCGTCGCTGGAGGCGAATGGGACCCCGGGCAGTACGAGTTCCGGAACTACTCGGCCGCGGAGGTGGAGCGGGATCTGACTGAATTTGTGGATCGCCTCAGGAGCGTGAATCCATCGAGCCGCATGGTGCTGACTGTCTCTCCGGTTCCATTGGCTGCGACCGGTGCGGGCAGGCATGTGCTTACCTCCACGTGCCTCAGCAAAGCGGCCCTCCGGGTGGCTGCCGAAGCCTGTGCCTCCAAATGCCCCGGCGTTTGCTACTTTCCATCTTATGAAATCATAACCGGGCCGCATTCCGGCAGCCGCTATTTCGAAGACGACCTCCGAACCGTCACTAGGGCCGGCGTGGGCCATGTAATGCGCGTTTTCTTTTCTCACTTCGCGGATGGATCCGCAGCGCATCCGGACAAAGAAGCTGAGACGCTGAGCTACGTGGAGGCTGAACTGGCAGCCTTGGGAGACATCGTTTGCGACGAAGAAGCCTTGAGCGGTTGAATGGCGCAGAGTGAACAGCATCCACGAATTGCACTCCTCGGCAACTGCCAGAAGGACATGCTCTGGCGCATTTTCCAACTCCTGGCGCCCGCGGCCGAAGTGGTTCGATTCTCGTTCGATGATCTCCCCAGGTTTGCGACGAAGGAGGCTCTGTTTCGGGAACTCGCGCCCTTCGACTTCATTTTTGCGCAACCGTTCGGCACCGGATTTCACCCTGCCGTGGATGGTCTGGTCCTGAAGGAACGATTCAGGGATTCGTTTCACTTCTACCCGGCCATCGAGTTCAATGCCTTTCATCCGGATTGCGTCTACGTCCGGAACCTGCAGGGCTTCGCCCGATCGGCGATTGGCGATTATCATTCCGCCATCACCTTGCTGGGATACTCATTGGGTCTGAGCGTGGAACAGACGCTGACCCTGTTCCGCGCCGAGGTCTTCGAGCGGCTGGGTTACTTCCGTTACTGGAAGGTGTCGGAGGATGTGCTGTTCAAACTGGGACGAGCCATCGACTTTCCGATTGAAGGAATCTACCGCTCCTGGGTCCGCCGTTGTCCGTTCATGCACTCGATCAATCATCCCCGGCTTTTCGTGTTGGCCGACGTCGCGCGTACCCTGCTCCACCTTTCCGGTATTTCCGCCGTTTCCGGCAATGTGGAGGACTTTCTCCCCGACGAGGCCCTCTATGACCCCGTCTGGCCGATCTATCCGGAAATCGCCGAAGCGATGGGCTTCCAGGGAGCCTACATCTTCAAGGTTGGTTCCCGATCGGAATACAATCCGTTCTTGACGTTGCCTGATTTTGTAGCCCGATCCTGGGAACTCTACCAGAAAGAGACATCGCCCCTGGAATGTTCGCGGATTGCGGAATGGACCCGGAATGCGCCGCTCATCGATGCCATCCGGCGCTTTGTAAATCCGGTTTCTCGCCAACCGCCGAAGCCGTGAGTCTCATGCGGGAGTGATGCGCCTGCTACTGCGCCAGCACCACGCGCCCCGCGCCCGGTTCCGGCAGCAACACCGCGTTCATCCGCACCCGCGCCATCACCGCCAGCGCGGCCAGGTAAAACAGGCCGCCCAGGATCAGCGTCTGCGCCAGGCCAAGATAAATCGACGAGACCAGCGCCGCCACCGACCCGAACACGCTCGCGGCGGCGTTCAGCGACCACGCCCAGCGAACCGCCGGCGCGTGCCATTCCTCCAGGCGCCGCAACGCCGTGGGGAACGGCATCCCCATCACGAAACCGAGAGGCGCTATCAGGATCACCGCCATCGCCATCCGCACCGGCAGCGGGAGCCACACCAGCACGGAAAGCAGTCCCGGCACCGTCAGCGCCAGCAGCGCCGCCAGCAGCGCGACCGTGCCCAGTGCTTTAATGAGGCGGCCCTCGCTCTTGCCCACGATGCGGAGGCTGGCTGCGCTTCCCAACCCGCTCGAAGCCAGCAGCGAGAAGATCACCACGTTCAAAGCATAAGTAGGATGGCCCAGAAAGAGCACGAATCTCTGCACCAGCCCGACTTCGATCAGAATGTAGCCCGCGCCGATAAACAGGAAGTACAGCAGGAAGCCCGCCACGCCGCGGTGCCCCGGCAGGCGGGTTCCCAAGACCAGCGGCGGCAGCAGCAGGATCGAAACGGTGGCGGCCAGGCTCACGGCCATGAGGCCGGACAGCAGGGGAACCGCCTGGTTGATTCTGTAATCCGCGGTCGCGCGCGAGGCGGTCTTCACGAAGGCCCACAGGTCGCGTGGCTGCACGGTGTAAAAGAAGAACGGCCGGTTGTCGCTCACCGGCGTGATGTCGAAGGCGTAATTGCGCTCATACTCGGCCGGGTTGGGGCTGCGCAGCAGGTCGTGAAACTGGTTTCGCATTCCCCCCGCGGGCAGATAGAGCGCCTGCATTCCGGCGGCGGAAAACAGGGCGCAGGCACGATCGATATCCGCCTGGCTGAAGGCCCTTCGAGAGAACAGCAAGGTGTCACTCGCACCCCAGCCCTCCGCCGAGCCTGCGCGCCCGGCAATCACGTGGCGCCACGCCTCGGTCTCCCCCAGCCTGGCGAGCGCCTCCATGGCGAGCGCCACCAGCCGCAGGGATTCGCGCGGCGGATCGAGGCCCCAGCGCGTCATGGCGATCACGCCGTCGTCGGTGAGATGCAACAGGTAGTCGCGAAAAGCGTCGGTGGTGTATAGATTATTTTCCGAAAGCGCGAATGCCCCGGCGGCGGTGGCCGCCAGGGTGTCCACGAACGTGGCCTGCAGCACCTGGTACTTTTCCTTGCTGCGCCGCACGAAACTGCGGCCGTCTTCGACGAACACACGAACTTCCGGGCGGAGATACAGACTGTCGCTGAGGCCGCGGAATTTACCGCGCATAATCGTATCGGCAATGATCGGGTTGATCTCCACGGCCGTGATGTCGCGGCTGCCGGAGGCCAGCGCACGCGCCACATCCATACCGCCGCCCGAGCCGATAATCAGCGCCTTGGCGCCGGGACGGACGGCATAAGGCAGCGCGGGGCCCTGTTCCAGCAGGCCGTGCCGCTCACCCGCGGTGAGCCGGTCGAAATCGAAATCGGCAATGGCCGCCGAAGCGTCGGCGTCGATAAAGATGCTGGCCCGCGGCTCCTTTTCCTGCTGCACGACACCCACCCGCGAAATGCTGTTCCACTTGACGAACGCTTCGTGGGCCAGCGTCTGCCCCTTGGCGCGCCGGATATCGAGCACCGCGTGGTGCTGGTTGTAAGTGAGGAAAGCAGTCAGCAGCAGCGCCAGCGCCACGCTCACCACCCGCCCTCTCACGGAACCGGCCATGCTGTGCCAGATGGCGCCCGCCACGGCGAACGTGATGGCCGCCGCGATCGCCGTGCTGGGACCGCCAAACTGATTGAGCAGCGGAATCAGCACCACGCACCCCGCGGCGGAGCCCAGCAGGTCGCACAGGTACACGCGATCCACGCGCTCGATGGCCTCGGAGATCGCCAGCGATACGGTCGTGCCGGAAACGAAGAACGGCAGCGCCGTCGTCAGGTAGATCAGCGCCAGATTCCAATTCGAGATGTGGTTCTCCTGCGCCAGCAGCACCGCCAGCGCGAACACCACCAGCAGGCTGTTGAGGGCGCTCAAACGGCCCAAACGCGCGAAAATCGCACCCTTCCAGCCCGCCACCACATAGGAGAAAATGCCCCCCGCGCCCAGGCCGAACAGCGCGATGGAGATGGCCAGAAAGGCGAGGTGATAGTAGAAGACCACCGAAAAAATGCGCGTCAGCGACAGCTCCAGAAGCAGCGTCGCCATGCTCGTCAGGCCCACGCACAGATAGACTTGCGGCCACGGTAGGGGTGTGGGTTTCACTTCCACTTCTATGGTAGACGGCCCGCGCCCGCGCGCGTTGCTATTGAATCTCGACGTTGACCGGGTTGCTGAACGTACCGTCGCCGAAAAGCAGGCTCACCAGCACCGCGCCCTTGCCCGCGAAGTCGGCCGGTATCTTCACGTTCACCTGGTACAAGCCGGCGAAGCCCGGGGCCAGTCCCGCAAACAGCGGCGCGGCCTTCGCTCCAAAAAAGCTGTCGCCGAAGATCACCTGCACCTGCGAGGTAAGCTGTGCGAAGGGCGGTGTTCCGGGCGCCGGCGCGCCGGTCCCCACCGCCGGACTGGTCGCCCCCAGCCCGATGCCGTAGAGAATGATGGTGTCGCCCGCGTGCGCGGGATGGGCCTGCAGCGTCGCCACCCCGGGGACGGAGTAGCTTACGGGCATGGCCAACGTCGCTGGGTTGTCCGCGCCGTTCTGGATGGCGCCGTACCCCGTGGTCGTGATCAGCAGTAACCGCGGCGCGCGCGCCGCCACCGCAACCGATACCGTGTTGCTCGGCAGGCCGTCGCGCACCACCTGCACCAGCGCCGTTCCCGGCGGCGTTTCCACGGGCATCTGGAAATTGATCTGGCCATACGATACCGCGTAGAGCGGCGCCGGGCTCCCGTTCACCAGCACCTGCGTGGTCACGATTTGCGTGCCCAGCGGCGGCGCCGGCCCACTTAGCGGGCTGGCAAAAAAGAACTGCTCGCCCTTTACCGCCGCCACACCTCCCGGCGACACCGCACCTCCCGGCACAAACGTGGCGTTGTCCTGCACGCCCTGAAACAAGATCGCCGGCGCCCCTTTGGCCACCACATCCAACTCCACAGGAATCGTAACGGGCCCGTTGGCCGCGTTGGAATTGATGACCATCGAGCCGATATTACTCCCCGGCGCCAGCGAGCCTGCGTCCAGCGTCACCGCCACGCACCCCGCGGCCGCCGCCAGGCTCGGCGAGACCAGCACCGCCGGGCACGCCGTCTGCGCCGCCGTCAGCCACGCGCCCCCGCTCGCTGAAACGCTCCCGGCCGCCATGCTCCCCAGTCCGATGTTGGTCAGTCCGATAGTCGTGGCGAAGGCCGGCGCACCCTGCGCCAACTGCACCTGCAAGCGGTCCACCGAGGCCTGCGCAATCGGCTGCGTGGTGATCTGCATGGTCACGGGAATGGACTTGTTGTCCGCCGCGAAGGCCGATTTGGCGGTGATCGTGCCGCTGTACGAGCCCGCCGCCATGCCCGCCGGCGGCTGTATGTGAATCCGGTACGGGAACACGAATCGAAAACTTCCCAGGCCGTCCAGCACCAGGCTCAGCCACGGGTTGCCGTCTTTCGTCGTGGCCGTGAAGGCGCCCTGCGAGTTGGTGGTGAAGGCAATGTCGGCCGAGCAGCCCGGGTCCTGATTCGCATCTCCCGGGAAACTCGCGGCCGCACAGCCCGGCTTGACGAGCGCCGTCGCGCTCGCCGGCACGCCTCCGCCCACCTGCACCGTCACGGCGATGGTTTGCGGCGCATCCACCGTACTCGGGTCGCCGTTCACCGTCACGATGGCGGTGTACGTTCCCGCCGCCAGCGCCGCCGTATTCAGCGCGAACTGCAGGGGCACGCAGGTTGCCGCCGCCGTGGTCTGCGTGCAACTGCGCGGCGCGCCCACTGTTGCGCCCAGCCAGGACACGCTGGCCGGCACACTCAGCGTGAGCTTCAGCGATCCATCGCCGGCGTTGAACGCCTCCAGGGTTTGCGGCGCTCCGTTGGCGCCGGTGGCCACCTCCGCCGGGCCCACCACGGTGTTCGCCAGGCGCAGCATCGGCGCGCCCTCGAGAAACGTTGCGGAACCAAACAGGAGCAATGCCACCGGCAGAAGACGTTCAGACCTTAGACCCACTCCAGCGCGCCCTTCTTGTATGCCCAGATGTAACCCACGATGAGGATGGCCAGGAACACCGCTACTTCCGCCACTCCGAACCACCCCAGCGTGCGATACCGCACCGCCCAGGGGAACAGGAAAATGGTTTCCACATCGAAGATCACAAAAAGGATAGCGATGATATAGAACCGCACGGTATAGCGCCCGCGCGAATCCGAGGCGGCCTTGATGCCGCACTCGTATGCCTCCAGCTTAATGACCGACGGCGCCGCGGGACGAATCAGCTTGGCCGCCAGGATGGCCACCACGGGAAACGAAATGGCCACCGCCAGAAAAATGAGGATTGGGATGTACCCGCTCGGCATAGGCAACAGAATAACACGCCACGGCCGCACGCCGATCCGCCGCCACTAGATCGACGGAGCATCATTCGTCTTGCCGGCCCTTGCGGTGGCGTGCTGTTCGCCTCCCCCATCGCGCCTTGGCCGCACAGCCGGCTTCTTCGCCCGCGTCGTGGCGATCGCCACCACGCTGATCAAAACGAATGTGGTTCCCAGAATCGTTCGCAGGCCAAGAGCTTCGCCGCCCAGAAAATATCCTACCAGCACGGCCACCACCGGATTCACGTACGCATAGGTCCCCACTTTGGTGGGCGACTCATGATGAATCAGCCATACGTAGGCGGTAAACGCGATGATCGAGCCGGCAACAATCAGGTAGAGCAACGCGAGCCACACTCCGCGTGAGATGGTCCCCGGACGAAAATTACGGAATTCGCCCAGCGCGGCCGCCGTAATAGCCAGAAACACTCCGCCGGCGAGCATCTGCGCTCCCGAGCTCATGACTTTGGAAGGCGGCAGGGGCAGCTTGCGCGTAAGCGCCGAAGATACCGACCAGCTCATCGATGCGACGATCAGCGCCGCGGCGCCCGCCCGGTCGATCGGCGCCCCGCCGAGGTTCAATGAGCGGCTCATCAGCATCCCCACGCCCCCCATCCCGATCAAAAGCGCCAGGGCCAGGCGGACGGTGAGCCTCTGCGTCCGCAGGATCAGGATTTCCGACAGCGCCATAAACACCGGGATCGTGGCCATCATGACGGCGGCGATGCCCGAAGGCACACGCTGCTCCGCCCAGAACAGCAGTCCATAGTCGAAGACGAAGATCAGGATCGCGAGTAACGATACCGACGTCCATTGCCGCCTGGTCGGTGACGGTTCGCCGTGTGCGATCATCCACCCATAAAGAACCAGTCCGGCAACCAGGAAACGCATCGCCGCCAGAAGGAACGGCGGGACTTCGCGCACGCCCACACGAATCGCGAGAAATGTGGACCCCCACACAAAATAGATAATCGCGAAAGCCAACAGGGTCTTCCACGCCGGGCGATGGATGGCGGCTTCCATGGCAGATCCCTACTGTATAACGCCCGGCAAGCAGATTGGCCAGCCGCGGAATCTATCCTCCGGCAGACTTCGCGACGCCGGCAACGCCGGAGGGGCAAGTAGCCAGGCCGCCGGGACGGGAAACTCGGCGTGGCCGGATCACCCGCACCCTTGGCTACCTTTGATCGAACGGAATCTCGATATCAAGGAAAGACCCCCGCGCGCCGGTGGCGGGGACTGTCGCGGCCGGGATCTCCGACATCGCAGCCACGACAATGGATTTCGATTGCCGGATTCGCGTCCAGTCCGGCGAGATTCTGCTGGTGGCGATGCCCTGGTCTGTTGTGATCATTACGTCAAAACCGGCTTCCTCAGCCATGTGGCGGAGAACGCCGTTATTCAGTGTTGCCCAACCCCACTCATAGGCCGTTTCCACGGCGTGCCCGATCAGCACCGCCGCCGCGCCGCCGCGCCGAACAAGCTTCTCACACCGCTTTGATCGCCCGCGCGCTCCCGCCGGCCACCGAGGTCGCCGCCCGCCACTTCCCCGCCCTCCGCGCCTTCCACCTCTGCCACAGCGCCGACATCGCCACCATCATCGCCGTTACCAGCACGGTCGCCAGCCCCGCCTGCGAAATCGTCAGCGCGCGCTTCAACGGCTTCGCCAGGTTGCCGTAGACCAGCATCACGTGCACCCAGTACACCATCAGCGAATTCTTCCCCATGCTTTGCATCCAGCTCCAGCCGGCGCCCGTGCAGTACTCCGTCCACAGAAACGACCCCGCCAGCAGCAGCAGCGTAATGCCCACCCGCATCAGGATCAGCATGGGGCTGTCTCTCCAGAAATCGCTCTTGCTGTAGAACGTGTACCCCATGTTGGCGAAATACTGGCCGCCGAACACCAGCCCGAAGCCGAGCAGCATCGCCCACTGCATGAGCCGCTCGACGCGCTCCGCCGCCGCGCGCTTCACGATCGTTCCCGCCGCCAGTCCGAAGCCGAGATACGCCGCCGTCGGAAAAAACGGGAAGCGGCCGCGGCCCGCGCCCGGCACCAGGTACTCCTGGATCAGCGCCGGCGTCGCGCCCCAGTGGAGATTGGTCGCCACCGGCGCCGCCGCGGCGATCGCCAGGCCCGCGGCCATCGCGAACAGCGCGCGCCCCCGCGCCTCGAATACCGCCGCCACCGAGATCGCCGCCATCCCCAACCCCATGCAGTTCAGAATGTCCACCTTCGTCAGTTCCTGGAAATCGGCGTGGGGCAGACTGGCAACCCAGTTGGTGAAGCGGAACAGAAACGCGATCCCCAGGACGTAGCCCGCCCGCCGCAGCGCCGTCAGCCACCGCCGCCGCCGCTGCGCCTCGCGCCGCTCCAGCCCGTCCATCAGGAAGCCCAGCGTCATCCCCGCCATGAAGAGAAACAGCGGCGCCGCCATCCCCCCCACAAACTGCGAAAGGTTGTACGGACCGCCGTCCCGCAGGTCCAGGCGCACGAAAGAATTGAAGGCATGGCACTGGATCATGACCAGCACCGCCAGCCCACGCATCCAGTCCAGGAATGGGAATCGCTTCACAACAGCACCCGGCGGGAGCCAACGCCCCCGCGCGAAACATCCCTATGGTATCCGAATTCCCCCGATACCGCTGGTAGAATGGACCGTACCCGCCGCGCGCTTCCGGCCATGAGAGAGTCCGTCACCCGGTTCCTTACGCAGCTTCCGATTGTCACGCTGTTCGGGGTGATCGGCATCGGCTACCTGCTCGGCCAGATCCGCATCTTCGGATTTCGCCTGGGCGTCGCCGGAGTCCTCTTCACCGGCCTCGCCGCCGGCGCGCTCTCGCCCGATATCGCCCTGCCCTCCATCGTCGCCACCGTCGGCCTCGTTCTGTTCCTGTACAGCATCGGCATACAGTTTGGACCCACCTTCGTGAACCCGTTCCGCCGCGAAGGATACCGCGACAATCTCTTTTGCGCCGCCATGCTGGCCGCAGGCGCCGGCATCGCGATCGCCGTGGCTGCCTGGCTGGCGCTGCCCGGCCCCACTCTGGCCGGCCTCTTCTCCGGCGCGCTCACCAACGCGCCCGCGCTCGCCGCCGCCCAGGAAGTGTTGCGCGACAATCATCGCTCGCTCCCCGCCGCCGCCCTCCAGCGGTTGATCGACCAGCCGGTCATCGCCTTCGGCATCGCCTATCCTTTCGGCGTCCTCGGCGTCATGCTGAGCCTCCAGGTTTATCGCACCGTCTTCCGCATCAAGCCCGCCGCCGCGGAACCCGTCGAGCCCATCGCGGTGCGCGACTTCCTGGTGCAGAACCCCGGCGTCACCGGCCAGAGCCTGGCCGACGTTCTACGAATCCACAAGGACCTCGGCTTCGTCATCAGCCGCATACGGCACGGCGGGAACATCCTCCTGGCCACCGGCGACGCCCGTCTGGCCTTGGGCGATATCGTCGCCGTGGTCGGCAACCCCGTGGCCCTGGAGCGCGCCCGCCATATCTTCGGCGATCCCTCTGAAATCCACCTCGAGCGCGACCGCGGCGTGCTCGACTACCGCCGTTTATTCGTCTCCAACCCCGACATCGTGGGCCAGCGCATCGGCGATCTCGACCTGCAGCATCGCCTCTCCGCCACCATCACCCGCCTCCGCCGCGGCGACCTCGATGTCGTCCCCGATGCCCATACCCGCCTCGAATTGGGCGACCGCGTCCGCGTCCTCACCGCCCCGGCCAATTTCGATGCCGTCGCACACTTCTTCGGCGATTCCATCCGCGGCACCGCGGAAACCGATTTCGGCTCGGTCGGTCTGGGCATGACTCTCGGCGTCATCCTCGGGCTCATCCCTCTCCCCCTGCCCGGAGGCGCCATGCTGCGCCTCGGCCTGGCCGGCGGGCCGCTCATCGCCGGACTCGTCCTCGGACGCCTCCAGCGCACCGGCCCCATCTCCTGGACCATCCCCCTCAGCGCCAACCTCACGCTTCGGCAAATCGGCCTGGTCCTGTTTCAAGCCGGCGTGGGAACCCGCGCCGGTTATGGCTTCGCCGCCACGGTGCGCTCCAGCGGCATCGCCATGATCGCCGCCGGCGCCGCCATCACCGCCGGCGTGGCCCTCGCCAGCCTCTTCATCGGACACCGCCTGCTCCGCCGCCCCTTCGAATCCGTCATGGGGCTCGTCTGCGCCATCCACACCGAGCCCGCCAGCCTCGCCTTCGCCAGCCTGGTCTCCGGCTCCGATGCCCCCCAAGCCTCCTACGCGCGCGTCTTCCCCGTATGCACCGTCGCCAAGATCGTGCTCGCGCAGCTACTGGTCACCTGGAAATAACGATGCTGGCCGAAGGATTCAATCCTTGTCTTCGTCCGTCACCGCGAGCGCGGGTACCAGGGTGTCGGGCGTCAGCGGAGGCTTCCGCTTGTGCCACTCGGTGGCCTGCTCGTAGGCCCCGGCCAGGGCCAACACGCGCGCTTCGGAAAAGCGCGGGCCGGCGATCATGAGGCCCACGGGGAGGCCGCTCGCGGTGAAGCCGCACGGCACGGAGATGGCCGGGATGCCGTACAGGTTGAACTGGCCAGTGTTTTCCAGCTCCGGGTTGCGCGGCTTGTCGCTTTCCTCGCGCTTGATGGCCGCGTCGATCTTGCGCGGCGTGCGGCGCCGCGTGGGCAGCACCACCACGTCGAAATCGGTGAAGGCGTCGTCGATGGTCCGCCGCAGCAGCTCGAGCTTCCAGCGCGAGCGGATGTAATCGGCGGCCTTGAGATTCCCGCCGTTCTGCAGCGCGCGGCGAGTCGCGATCTGATAGCGCCCGGCGCCGCGCGCGTAGTACTCCTCGTGGTAGGCGTATGCCTCGCCGCCCAGGCCAATGTCGCGAATCGGCGGCAGCGCGACATCCCTGGCGCCCTTCGTCATCTTCGCCAACACGGCAATGGCGGCCTCGACGGGCTTGGCTACGTCGTCGTCGAGCAGATCGAAAAACGGCGCGCGCGGAATGCCCAGGCGCAGGTTCGAGATGGGCTGCTTCATGGCCGCCGCGTAATCCTCTTTGCCGTGCTCCACGCTGGCGATGTCGAGCTTGTCGTAGCCCGCCAGCGCGTTGAGCAGCTGATGCCGCGGATGGATACCAGCCCATAGGTCGGCTTCAACCCCACCACGCCGCAGAACGAGGCGGGGGTGCGGATGGAGCCGCCCGTATCGGTGCCCAGCGCGCCGTAACACAGGCCGGCGGCGGTGGCCGCGGCCGAACCGCCCGAGGAGCCGCCGGGATTGCGGTCGAGCGCCCAGGGGTTGCGCACCGGCCCGTAGTAGCTGATGGCCGAGGTGCCGCCCATGGCGAACTCATGCAGGTTGGTCTTGCCGATGAGCACTGCGCCCGCCGCCTTGAGACGCCGCGCCACTTCGGCATCGGCCTCCGGTATGCGGTCGTCGAGACGGCGCTGGCGGCGGTGGTGCGCACTCCGGCGGTATCGATGTTGTCCTTGAGCGCGATCGGGATGCCATGCAGCGGGCTGCGCAGGCGGCCACCGCGTTGCTCCGCGTCCAGGTCGCGCGCTTGCGCCAGCGCCTGCTCCCGCATCACCGTGATGAAGGCGTTCAGCTTGGGGTTGTAGATGGCGATGCGGGCCAGACAGGCTTCGGTGAGCTCGGTGGCCGTGACCCGGCGCGCGCGAATCCGCGCCGAGGCATCGGCCAGAGTGATGCCCGCCAGATCTTCCGATGACTGCCCGCGCGCCGCCAGCGCGCCGGCCATGGTCAGGGCAAAGCCCCTCCGCGTGATTTGCGGCATAGCATCATGCTACACCCCTATTTCCCCGGCCCCACCGCCTCGCGCCGAAACTCCAGAGACCCGCGCGACACCACCGCCGCGCCGTTCCTTACCGCCGCCTGAAACCGCCACTCCCGCAGCAGTGCGATGGCTTCGGGCTCCCATTGCGGGTCCGAAGAATTCTCCACGTGAATATTCGCCGCCATGCCTTGCTCATCCACGTCGAAGGCCAGCGCCACCGATCCCTCCTGCGCCTTGCCGGAGGGAGGCGGGTAGGGAGCTTTCGTCACCGATGGCAGCGTCGCCCCTTCTGGCGCCGTGAAGGTAGCGCGCGCCAGGTGCCACTCGCTCGCGCTCGTCATCATCCGGAAATTGATCTCGATGCTGGTCGCCACCGCCACCGGCTTCCCCTCCTTCGTCCCCGGCGTGAAACGCCAATGGCTCACCGCCTCCAGCGCTTTTTCGTCCAGCCCCAGGCCCAGCGATTTTCTCACCCGCAGGTCGAGCGTCCGCCCGTCCTCGCCCACGGTGAGCGAAAGCAGCACGGTGCCTTGCAGCTTCGCGATGCGCGCCTCTTCGGAGTATTCCGGTTCCGGCTTCTGCAGCACCAACGGCGCCTTGACGTCCCCGCCAACGCGGTAAACCCCAGCCTGCTGGGCCATCGCAGTCGCGCACCACAGGCCCACAATCGCCCAACGTCGCAATCTCACCATGCCCTTACTATATCCCCAGCCGCTTTTTCAGCTCTTGCACCCGGTCCCGCGCCACTTGCAGCTCCGTCCCTTTGGCGTCTTTCAGACGCGCCAGCACGCGCCCGCCGAACCATGCGTCCACTTCCCGCACCCATGCCAGGTTGAGCAGCGTCGCGCGGTGAATCCGGCAAAACTGCCGCGGGCTCAGCTTCTGTTCCAGCTCCGTGATGGTGTGGTCCACCACGTAATTCTTCGCCTCCGTGGCGGCGTAGCTCAGCTTGTCGTGCGCGAAAAAGTGGCTGATCTTCGCCAGCTCCAGGATGTGCGTGCGCTCGCCCAATCGCGAGGCGATGCGCTCCGGATACCCGCTTTCGGCAGCGCCCCCGCCCTCGCGCAGCGCCGTCCGAAGCTGCTCCAGCGCCTTCTTCCACTCCGCCGGTTCCGCCCCCGCCCGCAGCCGTTCGATCTTGTCCAGCGCGCGCGCCAGGTGCCGCTCCTCGATGGGCTTGAGCAGGTAATCGATCGAGTTCACCTCAAACGCCCGTAGCGCGTACGCGTCGTACGCCGTGGTGAACACCACCAGCGGCTGCGGCTCCAGCATGCCCAGCATTTCGAAGCCGTTCATACCCGGCATCTGGATATCGAGGAACAAGACATCCACCGGATGATCGCTCAGCGCCGCCAGCGCATCCACCGGATCGGTGCTCGATCCGGCCACGTTCACCCGCCCGGTCTCGCGCAACAGGCGCGTCAGGCGCTTCACCGCCAGCGGCTCGTCGTCCACCACAAAAGCCGTCATCATACCAGCACTTTTTTCTGCGGCACCGCCACGCGCACCACCATGCGCCCTGCGCCGCGCGCCATCTCCAGGCGCCCCGCGCCGGCGAACAGCGCGGTCAGTCGGTCGCGCAGGTTTTCCAGGCCGTGGCCGGGCTTGAGCGCGCGCAGGTCGAAGCCCGGGCCGTCGTCGCTCACTTCGAGCAGCAGGCCCTCCGCCGCCAGGCGCGCCGTCACGCCAATCTCGCCCCCGTGCCGGCTGCCCGAAACCGCGTGCTTGATGCTGTTCTCCACCAGCGTCTGCACGGCCAGCGGCGGCACTTCCAGGTCTTCGATCTCCGCCGGCACATCCACCGCGTACCGCAGGCGGTCGCCGAACCTCGTCTTTTCGATTTCCAGGTAATCGCGCACGATGTGCATCTCCTGCCGCAAAGGCACCAGGCCCCTGGTATTGGTATCGAGCGAGTAGCGCAGCAGCGCCGCCAGGCGCTCCACCGTGCGCTCGGCGCGCGCCGGGTCCTCGCGGATCAGCGCGCTGATGGAATTGAGCGTGTTGAACAGGAAGTGCGGGTGGATGCGCGATTCCAGCGACGAGAGGCGCGCCTCGCTGGCGGCCTGCCGCGCGCGCTCCTCCGCCAGTTGCCGCGTGCGCAGCTCCAGCGTCGCCGCCTGCAGCCGTTGCGACATCGCCTCGAACCCGGACACGATGGTGCCGATCGCAATCGTGATGATGATCGCGGTCCACAGGCTGAAACGGTACTCCGGCCAGAACTCGGCGGCGTGCACCCACCCCAGCGCCAGCAGAATCAGGCTGGCCGCCAGCGATCCCACGATCGCCACCACCGCCAGCGCCACCCAATAGACCGCAAACCGGAAGACCCGCCGCAGCCGGAAAATGGGCGTCGCCAGCCGGTCCATGACCACGAACGCCAGCGTGCCGATGCAATACGCGAACACCAGGGCGAATTTCAAATACTGCCACACGTCCCGCGCGGTGGAGCCGTGGCGGAAAGCCGTCATGAGCACGGCCGGCACCACCGCCGCGGAGGTGTTTACCAGAATCACCAGCCCGATTTTGCGCCAGCCCTTCATTTCCCTTCCATGTTACTGGGCGTGGCAGCCCACGCACGAGCGCGGCCCCTCGAGCTTGCCGCTCTCCAGGTACGTCCGCGCCTGCTTCAGATGCCCGTTTTCCGGATCGGTGACCGCGGCCAGCTTTGCGAACCACTCGCGCGCGCGCACCGCGTCGCCCGCCCGCAGATACCCTTCGGCCAGCCCGAACAGCAGCTCGCCGCGCCCGTGCCCCGAAAGCTGGTCGAAGTGCCCGCTCTGCAGCCGGTAGGCTTTTTCGTAGTCCGCCAGTCCGGTCTTCAGCAGTTCTTTGCCATTGTCGCCGGGGATGCCGCGGCTCGCCGCCAGCATCGTGGCGCCGCGCGGAATCACCACCCCGATCGAGTCGGGCTCCAGCGCCACCGCCGCCGCCATCTCGTCCAGTCCGCGCTGATACAGTTCCGCCGACTTGGGGTAGTCCTGCGCCTTCGCCGCCTCGCCGCTGAGGAAAAACGTGCCGCTGCCGTGCCACACCATGGCTTCGGCGTCTTTGCGATTGGCGGCCAGAATCCCCTCGCACTTTTTCATGCCGCGTTCCAGGGCCTCGCGGTTGCCGGCGAATCCGGCGAAGAAATCGTCCCGCACCACATTGTCGAAGCGCTCCTGCGCAAACAGCGCCGCGCCCGCCACCAATAACGTAAAGCATCGAATCGTCGTCAGCATGCCTGCCTCTCTTTCCGATTCGAGAATACGGCCAGGGGCGCACGGAGAGGCTTGGTTTTCGACCGGCGGCGCGATTTTCCGACGAGCCGCCCTGTCCCGCCGACGAACCGTTACGCTCCGCTGCCGAACAGGCGCTTCCAGGCGGGCCGCTTCTCCGCCTCGATGCCCAGCAGCTTGTAGTACGGCTCCGCTTCCGGGCCGTCGAGCGGCTGCGCGCCGCGCAGCAGTTCCACCACCTCCGCCATGCGGCAGAAATGGTCGATGCAGTGCCAGCAGCGCGTGACGTGCTGCTCCATCTCTTCCCGCCCGCGCCAGGTGGTGCGGCCGTCCAGCACGTCGAGGAATGTCTTGGCCGGCAGGCACTCCGCGCCGGCCGCCGCCGCCGCCGCCCGGCCCAGCGCCGCCCCGTTCTCCGCCAGAAGCGTGCGCCGCCACGCGTCCACTTTGCCGCGCACCAGTTCAGCCGCTTTCTCGCGGATCTTCTCCACGGTGGCGGGCGCCATGCGCAGTAGCACTCCGGTTTCCTGCGAACTGTACGCCATGGTTTCGAGCCATGCCGCCTGCTTCTCCACCAGCGTCAGCGGCTCGAGCGCGGCGGCGACCGTCTCGAGCTCGATCTCCATTTCCGCCGCGGTCGAGCCGAGTTGGCCCAGCACGCTCTGCCGCAGTTCCGCTACGAACCACCGCTCGGGGGCCGGCTCCAGACTCTGGAACAGGGGCGAACCCGGCTTCCGCAGAGCCGCGAGGACCCGCTCCAGCACCTCTCCATCGGCGGCGCCGCCGTGGCTGTAACGCGCGAGCAGCTTGCGGATCGCCGGCACGTAATTGGACACGAAGTACCGCCAGCCCTCCGCGCGCCCGGCGCGGCAATCGCGGATCATTTCATAACAGGTGTAAATCATCGAGTGTAGATCATGCGGCGCTATTTCCGCTGGAACCGTCCCAGGTATTGCGTCTCGGCCAGCACGTGTCCCTTGAGGGCCTCCAGCAGCTCACGCCGCTTAGTCCCGGCGGGCAACCCGAGCGTGTGCACATCCAGCGCCGACAGCTTGAAGAAGTAGCGGTGCGGCCCGCCTTTGGGAGGGCAGGGGCCGCCATACCCCAGCTTTCCGAAGTCGTTCATGCCGCTTACGCCCAGCGCCCCGGACTTGTATCCCTGCGCCAGGTTGTGCAGTTTCGGCGCGATGTCGTACAGCAGCCAGTGGCACCACGTGCCCGCCGGCGCATCGGGGTCGTCCACGATCAGCGCAAAGCTACGCGTATCCGCCGGCTCGCCGCTCCATTCGAGCGAGGGCGAGAGATCCGCCCCCAGACACGAGTGCAGCTCCGGGATCCAGGCGCCATCGGCGAATGCGCCCGAGAACAGCTTGAATGCCATAGTTTCTCTCCGAGGTTTGATCGTAGCGCAAAGAAGGAAGGCTTGCGGAGCTGGCGCGCCGGGAGTATGCTCCGGATAGAGGAACATTCCGATGAGGGTTATTCTGCGAATTGCGTTGTGTTGCCTGCTGGCCGGAGGCGCCATGGCCCAGCGGCGCGGCGGCGGGATGGGTGGAGGCAGCTTCCACGGCGGCGGCAGTTTCGGACATGGCGGGCTGTCCGGCGGGCGCGTAACCGGGTTCGGGAATCGCGGCTTCAACGGCTTCGGCGGCTCGGTGTTCCGCGGAAACAACGTTTTCTTCCACAACAACAGCTTTTTGTTCAATCGCTTCGGGTTCAACCGCTTCGGCTTCCGATCTTTCGGCTTCAACAACTTCGGATTCGGACTCGGTTTCGGCGGCTTCGGGGGATTCTACGGCTACCCCTACTATCCCTACGACTCCGGATACGGCTACTCGCCATACGGCTCTGGATACCCGGCTTACGACTCCAACTACAACACGTCGCCTAACGTGACCGTGGTCTATCCCCAGCAGTCGCAGGCGCCGTCCACAGTCGTGGTGCAGACGGCGAGTCCGGTCACTCGCACCTACGATGAGTACGGGCAGGAGGTCGGGCCGGCTCCCGGTCCGGCAAGCACCGCGAGCGGTTCGCCTCTTTACCTGGTGGCCTTCAAGGACCACGTGATCCGCGCCGCCGCGGCGTACTGGGTGGACGGCAAGACGCTGCATTACGTCACCACCCAGCACGAGGAGAAGCAGGCGCCGCTCGATACCGTGGACCGCGATTTCTCCATGCAGTTGAACCGCGAGCGCCACATCGCCTTCCAGTTGCCCGCACAGTAACAGGTGTTGCGGCGACAAGCGGGCCGGTGCGGACGGCACATTTGGTTTGTGCCGTCCTGTGCCTTTTTACATCCTCTGTAGCTCGGGAATCACAAAACGGCCGGCGGACGTGGTAAAGTGATTCACCAGCAGGAGGGCCACCCATGAGATTCATTCCGGTTTCCGCAGTATTGATCCTGACCTTTACGTGTAGTGCGCTCCAAGGGCAACAGAGTTCCGATGACATCAGGAAAATGGCTGCTGCGGGCGACACCGCGGGCGCGCGTAGCACCCTCGCCCGCGCCGTGCAGGCCAGTCCCGACAGCGTCGCGGCGTTAACCGATTACGCCGAGTTCCTGGAGCGCTACGGCGATCCCGCCTGCCGCGAAGTCTACGGCAAGCTGCTGGTGGAGCTGCGCAAGAGCGGCGATACGGCGCGCGCCGCGGTCATTTCCCATCGTCTGGCCGGCCTCGATCTGCTGGCCGGCGATCGCGACAGCGCCATGCGCGATGCCGATTCCGGGCCCTCCGGAAGCATGCCCGCCGCGGCGGAGACGCCCGCACCGGCGGCCGTTTCCGGCGCGTTCATCCCCGGGCCGTTGCGCTCCTTCGCGCGCATGGCGGCGATTTCTCCCGACGCCAATCCGATCGATATCCTGCCCGCCCTGGCCCGCAATGTGGTGACCAACGGCTACCAGGCTTCCCACAGCAACGACGCCCTGGAGCAGACCGAATACCTCAAGCTGGTCCATCGCTATCTTTCCCAGGCCCACGAGCTGGAGAAGCTGGCGGGTGCTTCGAGGACGCTCAAAATCGAGAACTGCGAGTCCCCCGGCGTAGCCGAGTTGCTGCGCATTCTCGGCTTCCGCATGCGCGGCGGCTGCGGTTCCGAAGTGGTGCTCGAAACGGTCAACGCGGCCCGCGCCTTCCTCACCACCGATTCCGGTTTCCCGGTCAACCAACTGGAAGCCGCGCTGCGCACCAACCGGCCGTTCACCTACGATTACCGTTCCACTCCGGTGCCGGTGCTCTTCGGCCCCGAATACTGGACTCCCGGCGCGAAGGATAAGGAGCCGGTCAATTTCATCGAGGCCTTCATCTCCGATCCGTCGATGTGCCGCCTCTACCTGGGTCTTTCCAAGCTCGACCGCGAGACCGCCGAGAGCATGCACAAGGCAATTGCCTACCCGCACCTCAAGGCCTTTGCGCACGTGCTCGACTTCTTCGGCGCCATGTTCGAGATCCGCGACGGCAAGGCGGTGACGCCTGGTGGCGCGCGCGCCGCGGCCGCCTGGGGCGAACTGGCCGGTGTTTCACCCGACCACGGCGCCGAGTTCTTCGATAAGCTCATCTCCAAAGACGATGGCTGGATGGCCAGCCTGTACGATGCGCTGGCCCGCATCCACGGCCCCGTGCAGGAGTACCTCACCGACCCCGCGCGCATGAAGCGCTTCTATACCGCGGTGCGCGGCCGCATCACCAGCCCGGGACCCGCCCGCCCCGTATTCCGTTCCAACACGGACATGATGCTGCTCACCACGCGGCTGCGCCTCGATGCCGACGGCAAGCCCCACATCCCCGGCAACATCGAAGTCTGGAAGACGCTCTTCATCAATCACCCGCAGGGCCGCTACGACGGCAAACTCACCCGCCTGGCCACCACCTGGAAAGACCCGGACGACGTGATCGAGGCGCTTTTCGCCCTCTGCCGCAAGGCCGTGGAGAACGAGCCGCTCAAGATTTTCATGGCCGTCAGCGACCTGGACCGCAACCGCGCCGCACCGCTCGAACCGGCCACGGTGGACCGCCTGGCGCGCGCCTACCGCAACTACGGCAGCCAGTATTCGGTCTTCAGCGAGTCGCGCCAGATCAGCGACAAGTCGATCGTCCAGTTCCTCGATACCGCCGAGAGCATCAACAAGATCCACGACCCGGCGTTCCGCAGCGATGTGGCGGGCTCCTTCCAGTCGCTGATCGGGCTCTGGCAGATCCTGGTCCGCCAGCGGACCATGCCGGAAAGCGGCGCCGATGCGGTCTTCTCCGCGCTCGCCGGCTCCTTCGCGCAGGTGCACAACGACCGTGAGCTGTTCGATTCCGGCCGCGACGGCGTCAAGCGGCTGCTCGCCGCCGCGCCCTCGGTAGACGCCACCGCGCCCCAGGAGCGCATGGTCGAGCTGCTGGCCGGCGCCTCGGCATCGGGCGACGCCGACGCGCGCGAACAGGTGACCCAGGAACTGCAGCGCATCCTGGAAGCGCAGCGCATCATCTCACTCGATACCCTGTTCGACCTGGCCGACCACGTGGACAGCATTGCCAAGGGCGCCAAACTGAATACCGCCCTGGTCAACCGGCTGGCCGCCCGCATCAGCGAGATCCAGCTTCCGCGCGCCTCGCTGTCGGCCGTCGAGAAGAATGCCATGGGGTTCGGCTACTGGACCGAAAAGCACATCGAAAGCGAGCGCAAGCTCAATCTGCGGGCCGCCATCGAAAAGGCGGGCGGCGATGCCGAGAAGCTCAAAGAAGTGCGCGGCCTGATGGCGCCGCTGCTGCGCGATACGCTCCTGGCCTTCAATTACGCCCATTACGCGCCGCCCGGGGCTCAGGTGCTCTACACCAACCCGGTCTTTGTGCGCAGCCACGATTTCCTGGGCATGCAGAGCAACTATCATACGTGGCGGGCCACCGAGATGTATGGCACCGGCTGGCCCTCCAATGGCGGCGGGCGGCTGGTGGGCTCGCTCTCCACGCTGCCTTACGCCCTGGCCGAAGCCGAACAGAACTTCCTGGTGCCCGCCCAGACGCAGGCTCTCATTTGGGGCGACCTGGTGCCGCAGATGATGCTCAGCGCCAAGATTCCGCGCTGGTGGAATGTGACGCCCTCCCAGGTCCACTGGGTCGGGCTGCACGTGCGCTACGGCCGCGAGCTGCTGGCCGAATCGGCCTTCGATGCGGAGCTGCGCAAGCAGGTGATCGCGACCCTCGCCTTGTTCGCCCCGCCGGCGCGCACCAGCGACGTGGCGCGCCTGGTGGAGCGCGGCGACGTGAAAGACGCTGCCGACCGGGTGACGCCGTCGGAGCTGTTCTCATTGGCGCGCGAGCTGGCGCCGCGGCGCAGCGGCGATCCGTCGGCCATTCTGGCGGAGCTGCGCGCGCTGCCACAGGCGTCGCCCCAGGAGGTCAACTACTCGGCGGTATCGCACGCTTTCGGCACGCCCAAGCCCACGCTGGCCAATTCCTACGAGCCCGACCTGCTCAACCTCCGCACCTTCCCGACGCTGATGGGCTATTCCAGCCGCATCATGGCGGAGAGTTGGGAATCGAACGGGATCTATTGGGCCGCGCTGGCCGACGAGTTGAGCATTTCGCCCGCCCAGCTCAACCTGCGCATCCCCGAATGGACGCAGAAACTGGTGGAGCACATCTTCGCCTCGAACCTGGAAGATTGGCCCGCCGTGCTGAAGTCGCTGCGCCTGGTGGGCGACGATGAGCGCACGCGCGCCCGCGCCGCCATGACGGAACAGAAAGCTTCCCTACAGGAGTCTCCAAACCGGTAAACGACCATGACGATTTCGCGACGAACATTCCTTGGCGCGACCACTGGCGGCCTGCTGCTCCGCGCGCAGGATGGGCAGCGCCCCATCTTCAAGGTCAAAGTGGATATGGTGGTGCTCAGCTTCCAGGTCCAGGACAGCAAGAACCACTACATCAATGGCCTGAAGCCCAGCGACTTCCGCGTTTTCGAAGACGGCATCCTGCAGAAGGCGGCCACTTTCGCCGAGGGCGCCAACGCCCCGGTGGCGGTGGGCGACGACGGCTCGGTGCGCCCTCTGCTGGAGGCCAGGAAGGAGACGCTGCCCGGCCTCGACCGCCCCGACGCCTTCATCGGCACCAACGTCTTCGTGCTCTTCGACACCAGCAACTTCATGTATCGCGGCTTTGTCTACGCCGAAGACGCCATCGCCGATTTCGTGCGCGGCCTGGACCGCGCCGATTCGGTGGCGGTCTACACCTTCAGCCGCAACCTGTCGCGCGCCGCCAGCCTCACGCGCGAGCACTCCGACGCCATCAGCGGCCTGCGCAAGTCGGTGGCCGGCGACGATACGGCGCTCTACAACTGCCTGCTGCTCACCCTGCGCGACGCCGCCAAGGTGGCCGGCCGCAAAGTGGTGATCGTTTTCTCCAACGGCCCCGACAACGCCAGCATGGTGGCGCCCGACGACGTCCGCGCGGTGGCGGAAGACGAAGGCATTCCGATTTACGTGATTTCCACCAGCGAAGTGAACAAGGACCCCATCTCGAGCGGCGTTTTCCGCCGCATGGCGCAGCGCACCGGCGGCAAAGCCTACTGGGCGCGCACCTGGCAGAAGCAGGTGGAAGCCTTCGAAGACATCCGCGAAGATATGAGTAACTCCTACACCATCACTTACTATCCGGCGCCCAACCCGAATGAAGGTTTCCGCAAGATCTCGGTCGAGATAGTAAGTGATCCGGGCAAGAAGTATAGGGTGCATTCAAGGCCCGGGTATCGGCCTAGTAGGGTGTTGTAGGGGGGATCGCCGTCAAGCGCGCGGCAGTACCGTCAGGGTTTGTCCGACTTCGGACAGATAGCGGCCTTCGACGGGTTGCTGGCTAGCCATCAGCGAAGCACAATCCCAGGCTCACGTATCGCGCCCGCCGCCTTGTGCCCCCCAGTATCGGCGCGCCGCACCCGGACTTTCACCTCGACGCGCGAGCCGAGGCGGTTGAGGATCGACATGAGGCGGTCGACGGTGAACCGCCCGAGGTCTGCATTGCGAATGCGCGAGAAGTCGGCCGCTGCAATGCCGGTGCGGTCATGCGCTGCGCGCACAGTCAGGTGCTCCCGATCTAGCGCCTTGATGATTTCGGCTGCCAGGATCGCCTTGAATTGTTCGGCGTCGGCGTTCTTATGACCGAGGTCGCGGAACACATTGCCGCTTCCCCTCGCCACTTCCAGTGTTTCGTCTTTCATCGCAACATTTCCTTCAATCGTTTCAAACGGTCCTGAATCAGGTCGATTTCGCGCTTCGGAGTCTTGATCCCCTTCGTCGATTTCTTCTGGAACGCGTGCACAACCCAGACTTCATCGGCGAGTTGCACGGCATAGACCACGCGGAACGCATCACCCCGGAATGGCAGCGCAATCTCGAACACGCCGGAACCAATGCCGCGCATCGGCTTTGCAGCGTCCGCCTTGCCGCCCTCGGCGGCGATCGTCAGGGCGGCAAGACAAATCGACCTGGCCCCTTCCGGGAAAGTCTCGAATTCTCTTAAGGCCGCCCTGATCCATGAAACCGGCTGTGTTTTCCGGGTCATCTGTCGTCCGCCAACGCATGCCGTATCGGTATGTTGTCATATCAGACAACATCTGTCAAGCCGGGACAAGTTGGCTGGTACGCTCCTTCCGCCGCTGGCGCATGACGTTTCGCGTGACCGCGAATGCGCCCGCTGCTGGAGGCCAAGAAGGAGTCGCTGCCCGGCCTCGACCGGCCCGACGCCTTCATCGGCACCAACGTATTCGTGCTCTTCGACACCAGCAACTTCATGTATCGCGGCTTCGTCTACGCCGAAGACGCCATCGCCGATTTCGTGCGCGGCCTGGACCGCGCCGATTCGGTGGCGGTCTACACCTTCAGCCGCAACCTGTCGCGCGCCGCCAGCCTCACGCGCGAGCACTCCGACGCCATCAGCGGCCTGCGCAAGTCGGTGGCCGGCGACGATACGGCGCTCTACAACTGCCTGCTGCTCACCCTGCGCGACGCCGCCAAAGTGGCCGGCCGCAAACGAAGGTTTCCGCAAGATCTCGGTCGAGATAGTAAGTGATCCGGGCAAGAAGTATAGGGTGCATTCAAGGCCGGGATACAGACCGAGCGGGGTGCTGTAGGGGATTATGCCGGCATCGATATCACGCGGCTAATCCGTCCGCGTCCGCCTCGATCCCCTGCTCCTTCAGGACGTGGAGTACGCCGGCGATGGCTTCGCGATCCGTGGCATCACCGGGCCGCATGCACTACAATGTAGTGCATGAAGACCGAAGTGTATAGTTGGCGTGTTTCCACGGAGGTTAAGACCGGTCTGGAGCGTGAGGCGCGCCGCCGCAAGACATCGCTTTCCGCGGTTCTGGATTTAGCCGCCCGCGAGTGGCTACGGAAGAGCGGCGTGGGGAACCACGGCGATGAAGAACAAAGGCGGCTGCAGGGAGCTGCAGCGAAATGCTTGGGAGTCCTTGCGGGCGGCGACGCCCGGCGCTCGCAGAATGTAGCGCAGGCAGTGCGGCGGCGTCTCGGGCGGCGCCATGAGCGGTAACGCGCTGATCGATACCGGCGCCATTGTGGCGCTGTTGGACAGAACGGATCGCTGGCACCGGATCTGTGTGGATGCTTTTCGGCAGTTTCATCTGCCTCTGGTAACCTCCGAAGCGGTGCTGACGGAATTGTTTCACCTGGTTGGCGACGATCGCCGGGAGGTAGCGGCAGCGTGGAAATTCCTGCGCTCCGGCGCCCTGATGCTGGCGGCGATTGAAGATTCAGAACTTCTTCAAATCCAGGCCTTGATGTCACAGTATTGGGACCGCCCGATGGATTTCGCCGACGCCACGCTGGTGCATCTCGCTAAGCGCGAGTCGCTGTCGACCATTTTCACGGTGGATTATGCGGATTTCGAAACGTATCGAATCGAAGGCCGCCGCCGGTTTCGCGTGCTTCCCGCCGGTCGGCCGTGAGTTGGTTCTCCAGCCGCGAGAAATCGCTGTTGCCGCGAAACTTCTCCGCACGGCCGCGGCTCTCAGCGGCGGTGGTTTGCCTGGAAAAAGCATCACGACGGGCCTACTCAAGGCCGGCGCCGCGCGCGGCCACGCGGACCACGCTCGACCAGTCGTGATCGGCCTGCCCGTGCGCCATGGCTGAGAGTAAGTTGTCGCGGATCAGGCTGGCGAGCGGCATCGGGGCGGCAAACTCCTCCGCCGCTTCCAGCACCAGGCGGACGTCCTTCAGCCCCAGTCGCAGGGCGAATCCGGCCGGCTCGAACTTCTGGTCCGCAATCAGGCGCCCGTAGTTCGCATATAGCGGCGACCCGAACAGCACGCTCATCACGTCCAGGAAGGTGTGGGGCGGGACGTCCGCCTTGCGTAGCGTGGCGAAGGCCTCGCCGAATGCCTCGAGCACGGCGGCGATCATGAAGTTTCCGCAAAGCTTGACGGCATTGGCCTGCGAAGGATCGGACCCGGCGACGAACGTCTGGCGTCCTATGGCGTCGAACAGGGGCCGGCAGCGTTCGACGAGCTCCGGCGCACCGGCGGCAACCACGAGCAACTGCCCGGCTTCGGCGGCTTCCGGCCGTCCGAAAACGGGGACACTCAGGTACCCCTGCCCGCGCCGACGGTGTTCGGCGGCGAGACGCCGGGCCAGGGCGATGCCGATGGTGCTGCACGAAATATGGCTCGCGCCCTCCGGGAGCGCGGAGGCGATGCCGTCATCGCTTAAGACAACTTGCTCCACCGCGCGGTCGTCGGCCAGCATGGTCACCACTGCCTCAGACCCGCTACAGGCATCGGCCGGGCTATCGGCTACGCGTGCGCCATCGGCAACCAGCGCCTCCGCCTTGTCCCGCGTACGGTTGAAAACGGCGACCACGTGCCCGGCGCGAAGCAGGTTGCGCGCCATGCCGGAACCCATGCGGCCCAGTCCGATGAAGCCGATTCTCATAATAGAGAGCATACTCGAACGGACCGGCGGGCTTGGCGTGCAGCCGGCATTTTATATACACTGTCCCTTGTTTGGTTCGAACCGCGAGGAAGCAAGGAGGACTGGTAGCGTGGCAAAGCCGGCAGCAGGAGCGGTACCGCCAGACAAGCTCGATCTGTACGAAAAGCTCGTGGCCACCAATCCGAGTGTCAAACGGAAGGGCGCGACTGTGCCTTACACGTCGCTGAACGGTCATATGTTCAGCTACCTGAGCAAACAAGGCAAGCTGGCGCTCCGCCTGCCGGCCGGCGAGCGGGCGGCGTTCCTGAAGAAGTACAAGGCCAGGTTGTGCGAGGCATATGGCGTCGTGCAGCCCGAGTACGTCGAGGTCCCCGATTCGTTGCTCTCCTCGACACGGGAATTGAAAAAGTTCTTCGACTGTAGTTTCGCCTACGTGAGCTCCCTCAAACCGAAGCCCACCACCAAGAAGAAGGCTTAACGGACCGCGCCGGACCGCCGCCCTCACCTCTTCCGCGCCCGAATCGTTACCGCGAGCTCGTCGTTGCGGGTGTTGGTGAACCGCAGCGTCACTCTTCCCTGCCCATCGAGCGCGATGGACGCCGGCGTGTTGACGCTGGTCAGCATCCACCCTTCGGGCAGGGTGACAAAGTTCAGCGGGCGGCCCAGCGTGCGCGTCCACACCAGCTCGCCGCTCGCGGCTTGGTAGCCCACCGGGTCGGTGTACGTTTCCTCCACCCGTATGCGCACCGATTCGCCCTCGCCCACCGCCTTCGGCAGGTCGCCCTGCACCACTACCGAATCCGGGTCCGTGGGCTCCGGATAGTAGCCCAGCGCGTTCACTTCCTTGCCGCTGGCGAGGTGCGTGCGGAGCGGCTCGCCGGTATCGAGGTCGAACATTCTCGAATCCGGCGCCACCGTGCTCCCCTGGCGCACGAAGCTGTGCACCGATTTCTGCCCCACGCGCGTCACCGTGAAATCGTGCGAGATGCGGAACTGGTGCGTCGCGGGCTCCAGCAGCCAGTAGCGGATCTCGCGGTCCTGCGCGGCGCGGTGAAACTGGGCGAAAGCCAGCGCGGGCGCCAGCAATAGCAGCCACTTCATGGCAGTTTCCTCCCCACGATGCGCACCGGAAGCTGGTCGTCGCGGTCGTTCAAAAAACTCACACGCACGCGCCCGCCGGCATCGGTCGAGACGATCGCCGGTGACGCCGAGCCCACCAGCTCGTAACCTTTGGGCAGCACCACCACGTTGCGCTTGATGCCCAGCGGGCGGTCGAACACGAAGCCGCCGTCCTTCTCGTAATACGAGGGCGGATCGGTGTACGTCTTGTAGATGCGGATGCGCGTTTCGCCGCCCTTGGGCACCGGCTGCGCCAGCTTCACACGCAGGAACTGCGCGTCGGCGGCGGTGCGCGCGCCGGCCCCGCCGGAAGCTTTGGCGGACTTGCCGTCGACCACCTCCCACTCGAGCGGCTTGCCGCTGGCGCGGTCGACCACTCGCTCCTTCGACGCCACCGAGCCGGGGCGGATGGGATTGAAGAAATAGGGCGCGCCCTCGCGCGTCGCGGTGACATCGTAAATGATGTCGAAGGAGTGCGTGGCGGGCGCCAGCAGCTCGTAAACGGTAAATTCGTCGGCGGCCCCCATCACGGCCGCGACCGAGCAAGCTAATACCGCAGCCAACACCGTTCGTCGTACCATCGGAAAACTCCTCCGGGGAATGTAATGTACCATTTTTGAGTGACGCCGGGTGGATGGTTCCATGCCATATCCGTGTATTTTCGCCGCGCGCGCATGCGGCGCTTTGCGCGGGAGTTTGCCATTACCGCGCAGACGCGCGTGCTCGATATCGGCGGCACTCCCGATTGCTGGCGCCTGCTGCCGGCGATGCCGCGCCTCACGCTGCTCAACACGCCGCGCGCCAAAGACGAGCTGGCTGGCGCCGCCGGTTGGGTGGCCGGCGACGGCCGCCGCCTTCCCTTCCGCGACGCGGCCTTCGACGTGGTCTTCAGCAACTCGGTGATCGAACACGTGGGCGGCCCGGACAGCCAGCGCAGCTTCGCCCGCGAGGTGGCCCGCGTGGGCCGCGGCTACTGGGTGCAGACGCCGAACCGCTGGTTTCCCGTGGAGCAACACCTGCTCACCCCGTTCGTCCACTGGCTGCCGAGAAGCTGGCAGCGCGCGATTGTGCCGCGGTTCACCGTGTGGTCCGCCGTAGTGCGCGTGACGCCCGACCGCCGCCGGTTCTACCTCGCGCACTACCTGGCCGACGTGCGCCTGCTGGGGCCGCGCGATCTGCGCGCGCTGTTCCCCGGCGCGCGCATCATTCGCGAACGCCTCTGCGGCGTGACCAAATCCCTGATCGCCGTGAAGCCGTTCTCCGTGGGCCGGCCTTAGGCGCACCCTCGACAGGCACAAACCCGTATCGTGCGCGCGTGCCCCAGTCCTCGGCCGGCGAACCGCCGGTCCACCGCCAGCCGCGCCAGCAGGATCAGCGGCAAATCGTATGGCGGCAGTCCACGGATGTGCTTCTTGGGGAACACATCGCGCGGCACACTGGCCATCGCCAGCGTAAAATAGCCGAGTTCCGCCAGACTCTCGAGTTCACCCTGGGTCCATGAGATGTCGACTCGGCAGGCCGACCGCCGGAGAAACGTTCTCCAACCGCGGGATGATCAACACCCTGCCTTCCCCGCTGGCGCTCTCGCTGATGATCCGGCGTCCCAGTTTGCGCTCGGACACAGCCCAGCGAAACAGCGCCACGGCATCGGAGAGGAAGTCAGTGTTGCTGGTGAGCTGCAATTCGTTCTTCAGCGAACGCACGGCGCGATCTTCCGCCGGCGCCAGGTCCGCCTGGAACTTGGCCTTGCGCGCGCGGTTCTGGTATAGAACGGAGTGATATCGGATCGAAGCCTGTGGCAGCGCTACCCGGCGCTTGCCTCGATCGCCGTCACCGGGTCCAGAAACATCCAGCACACGATGCCCAGCAGGTAAATCGCCGCCGCCACGTAGAACGTCAGGTTCCAGTTGCCGTGCGTCCAGGTCAGGATGTAGCCGTTCACCAACGGCGCCAGCGCGCCGCCGATGTTGCCCCAGGTGTTCATGGCGCCGGAGACCGTGCCCGCGTACTTGCCGCCCAGGTCCATGGCCGCGCCCCAGGCGGGGGGCATCACCAGGTCGTTGGCGAAACTGGCCAGGCCGATGGCTATCATGGCCAGCAGCGGATCGCGCACCGTGGTGGAGAAGATCAGGAACCCGCTGGCGCCGGCGAAGCCCGCGTACGCCATCAGCCGCCGCGCCCGCGCCACGCTGCCCGTCAGCCGTGCCAGGCGCGCCCCCGCCAACACGCTCGCCGGGTTCCCGAGCCCGCCGCAGAACAGCGGCAGCATGCCCAGCAGGGCGGCCGAAGCGATCTCCTGGTGCCTCCCCTCGCGCAGGTATTTGGGCAGCCAGGTGATATAAAAATACCAGCCGTAGGAGAGGCAGAAATACTGCCAGCAGAGCATCCACACCGCTCGCGAGTGCGCCAGCAGCCTCCACGGCACATCGCCGTGCCCCGTCGCCAGCGTGGCGCTGTGGCGCAGCAGGTCGCGCTCGGCCGCGTTCAGACGCGCGTTGCGCAGCGGGTTGTCGCGGTACCACCACAGGAACAGCGCCGCCCACACCACCCCCAGGCAGCCGAAGATCTCGAAGGAATGGCGCCAGCCCACCACGCCCATCACCAGCGCCACCAGCGGCGGAGTGAACGCCCCGCCCCAGCGAGCGCTCAGCCAGGTAATGCCCTGCGCGCGCACCCGCTCCTTGGCGGGCAGCCACGTGGTGAAGGCTTTCGTCAGATTGGGAAAGCATCCCGCCTCGCCCATGCCGAACAGAAAACGCGTCGTGGTGAGCGAGGCGAAGCCCTGCGCCCACCCGGTGGCCGCGGTGAAGAACGACCACCACACCACGATGCGCGCCAGCACCTTGCGCGGCCCCATCCAGTCGCCCAGAAATCCGCCGGGAATCTCGAACAGCGCGTACGCCCAGCCGAAGGCGAAAAAGGCCCAGCCCATCTGCCGGTCGTCGAGGCCCAGATCGTGTTGTATGGCGGGCGTCGCGAAGGAAATCGATACGCGGTCGATATAGGTGACCACCGCCAGCGAGACGGCGAACACGATCACCCAGTAGCGGACTCGCGTGGGCTTTTCCAGCCTACGCTCCCCGCCGCGCGCGCACGCCGAAGTGGTACACCAGCGCACCCGCCGCCACCGTGCCGAACGCGGTCAGCGATGCCCACGGCCGCCAGATCACCCCGTAAATAATCATGGCGGTGCCCACCAGGATATACGATGCGGGAATCAGCGGCCAGGCAAACTCGACGGCGCGGAGCTTCTGCCATCCCGGACGCTTGCGCCGGAAGACGAACAGCGCGGCGACGGACAGCACCGTGAACAGCGTCAGGCTCATCCCGATGTAGATGAGCAGCTCGCGAAACGGCGTGAGCGTCATGACCATGGCGCACAAGCCCTGGCTCAGGATGGCCACCACCGGCGTGTGCCAGCGCGGATGGACCGCCGCCGCGGCGCGGAAGAACGCCCGGTTCTTGGCCATGGCGTAATATACGCGCGGCCCGATGGTCACCTCGGCATTCACCGTGGAGACGATGGAAAGCGCCATCAGCGCCGAGAAGATCCCCGCCACGTTGGCCCCGAACAGGTTCTTGGCCGCCAGCGCACCCACGGCGATCTCGCCCTTCATGCTCTCGAGCGGCGTCGAGTAGATGAACACCAGGTTCAGCCCCAGATACAGAATCGCCACGATCACGCTGCCCGCGGCCAGCGCGGCCGGCAGCGTGCGCTCCGGCTTGCGCACTTCCTCCGCCACGTAGGTGGCCGCATTCCATCCGCTGTACCCCACCATCACGAACAACAGGCTCACGAAGAACTGCGCCGGCAGGCTTACCGCGGAGGTGCGCGCCGCGGGCTCGGAGAAATGGCTCCAGTTGCCGCTGCCGGCGGCGAACCCCACCAGCACGAAGCCCGCGATCACCAGCAGCTTGGTGGAGGTGAGCACGTTCTGCACCTTGGCGGTGCGCCCCACGCCGAAGCAGTTCAACATGGTGAACGCGGCGATCAGCGCCGAGGCCAGCATCTGCCCGCTCCCCAGGTGCAGCGAGAACACGCCGGAGCCGATCACCACCGTCGCGTTGGCCTGTTTCAGGCCGGGAAAGAAGTACCCCAGGTAATCGGAGAAGGCCAGCGCCGCCGCCGCGATGGGCGCCGAAAAGCCGGCGAAGAACGACACCCACCCGGTCATGAATCCCCACTCCGGCCCGAAAGCGTGCGTCAGGTAGACGTACTCGCCGCCGGAGCTGGGAAAGTTGATGCCCAGCTCGGAGTAGCTCAGCGCTCCCGCGAAGGCGAACAGCGCCCCCACCGCCCAGCACGCCAGGACTACGCCGGCGCTTCCCAGGTCGCCCGCCATGTAACCCGTGGTGGTGAAGATGCCGATGCCCACCATGTTGGATATCACCAGCGCGGTGGCGCTGAAAAACCCGAGCTGGCGAACCAGCCCCGGCTTCACTCCCGGCATCGCTGTGTGGGGCATTCGAGACCTAGAGCCATTTTACGCGCGATCACGCGCGGCGTGCCTTATACCGGAGCTTGCAAGCGAGCCATAGCTGGCGCAAGGCCGCGGAAAAACCACGCGCGTCGAGAAACGCTCCTACGTATTGAGGGAATCCGACCCAAGCCGGCGCGTGGCTCCACGCGGCATCGAAGGGCCGGATGCGGCGGAAATGGTGAAGGTGCCAGGCCACGCTATCCCACGGTCCCAGCGGGCAGCGCTCCAACAGCAGACGATACTCGCGCTGTTCCCAGCGCGGCGCCATGCCGGCCAGGCGCTCAGCCAGGCCCTCCGGCACCGGAGCCGCGAAGCGCACCTGCAGATAACGGAGAGCCCGCGACAGGCGGACCCGCATCGCGGCCGCTTCGGCCAGGTGGCAGAGGCGGTCCCAATCGATGGGCTCACCGAGGACGGTAAGCGCATCCGCAATCCAGCGCACTTGCGGAACCCAGTCCCACTGCAGCCCGTGTACGCACACATGGAAAAGTTGCTCGGTGGGGGAAGGGACGCGGACCGCTCGATCCGCCGCCGTTACGCTCTCCGCGCCCTGCCAGAACAGGCGCGTTACCTCGGGCGAATAGCAGCGCACCACGGGACGCCAATGCAAGTCGCAGGACTGGTCTCCCCGCGAGAACTGCCAGGCATGCCCCACCCGCATTCTGCGGAGAACATCGCACTTGCGGTAATTCCCTTCGGCCGCGTAGCCGGCGCGTTCGAGCCGCCCAATGGCCGCGTCTAGATCCCGCTCGTGAACCAGCACGTCGAAATCGCGCATGCTGCGCAGGCCCGCATCGCGGTAGTGGCGCAGCACCAGGGCCGCGCCTTTCAGAACCAGCACCGGAATTCCGGCCGCCTCGAAATCGCCCACCAGAGACGCCAGGTGCAGCAGGCGGTCCTGGTTTTGCCGCCACACCGCCAGATGTGCCTTCTTTCCCGCGAGAACCAGTTCGCTCTCCGAGCCGGCCCAGCGCCGGTACAGAAGGGGAAGCAGCGCCAGGCACGCGTCATCGAGAGCGTCCTCGCCGCCCGCGCTGGAAGCGGCTCGAAGCGCTCGCGATCCCTCGGTCCCGTCGCCGAGACCAGCCAGCAGCACTTGCTCCTGCAGGGGCGTCGGCCAGGGCTCGCTCACGGCCGCTGCGCCAGCAGGCTCAGAATCCGGTCCGCGGCATCCGCCGCTTCGCCCCGCACCCCGGCGTAGCACTCCGCGCCGGCGCAGGTCCGGGCCAACTGCGACACCATGTTGCCGGAATCCGCCATCAATTGGGGAGTGTGCTTGAGAAGCGTCAGTACCATCTCACTCTGCGGCACGGATCGCACGCTCCAAGCCGCGCCGGGAGCGTGTTCGAGCGCCATGACCAAGCCCACCCGCTCCGCATGCCGGCCGGTAGCGGCGTTCCATTCCGCGGCCAACTGCGGAAAATGCTCCCCCTGGCTGTCGCGCATCATCAGCGCGCGGGGATAGGAGTGCAGCCGGCCCTCGCCGTCGAGCAAGGCATACTCATCGGAAAAATAGGTGCAGCCGCGCCCCAGCAGCTCCGCCACCAGCGTCGATTTGCCGGCGTGGCTACTCCCCGGCAGCAGCACCGCCGCGCCGCCGTAAGCGACGGCTCCGGCGTGAACCACAACCGAGCCCGTGATCCGCTGCACGATCGCCTCGTCCATCATCTCCTGCAGAACGGATACGACCTCGGTCAGTGTGCTCACACAGGCCGCCACCCGGCCGTCGACCCGCACCTGGAAGCCGGCGCCGTCTTCCCCGCGCTCGATCCGGAAGACGGCGTCCGCATTCTTTGGACTGGCGGCCGTCCGGGGCAGCCACGGCAGGAGATATCGCTCCAGAACGCCGCGCGTTCCCTCGCAGTCGGCGAGCAACGCCGTGCGCCAGCCAAAAGCCTCTATGCCGAAACCGCAGACCCCCCCGCCCAATCCGGCGGGGCGCCGGACCCCTACTGCGCCCGGCATCCGCTGGCGGGCAGCAGACTGAGCACGCCCAATCCCGTCGCGGTCTCGCCGCCCGTCACCACCGTGACGTCGGCCGGGCCGATGGGCGCGTCGGTGGACGACGTGATATTGACTACGATCTGCGTCGGGCTGATCACTTCGATGCCGCTGGCAACCACCTGCGTCGTGCTCGCCCTGCCGCGGCCGCGGGTCGTGATCGTGACTCTCGATACCCCGTTCACGAAATGCGTGTTCTGTCCATTGATCGTCTGCGCGAGAAACTGTGCGCCCGTCGTGCAAACCGGGCCGGTCACGCTGGCAATTGCCGGCCCGCCCGGCGCGGGCTTTTTCCTGGCGAGTAGCTGGCCCGAACCGGTCAGCCCCGCATACAACCGTTGTTCCGCAGCGGTAAGCGCCAGCACCAGCGGAATGGCCGCCCCGGCGGCTTTGAGCAGGGCGCGGCGGGAGGCACGCTCGCTCTCCGGCCTGCGCGGCCCCGTGCAGGTGACCAGTCCCGACTCCTCCAGTTCGGAGACCGCGGCCAGCGCCATGTCTTCCGAAACGGGAGTGTGCAGGTTGGCCTGCATGGCGCGCACCAGCTCACGCAGGCTCCTGGTTTCCGCGCATGCCTCAAAAGCAGCGGCGGCCTCGGCGTTCAGGGAAAACACCGTTGTGCTGGCAGTTTCGAATACCGCTGTCGATCCGTCCGGAAGCTTCTCCACCACCAGGCGATCGGAAGCAAGTCGTTTCACTTGAAATTCATCATGCATCGCGTCGTTTCTCCAAAATTCAAGATAGTGCCGGCCAAATTCGAGTCGGCGGCGCCGGCACGCCGCGGCAGATTTCCCGGAAAACGTTGGGGACTATCTTATCAGACTCCGCCCCGCTTGCGATTCCGCGCGCGGAAATAGGATACTCTGTACTCAAATGAAACCCCTACGCACGATCCTGGCCCTGGCTGCCGCCATGTCCTTTTCCGCCGGTTTCATCCCCGCGGATGAAAAAGCCGTGAACCCGCAGATCCGCAAGATCGTCGACCAGGTTTCCGAAGACCGCATCAAAGCCATCATCGAAAAGCTGGTGAGCTTCGGCACGCGCAGTACCATGTCCAACCAGGACGACCCGGTGCGCGGCATCGGCGCGGCACGGCTATGGATCTTCGACCAGTTCAAGAGCTACAGCCCGCGCCTCCAGGTGCGCTTCGACAAGTACCGCGTGAAGAAACAGGGGCAGCGCATCTTCAAGGACGTCGACCTCTATAACGTGATCGCCGTGCTGCCGGGCGCCAAAATGCCCGAGACGCAGGTGCTGGTCAGCGGCCACTACGATTCGCTCAACCTGGGCAACCGCCCGGCAGGCGGCGCGGCGGCCGGGCCCGGCACCGACGCGCCGCCCGTTCCCATCGGAGAGCGCCCGCAGCCCACCCTGGAGGAATCCGAAAAGAATGCCGCCCTGCCGGCGCCCGGCGCCTGCGACGATGGCAGCGGAACCGCCGCCGTCATGGAACTGGCGCGCGTCATGAGCCAGTACGTATTCGACAAGACGCTGGTCTTCGTCGCCTTCGCCGGCGAAGAGCAGGGGCTCATCGGCAGCTCCCTGCTGGCAGCGAAATCTCACCTGGAGAAGCAGGTCATCGAGGCGGTGCTGAACAACGACATCATCGGCACCGACGTCAGCGGAAACGGCCGCACCGGCAACACCTCGGTCAGCGTCTACAGCGACGAGACCGCGGACTCGCCTTCGCAGCAACTGGCCCGCTACACGCGCGAGATTGCCGAACGCTACATCCCCTCCATGAAGGTGAACACCGTGTTCCTGGGCGACCGCCTGGGCCGCGGCGGCGACCACACGCCCTTCCAGTGGGAGGGCTACGGCGCCGTGCGCCTCTCCACCCCCAACGAGATTTATGCCAACCAGCACCGTGTCACCGACACCCTGGAGAACATGTCGGTGCCTTATACCGCACGCGTGGCCCGCGTCAACGCCGCGGTGGCGGCGAGCCTCGCGCTGGCGCCCAGAGCGCCCATCGTGATGCGGGAGCCGAGAGCGCCCGCGGCCGCCGGCGCCCCCACCGCTGCGGGCACCGCTCCCGCAGTTCCCGCAGCTCCGCAAACGGCCGCAGCCCCGGCGCCGCCGCGTAGGCCGAGCCCCACCATCTCTCGCGGCCGCTCCGGCTACGATGCCCTGCTGCAATGGAAGCCCGCCGGCCCGGACGACAATATCAAGGGCTACACCATCGTCATTCGCGCCACCACGTCGCCCTACTGGGAGCAGGAAATCTACGTCGGCAAGGTGACCGAATACACCCTCAAGGATGTCTCCATCGACGACGCCAAGTTCGGTGTGAAGGCCATCGGCAACGACGGCGGCGAAAGCCTGGTCTCGGCCTACGTGTATCCGCCGCGCCTGAAAACCGAAATTCTCACGGTGCAGTAGGCCATGACGCGGCAAGAAGCGCAACGGCGGGCCGACCGCATCCGGCTTTTCCGGGCGGAACTGGCCGAACTGGAAGGGGAGAGCGCGCTGGCGCTCCTCCCCGAGCAGAAAGATCGGCTGGAACGCCATCTGACCGCCACCCTCGCCCACCTGGCGGCGGCATTCGACGTGGACACCACCGAATCCCAGAAGCAGGTGAGTTGGGGGATGCGCATCGCCTCCACGCTGGGCGGCCTGGCGCTGTGTGCGGCCGTGGTGCTGGCCTTCTACCGCTACTGGGGCGTGATCCCCATCCCGGCACAGGTGATGGTTCTGGGGCTGGCGCCGCTGGTGTGTCTTGCGGGCGTGGAGTACGCCTCGCGGCGCGAGACGACGCTGTACTTTACGTCGCTCATCGCGCTGGTGGCGCTGGCCGCCTTCGTCTACGACCTGAACCTGTTGGGAAGCATTTTCAACCTGGAGCCTTCGCCCAATGCATTTCTGGCCTGGAGCGTTTTCGCCTTTGCCATCGCGTACCGCTACGGATTGCGCGTGCCGCTGGCCGCCGGCCTGATCGGCGCCATCATTTTCCTCTCGGCCGCGGCGGTGTCCTGGACGGGCGCGTGGTGGGAAGGCTGTGCCATGCGGCCAGAATGGTTCGTCCTTACCGGCGCGATGACGGTGGCGGCGCAGTTTGCCATTCCGCACCGGCGCTTTCCCGAATTCGCGGGCGCGTACCGCCTGGTCGGGCTCGTGGCCCTGTATCTGGCTACGCTGGTGCTTTCCATGGACGGCGCCACCAGCTACCTGGCGTTCGACCACAAATCCGTGGAGAGGTTCTATCAGTTCCTGGGACTCGTCGAGACAGCCGCGGCCATGTGGGTGGGGATCCGCCGGGGGTGGTCCGGTTCCGTCAATCTGGCCGCCGTTGCGTTCGTCGTCTTCCTATACATACGGCTGGCGAGTTGGTGGTGGGACTGGATGCCGCACTACCTCTTCTTCCTGATCATCGGCTTGATTTCCATGGGGCTGCTGGTGGCATTTCGCCGGGTCCGCGGCAGTTTGAAGGGAGCGCTCGCATGAGGTTCGCCGGACTGATGGTGGCCGCCGCGGTGGTGATCGCGGCCAACGCCGCGGCGCTTCTGTCGGCCGCGCGGAACCGCGCCGGCACGCCGGATACGGTGATGGAATTGACCGAGCGCGAACTGGGGCTCGAATACCAGAACGAGCAAGACAGCGGCGTCTCCGTGAGGCTGAGTTACAGCTTGAATTACGCTGATCCGACTCCCTGGCTCGGACCGCACGGGCTCGCCGCTCTCGGCTTTGACACGCGCCTGCCCGACCGCCAACTGCCTCGCCACGCTTATGTGGCGTTCGAGTACGACGGTTCCGCCTGGCGGAAATTCAGCGCCGGCCGCAAGCCGGAGGAGATCGCCGGCCTGTCACACTTGTGCCCGATCGACGCGGCCCGAACCGGCGCTGAGCTGCGCCGCCGACACCCCGACCGAGGATCGGTGCTCATCCTGCCGTGCACCATCGACGCGCGCGGCTACATCCGGGACGTGCTCACAGGCAGCATTTCGGTTCCACCCAAGTTCCATGCGTTATTTGCCGCGGTGAGATCCCGCACCGGCCGGCCCCGCTACGCCCTCAAGCTGGCCGTGGGAATCCATTACGAGCCCTACGTGACCGGCGCCCGCTTGCTGCCGTAGCCGCCCCCGCAGGCGGCGCCGGCTGCCCCACCAGACGTTCATGCAACTCGAGGGGCAGGCGGCAGCGCATGCCCCACCAAGCTATACAAAACGGCAACCTCAGAAAATCAGCTTCAGCGCCAACTGGATCTGCCGCGACGATCCCGCGTCGCCTACCGGGAAACGCGTGCTCGTGATCTGTCCGAAGCTGTTGCCTGCCGCCGTGCTCACCACGCGGTTCGGCTGCCCGAAGTTCGGATGGTTGAAGATGTTGAACGTGTCCGCGCGGAACTGAACCGTGGTCTTCTCGGTGATCTTGGTGTCTTTGAACACCGAGAAGTCGATGTCCTCGAAGCCCGGCCCGATGATCGTGTTCCGCGCCAGGTCTCCGAATCCCGCCGGAACCTGGAACAGGCAGCCCGCCGTCGCGGCCGTGCAGGTCGCCGCCGGGAAGTACTGCGGATTGCCGTTGGCCGCCGAGCCGATGCCCACCGGCACCGGCCCTAGAATATTCGGCCGCACCGTATTGGGCGTCCCCGTGAATGTGCTGGTAGTGACGATGTTCACCGGGTTGCCGCTTTGCAGCGTCGAAATCACCGCGAAGTTCCAGCCTTCCACCGCACGGTTGCCTTTGAACGGCAGCTCGTAGATTCCGCTGAACACGAAGCGGTGCCGTGCGTCGAAGTCCGCCAGGCCGTAGTCGCCGCGCATGTTGGTGCTGTCCTGCAGGTTCACCGTGCCGGTCTGGCTGTTCAGCGAAGTGTAGTCGAGCGCCTTGGAGAACGTGTACGTGGTGTTGAACTGCAGGTGCCGGGCGAAGCGCTTGGTGGCCGTGATCCAGACCGCGTTGTAATTGGAATTGCCGTCGCTCTCCCACTGGAAGATATTGCCCAGCGAGGCGCCCGGGTCGATGGCCGAGCTGGCGGACAGCGTGGGGAAGGGCCGCGCGCTGGTCCCCGGCAGGAACTGGTTCAGGTTGCGCGCCGTGCGCAGGTGCGTGCCCTTGTTGCCGAAGTAGCCCGCCATGATGCCCAGGTCATGCGACAGCTCCTGCTGGATATTGAAGTTGTACGACTGCACGTAGGCCGAGGTGAAATCGTGAGCCACCGAAAATGGCGCCAGCGAGCCGGCCGCCTGTGCCGCGGTGAAGGCGTTGGCGAAGGTCACTGTTCCCGGCCCGTTGAACGACACCGGGTTGGCAAACGGCGGATTGAAGGGCAGATTGCCCACCAGGTTGGCCGCCGGCTGGTCCGCCAGGATGGCGTACGCCGTGCGCACTACCGTCTTGCCGTTCTTGAATACGTCCCACGCCAGCCCCACGCGCGGCTGGAAGTTCCGGGCGCTCTGCTGGTAGACATTGTCCAGCCCCTGGGAACCCACCTGCACCAGCGCGTCCGCCACCGGATCGAAAACCGTGAAGCGGTTGGCGGCTTCCGTGGGCGTTCCGTTCCAGTCGTAGCGCAGGCCCAGGTCGAGCGTCAGCGACGGCGTAATCTTATACCGGTCCTCGGCGAATGCACCCACCGCCATCACGTAAACGCGCGCCGGATTGGTGCCGGGATTGGCGGTGAAGGTGGCCGCGTTGCCGTTGATGAAATCGGTCACCGTGTTGAACGCCAGCGTTCCCGGCGTGGCTGCGAAGCTGTTGCCGTTGAAGCGCCGCGCCTCCCCGCCGAAGCGGAACGAATGCTTGCCGCGCATGTAGCTCACCGCATCCGAAAACACCGCCGTGTAATCGCCTCGGCCTTGCGGGAAGCCCGCCGGGCCGCCGAGATTCAAACCGATATCGCGCACCGCAATCTGCGGCAGGCCCACCGCCCCGCTCACCCCTACGTTCATGCCGAAATCCGTGGGGTCCAGCAAAGCATTCGGCGTGAAGTTAATCAGGATGCGGTTGTATCCCGCCCGCGCCTCGTTTACCAGGTTGGGCGTGAAGACGTGCGTCTCGTTGGCCGTCAGGATCTGCCGCTGGCTCTGCCTCGTGTCGCCGAAACCGGGGATGTTGTTGCCCTGCAGCGTGGGCTCCTGCCGCAGGTCGCGCTGCAGCGCGAAATACACGTTGACCCGGTCATTTTGGCCGAACGAGTTGCTGACGTTCGCCGTCCCCTGGTCGATGTTCACCGGCGCCGTCGCCGAGCCTGCAAACACATTGCCGGTGGTGTTGGGCGATGGAATCAGCGGCAGCAGCTTGGCCACCGTCGGGTTGCCCGCCGCCAGCGCCGCCTGCCGCTGGTCGCTGGTGAGCACCGGCTGGCTGATGGTCAATCCCTGCCGCTGCCGCAGTCCTTCGTAGCTCAGGTAGAAGAACGTCTTGTCTTTACGGATGGGCCCGCCGCCATCGGCGCCGAAATTATTGCGCTTGAACGGCGACTGCAGAATAGGCGACGGGTTGAAAAAGTTGCGTGCGTCGAAATCGTTGTTGCGCACATATTCGAACACCTCGCCGTGGTAATTGTTGTCGCCCGCGCGCGTCGCAATGTTAACGATGGCGCCGGAGTTGCGCCCGTAATCGGCGGCGAACGTCGAGTTGTCTACTTTGAACTCCTGGACGGTATTGATCGACGGCTGGAAGGTGATCTGGTTGTTGGCCATGTCGTTCAGGTTGATGCCGTTGATCATGAAGTTCACGGTGTCCTCGCGTCCCCCGGCGGTGTTCAACCCAAACGATCCCTGCCCACGCAAAGGCGCCGTGAGAAATCCGTTCTGCGGCGGCGTGACCGTGCCCGGCACCAGCAGTCCCAGATCCACAAAATGACGGCCGTTGAGCGGAATCTCCTGCACCGTGCGCTGATCGATTACCGATCCCACCGATACGGTGCCGGAATCCACCACCGGCGGCGCGCCCACCACCTGCACTTCCGTATTCGCCGCGGCCACCTGTAAGTCGAAGTTCTGCCGCACCGTCCGGCCTACTTCGAGCACCAGGCCGGTGACCGTGGTCGCCTGCAGCCCGGTCGCCTTCACCGTCATCTTGTACCGGCCCACGGGCAGCGACGCCACCAGGTACAGGCCCGCATCGTCGGTCAAAGTGGATCGTTCCTCACCCGTCCCTTCGTTGTGGACCGTTATGGCGGCCCGTGGAACCGCCGCTCCCGATTGGTCTGTTACCGTACCCTGTATGGCGCCCGTCGATTGCGCGGACAGCGTCGCCGCCATGGCGAAAAGAAAACCGAAAACAACCGGCAGCATACGCCGGCACACTACTGGCTTCGTTTGAAAAGCTTGCAACACGACATTGCCTCCTCTTTGAGTGCCTGCCGGGCACCCTCTCCCTGATGGTTGTTTTGACGCTTGAAGTGGCTGTTGGTTTCAGTTATAGGTAGGGTCCCCGCGCGGCACTGTCTCGAAACATACCGCCGCGCGGCGTATATTCGTAACATGGTGCGATACTCTTCCGTCCTGTGCCTGGCATTCACCGCTTGCGCACAGCAGGCCCCATTCACACTCGACCAGGTTTTGGGCGCGTCGTTTCCCTCGGAGTTGACCGCTGCGCCCGCGGGCGGAAAAGTGGCGTGGGTTTCCTACACCCGCGGCGTGCGCAATATCATGGTGGCGGAAGCGCCGCGCTACCAGGCGCGCAAGCTGACCGCTTACACCGCCGACGACGGCCAGGAGCTCTCCGAGCTCGCCTGGACGCCCGATGCCTCCGCCATCGTCTACGTGCGCGGGCAAGGCGCCAACCGCGCCGGCGAGTATCCCAATCCGGCTATCGATCCGCACGGCATGGAACAGGACGTGTGGATGGTCACGCTCGATGGCGCCGCACCGCGCAAGATTGGCGAGGGCGAGTCGCCGGCCGTGTCGCCGCGCGGCGACCGCATCGTCTTTGTGCGCAAGGGCCAGCTCTGGTGGTCGCCGCTCGATGGCAAGGAGGCCGCCGCGCAGGTGTTCAAGGGACGCGGCCAGTGCTCGCGGCCGGTGTGGTCCCCCGATGGCGCGCGTCTCGCCTTCGTCAGCGGCCGCGGCGACCACGCCTTCATCGGCGTCTATGACGTGGCGGCGCAGGCGCTACGCTATCTCGACCCCAGCACCGATTTCGACTCGCAGCCCGCCTGGTCGCCCGATGGCCTCAACATCGCCTTCCTCCGCACTCCCTCGAGCGGCCTGCGCCCCGTCCGCGAAGCCCGCCGCGCCGGCGAGCCGTGGTCCATCCGCATCGCCCGCGCCGATGCCGGGGCCGGCCGCGAGCTCTGGCGCGCCTCCGAAGGGCCCGGCAGCGTCTTCCGCGGCGTGACCGCCGGCCACCAGTTGCTGTGGACCGATGACGGGCGCATCGTCTTCCCCTGGGAAGGCGACGGCTGGACGCATCTCTACTCCGTTCCCGTGGTAGGGGGCGGCAAGCCCGTGCTGCTCACCCCGGGCGAATTCGAGGTGGAAGATGTGGCGCTCGATCGCGCCCGCCGTGAGATCCTGTTCTCCTCCAACCAGGGCGATATCGACCGGCGCCATCTATGGAAGGTGGCGGCCGGCGGCGGCACGCCCACCGCGCTCACCACCGGCACGGGCATCGAGTGGTCGCCCGCACCCACCGGCGATGGCGCGGCCGTGGCCTTCCTGCGCTCCGACGCGCAGCATCCCGCCCATCCGTCGATTCGCATGGAAAACGAAATTCGCGACCTGGACCCCGCCGCCATTCCCGCCGATTTCCCGCTCGCCCACATGGTCGCGCCGCAGCAGGTGATCTTCCCCAGCACCGGCGGCCTGCCCATCCACGCCCAGTTATTCGCGCCGCCCGGCCTTTCCGCCGGACCCCTCCCCGCGGTGGTCTTCTTCCACGGCGGATCACAGCGCCAGATGCTGCTCGGCTGGCATTACATGTTCTACTACGCCAACGCCTACGCGCTCAACCAGTACCTCGCTAACTTGGGCTACATCGTGCTTTCGGTCAATTACCGCAGCGGGACCGGATACGGGCTCGACTTCCGCGAAGCGCTCCACTATGGCGCCTCGGGCGGCGCCGAGTACGCCGACGTCGAGGCCGCCGGCAACTACCTGCGCACCCGCCAAAACGTGGACCCGGCGCGCATCGGCGCCTGGGGTGGCTCTTACGGAGGATACCTCACCGCCCTGGCGCTGGCGCGCGCCTCCGGCCTCTTCAAAGCCGGCGTGGATTTCCACGGCGTGCACAACTGGGCCACCGAGCTCAACATTCCCATGACCGAGCCCGACTACCAGGTAGCCTTCGAATCCTCGCCCATGGCGTTTGTCAAGACTTGGCGCTCGCCAGTGCTCCTCATCCATGGCGACGACGACCGCAACGTGCAGTTCAACCAGACCGTGGTGCTGGCCGATGCCCTCCGCAAACAGAACGTCGAAATCGAGGAGCTCATCTTCCCCGACGAGATCCACGACTTCCTGCTGCACAAGAGCTGGCTGGGGGGCTACCAGGCCACCGCCCGCTTCCTCGAGCGGCGGCTCAAGTAAGGGCGACCGAGCGGCCTTTCACATTGGGCGCGAACATAAGCCCGGATCGATTACAGCTTCGGTAATCCTAGTCGCGCCAGGCTGGCTTGAAGGAGCCCAATGTCAAATCGCATCCCTTGCCGCAGCAGGTCTGTGTACGTCTGGCGAATGTCTGGAACGAAGCCTCTCCGGGCCGCGGCCTCAAGCACTCCCAAACAGCCAGTGATCGCCAGGCCCGCCGATCGCGCGATGCGACGCGCCTTTCCTTCATCCAAAAGGACCAGGTCGGCTGGGAGACTCTTGGCCAAAAGGATGGTGCCGCGCTCGCCCGCGCCAAGGCCCCGGCATGCCTGCTCCAACAACGGATCCGTGTGCGACCGTTGCGGTGCAACCTCGATCCAGACGGCGTTCCGCACTTCCTCGGCGCCGGGGAGGCCACGCCCCTCCACGGTCACTTCCTGGTGGACTTCGGCGGGGAGCAGAATGCGCCCGTAGAATGACGCAAGAATGTCGAGTCGACCAATCCGGGAGAGGGCAATGAGCGGGGAAGAATTAGAAACGACAATCACAAGCCGAGCCGTGCCAACGTTCGGCGATCCTCCTCCAGATCGTCGGCTCCATAATGGAACGGGACGTTGTGGCGGCCGGCAAATTCCATGAAATGCTCAATTGGTAAGTGGCAGAGTTCGGCGGCACGACCCACCGAGACCTTGTTTTCCCGGTAAAGCTCCAATGCGAGCAGCCGGGCAGCCTCCGCCGAGAGGTTCTCGGCGTCCAGACCCGCTGCCGCGACCAGTTCCGCCGGAATTTCCACTCTCACAGTGTGCATGTTCTCAAGGTACCGCAGGATGACGCAAAATACGCTGCTTCCGGCTTCAGCCTGCGCCGCGAGATTTCCCGTTTCCACGGGAATGGACACCTTGAGCATCATGCGCATGTTCCGCCCCTCCTGGGGCTCTCGATTATATGCTGCCGGGCCAGACACCGTCTTCCGGTCCTCATCGTCCTGGCACCGTTTCCCTCCGTGTACCGTCTTTTCCTGCCCGGAATCCCAAATTTTACGGATGTGAGGAAATTTACAAATTATTTACAATTTGTTGACATAGGGCGGTGGCGCGAGGGAGACACAGCCGGAGTTTCGTCCGGTGTGCATCTCCCCGATGAACCGGCCAGCCCTTTCGCAAGGAGGAACGAGGAATGAACAGACGAGGATTCATTAAAGCCGGTCTGGCAGCGGGGGCGGCAGGTTTGTTGGGCCCGGCACGGCTCGCGCGGGCACAGACGGGAGATAGTCTCACCAGATATCTCGACCACCTGCCCGTGCCCCCGGTGCTGCGGCCCGGTCATGGCACCAATAGGGTTGTGATGACCGAGTTCCGTCAGCAGTTGCACTCCCAGATGCCCCCAACCAAGCTTTGGGGATACAACGGGATCTACCCGGGGCCGACCATCGAAGTCCGGGCTGGCCAGTCGGTCGACTTCCAGTGGGAGAGCAATCTGCCGCTGAATCATTTGCTGCAATCGGCGGTGGATCACGAGCTTCACGGGGCCAACATGGGAGCTCCCGAAGTTCGCAACGTCGTGCACCTGCACGGCGCCAGGGTTTTGCCCCACAGCGACGGGTTCCCCGAGGCGTGGTTCACTCCCGGCTTTAAGCACACCGGTCCCGCGTTCGACGGCAAACTGTATACCTATACCAACGGGCAGCCCGCCACGTCGCTCTGGTATCACGATCACGCCCTCGGCATCACACGGCTCAACGTGCTGACCGGCTTGGCCGGGTTCTACCTGATTCGCGACGATCAGGAAGACTCGCTGAACCTTCCCGACGGAGACTATGAGATTCCGCTGCTGATCCAGGACCGCCTGTTCAACGGCGATGGCTCCCTGCTCTACCCCATCGTGACCGACGGCACGCAGGAAGTCTGGATACCGGAGTTCTTCGGCGACACGGTCCTGGTGAACGGCAAGGTTTGGCCGCACCTGGATGTGGAGCCGCGCAAGTACCGCTTCCGCATGCTCAACGGCTCCAACGCCCGTTTCTACCACATGACCCTGGTGGAATCCACGAAGTCGGGCCAACTGCTGGGCAACAAGCCCGCTCCCGTGTTTAATCAGATCGGCACCGATGGCGGCCTGTTGCCCGCGCCGGTGAAGCTGACCGAGCTGTTGATGGCCCCGGCGGAACGGTTCGACATCGTCATCGACTTCTCCGATCAGGATGGCAAAAACTTCGTCCTGACCAACGACGGTCCGGCGCCCTTCCCCGGAGGCGGCGAGGTGGTGCCCACCGAAGTGATGCAGTTCCGCGTATCGAAGCGGCTCTCCGGCCGGGACACCAGCTCCGTGCCGAAGGTGCTGAATCCGCTGCAACTGCTCTCCCGGCACGACGCCGTTCAAACGCGCGACCTGGAGCTTAGCGAGTTGGATCGGGACAGCGACGGTTTTCCGATTGTCGGACTGTTGGATGGCCTGCGTTGGGGCGATGGCGTCACCGAGACCCCGAAAGCAGGCACGACCGAAGTCTGGAACCTGGTCAATACCACGGGAGATGCCCACCCCATCCACGTGCACCTGGTGGAGTTCCAGGTGCTCGAGCGCCAGCCCTTCAGCCAGGACTTCTGGGATGCGCATCGCAAGATTCAATATACTGGCCCGCCGCAAGCGCCCGCGTCCAACGAGAGGCCGGCACGCAAGGACACGGTCATCTCGTATCCCGGCCTGGTCACCAAGATCATCGCCAAATTCGACTTGCCGCAGGGCACGCACGCCTCGCCCGGGCAGCGGTTCCACTACGTGTGGCACTGCCACATTCTCGAGCACGAAGACAACGAGATGATGCGGCCCATGGACGTCATCGCTTAGCAGAGACGCGCAGGCGCGGCGCGCGGGCGCTTAACCCCGCCCCGCGCCTGCTTCGCATTTCGCCAAGGGGGAGGATCGGATGAAGTACAAGCGCTTAGTCGCGATTCCGCTGTTGATGGCCGCCGCCTTCGGCTTGGGCCGGTGGTGGGACCGGCATGACAGCACCGGCGCGGCCACCGGTCCCCGCATCCTTTACTATCACGACCCCATGCATCCTTCCTACCGGTCCGATAAGCCCGGCATTGCGCCGGACTGCGGCATGGAACTGGTGCCCGTGTACGCCGAGGGCTCGGCTCCCGCGGAGAACAAACCGGCCGGACTCGCGCCGGGCGCCGTCAAAATCAGCCCGGAAAGGCAGCAGTTGATCGGCGTGCGGCTGGCCGCGGTGGAGCGCGCGCCGGGCACAGACACGCTCCGCGCCACTGGCAGGGTGGTTCCCGACGAGGCGCGAGTTTACCGCATGAACGCCAAGGTGGATGGCTGGGTGCGCAAGGTCTACCCGGAAACCACCGGCAGTTTTGTGAAGAAGGGCCAGCCGCTGCTCTCCGTATCCTCCCGCGAATTTCAGAACGCCCAGGTGGGCTTCCTGTTCGCCATCAATCAACTGGCGCATTTTGACAAAGGAACCGAGCCCGATGCCGGCGTCAAGCTGGCGGCCCGCGAGGCCCGCGCGGTCCTCACCGGCATGGGCATGACGGAGGAGGAGATCGACCGCGTAGCCGACACCAAACTGATCCTGCAGAACATCAGCCTGGTGGCGCCCATTACCGGGTTCATCGCCACGCGCGCCGTGTACTTCGACCAGCGCTTCGATAAAGGCGCCGATTTCTACACCATCGTGGACCTCAGCCACGTCTGGATTCTGGCGGATGTCTACGAGCAGGAGGCGCGCTACCTCACTCCCGGCGCTACCGCCCGCATTTCCCTGCCCCATGACCCGGGCACGGCATTCCAGGCGCGGGTGGCCGCCACCCTGCCGCAAGTGGATCCGGTTTCCCGGACTCTCAAGGTGCGCCTGGAAGTGGACAATCCGCATTTCGATCTGAAGCCCGACATGTACGTCGACGTGCGCTTCGCCATGCACACACCGCCCGCGATCATGGTGCCGGCCGATGCCATTATCGATTCCGGACTCGCCCGGACCGTGTTCGTGGATCGCGGGGAGGGCTACTTCGAGCCGCGCGAAGTGGAGACCGGCGCGCGCTTCGGCGACCGCGTCGCGATTGTGCGCGGCCTTGCCGAGGGCGAGCGCATCGTGGTATCCGGCACCTTCCTGATCGATTCCGAAAGCCGCCTGAAGACCGCCGCGGCCTCGGGCGAACGGCCGCGCGCCGTCACCGATCCGGTCTGCGGCATGACCATCGCCGGCGGCGTGTCGCAACACCACGCCGAGCACGCCGGCAGGACTTTCCAGTTCTGCTCCGAGAAGTGCCTCCGCCAGTTCCAATCCAATCCCGCGCATTATGCCGGGCCGCCCACCGGGTCTGGGCCGGCCGGCACACCGGGGTCGGAATGATCGGCCGGATCATCGAGTTCTCGGCGCGCAATCGCGTCCTGGTCTTCGCTTTCACCGCGGCCGTCTGCCTGGGCGGGTGGTGGAGCATGCGCCACGTGCCGCTCGACGCCATCCCCGACCTCAGCGACACGCAGGTGATCGTCTACTCGCGCTGGGACCGCAGCCCCAACGTGGTGGAAGACCAGGTCACCTATCCCATCGTCAGTGCGCTGGTGGGCGCTCCCCATGTGAAGGCCGTGCGCGGGTACTCCGATTTCGGATACTCCTACGTGTACACCGTGTTCGAAGACGGCACCGACCTGTATTGGGCGCGGTCGCGCACCTTCGAGTATCTTTCCAGCGTGCTGCCGAACCTGCCGCCGGGAGTCAAGACTACGCTGGGGCCCGATGCCACCGGCCTCGGCTGGATTTTTCAATATGTCCTGGTGGACACCTCCGGAAAGCATAGCTTGGCCGATCTGAAATCCCAGCAGGACTGGTTTCTGCGTTATCACCTGAAGTCCGTTCCCGGGGTGGCGGAAGTCGCCGCAGTTGGCGGGTTCGGACGCGAGTATCAGGTGAACGTGGACCCGAACCGCCTCCAAGCCTATGGCATAGGCATCAACCGCGTCGTGGAGGCGGTTCGGGGCGGTAACGACGATGCCGGCGGGCGCCTCCTGGAATTCGGCGGCGCCGAGTACATGGTGCGCGCGCTGGGCTATGCGCGCTCCGCTGCCGATATCGAGAACACCGTGCTGGTGGCCAGCGAAGGCGGTACGCCCATACTCGTCAAGGACGTCGGGCAGGTGGTTCCCGGCCCGGATCTGCGCCGCGGGGTGACCGACCTGGACGGCGCCGGCGATGCCGTGTCCGGCATCGTGGTCATGCGCCAAGGCGAGAACGCCATGGACGTGATCCGCCGCGTGAAGGCGCGCCTGGCCGAGATCGCCCCCGCCCTTCCCGCCGGTATGAAGGTCGTCCCCATCTATGACCGCTCCGAGTTGATCCAGCGCGCCACCGACAATCTGCGCGCCACCATCATCGAAGTCATTCTCACGGTGGTGCTCGTGATTCTGATCTTCCTGTGGCATTTCCCCAGCGTGCTCATCCCCGCGATCACCATTCCGGTGGCGGTTCTGGTGGCCTTCATTCCGTTCCGCGCGATGGGTCTCACCGCCAATATCATGTCGCTGGGCGGCATCGCCATCGCCATCGGCGCGCTGGTGGACGCGGCCATCGTGGTGGTGGAGCAGACGCACAAGAAGCTGGAGGAGTGGGAAAAGCAGGGGCGGCACGGCGACTACAGCGAGGTTGTTTTAGGGGCCGTCAAAGAGGTCGCCGGGCCCAGTTTCTTCGCGCTCCTAGTAATCGCCGCGTCGTTCCTGCCGGTGCTCGCCCTGGAGGCGCAGGAAGGCCGTCTGTTCAAGCCGCTGGCTTATACCAAGACGCTGTCGATGATCGTCGCCGCCATACTGGCCATTACGCTCGACCCCGCGCTGCGGCTGACGTTGACTCACTTCCGCGTTTTTGCTTTTCGTCCCCGCTGGCTGGCCCGCGCCGCCACCTCCCTCCTCGCGGGCAAGATCCATAACGAGGACCGGCACCCCATCAGCCGCGTCCTGATCCGCGTCTACGAGCCGGCAGTCTCGTGGTCGCTCCGCCACAAGCGCATCGTGTTCGGCGCGGCGGCGGTGCTGCTGCTGGCCACGGTTCCTCTGTACTGGAAACTCGGCACCGAGTTCATGCCGCCGCTCGACGAAGGCGCCATCCTCTATATGCCCTCGGCCATGCCCGGCATTTCGATCGGTGAAGCGCAGAAAGTGCTGCAGGTGACCGACCGGATTCTCAAGCGCTTCCCCGAGGTCGATCGCGTGCTGGGCAAGGCGGGGCGCGCGGAAACCGCCACCGACCCGGCGCCGCTTTCCATGCTCGAAACCGTGATCACGCTCAAGCCGCAAGCCGCGTGGCCCCGGATTCCAACCTGGTACTCCTCGTGGTCGCCGGAATGGCTGAAGCCGGTGTTCCGGCACCTCACGCCCGACCACATCTCCCAGGAACAGTTGGTCGCGCAGATGAACGAGGCCTTGCAGATTCCCGGCCTGACCAATGCCTGGACCATGCCGGTGAAAGGGCGCATCGACATGCTCACCACCGGCGTGCGCACGCCCGTGGGCATCAAGGTATACGGGGCCGACCCGGCCGCCATCGACGAGATCGGAACGCGCATCGAGGCGGTGCTGCCTTCGGTCCGCGGCACGCGCAGCGTCTTTTCCGAGCGCCCGGGCGAAGGGCATTATCTCGATATCGCCTGGCGCCGCGACCAGCTTGCGCGCTACGGCCTGGGCATCGACCAGGCGCAGGCGGTAGTCGCCAGCGCCATCGGCGGCGAGAGCGTCACCACCACCATCGAGGGCCGCGAGCGGTATCCGGTGAGCGTGCGCTACATGCGCGATTACCGCAGCGATCCGGGAGCCATCGCGCGCGTGGTGGTCCCCGTGGGCGAGGGCAAGAAACAGGTGCCGCTCGGGGAGCTGGCCACCGTGAAATTGACCCGCGGCCCCTCCATGCTGCGCGACGAGGATGGCCTGCTCACCGGCTACGTGTACGTGGACGTGGTGGGCCGCGACCTGGGCGGCTACGTCGCCGAGGCGCGCCGCACCCTGGCGCAGAAACTCACTCTCCCGGCGGGTTACTCGCTGCGCTGGACGGGACAGTACGAAGCGATGGAGCGTGTCCGCGAGCGGCTGGGCATGGTGGTGCCGGTGACCGGATGCCTGATCCTGCTGCTGCTCTACCTCAACACGCGCTCCATCGTGAAGACGCTGATCGTTCTTCTGGCGGTGCCGTTTTCCGCCATCGGAGCGTTCTGGTTCGTCTACCTGCTGGGCTACAACCTGAGCGTGGCGGTGTGGATCGGCCTGATCGCGCTGCTGGGGGTGGACGCCGAAACCGGCGTGTTCATGCTGCTGTATCTCGATCTGGCCTACAAGCGGGCGCGCGAGGAAGGCCGCCTGCGCAGCCGCGCCGATCTGCACCGCGCCGTGCTGGCCGGCGCCGCCCGGCGCATCCGCCCGAAGTTCATGACCGCGGCCACCATGTTCCTGGGGTTGGTCCCCATCCTATGGGCCACGGGCACGGGCGCCGACGTGATGAAGCGCATCGCCGCCCCCATGGTGGGCGGCATCTTCACCTCGTTCCTGCTGGAGCTGATCGTCTACCCCGCGGTCTACGAAGTGTGGAAGTGGCACTTCGAGATGAAGAAGCGCCGGGACGTGGCGCTGGGGACGGAGCGGGAGTTGCAGGCAACGTTGTAGCTAATCGAATCGACTTTGCGCACGATGCCCGCTTGCCAGTCGCAGGAGCACTTACTCAGCGCGGCAGAAGAAGCAGGGCGCAACACTTGGCCGGCGTTCATATATGATATCGGAGTGGGACGTATGATTGTCTCGCGGGCGTCCGGCGTGGTCATGTTGTTGTGCCTCGCAGGTGGCGCGGCCGCTCAGACCGCTCCAGACATTCCTGTCCGCTCGCTCGTGGGGGGACCGGTCATGGGCTCGGGACACGTGAAGGAACTTGCCTATTCTCCGGACGGACGATCGCTCGCCATTTTGACCACAATCGGATTCCGCGTATTAGACGCCGGGAGCGGCCGCGTGGTGAATTCTATTGCGCAACCGGCCACCGCGGTTCTGGAGCGATACGGCCGGTTTCCACTTTGGGTGAGGGAATTGTGCTGGTCTCCAGATGGAACGCGGATCGCGCGAGCATCCGGCGGCCTTGAGATCTGGGAGCCGATGGGCAAAGCTCCCGAGCGCATTTTTCCGCCCGAAGAACAGGATGAGGCATTCGGCGATCTGGCATGGTCACCCACGGGAAAGCAGATTGCGGCTCGCTCCGAACAAGGGATCGTGCTGCTCGACATCGCGTCGGGTGGCCGTCATCGGGTTCGCGCGCGGACCAATCGATACGGACTGACGTCCCACTCGGTTCAAGGCTTCTCCTGGGCGCCGGACGGCCGCCGGCTCGCCGTTGTTGCGGCTTCGGAAAACGGCTCGTCGGAGACAATTGAAATATGGGACTCTCAGCGGCTGGTGTTGGTGGGAGTGATACCGGTCGGGGGCGGGACCCGAAAGGACCGGGGTGTTGGCGGACGCGTTTCGGGCATCGAGGTTGTCGACGATTATCCCGCCGAATCCAAGGTGGAGTGGTCACCCGATGGCCACGTACTGGCATTGAGTTCCGGTCTCTCCGGCCTGTCGCTATGGGATGCGCAAACCGGGACGCTACTGCGTCGTCCCAGGCAAGCTAGCGAGGTCATCTCGCTCTCCTGGTCGCGATCGGGCGAACTGCTCTATGTCGGAACGGACCAACAGATCCGCTTCCTCAGACGAGCGGACGGGGCACCGGAGTATGTGCTGAAAAACGAGACTGCCGACGAGCCCATACGATTGGGTGCAGTCGACGAGACAATAGTTTGCTCCGCAGTATCGCCAGACGGGAACCATCTGGCAGCCTTTCTTGCCGGTTTCAACGACGCCGAAATCGTCTTGTGGCGTGGCAGGAAACGAACGCCTAACACGCGGATTCCATGGAATGAAGAGGTGCAGTTGGTGGCGTCGTCGCTGGACGGTCGCCGATCGGTTGTGTCTGTGAACGGAAAGTATGAACTCCGCGATGCGGAATCCGGCCGCCCGCTGGCGGTGCTTTCCCGCGCGCAGCACGTCTCCTGGTCGCCGGACAACGAAGTAATTGCGGCGTTCGATGGGATAGGACAGTGGGATCTGATCCACGCGCTGGACGGCCGGCCGATTTCCTCGTTCAGAGCGTCGTTAATCTTGCACTGGTCGCCAAACGGAGAAATGGCCGCTGCGGAGGTGCTTGATGGCGTGAGGCTTGTGCGGGCTGCGGACGGAGAACTCGTTGATTCGAGCCAGGCTCCGCTCAGGCCGGGCCGTGCAAGTCGCGGGTATTTCCCGGTGTCCTGGTCGCCGAACGGCCCTGACATTCTGCTGGAGCGCACCGAAGAGCCGCCCTCGGCCTATCGCGAGTCCGTGGTGTTTTCGCTGGATGATTTGACCCTGAAACCGGCGCCGCCCGGCACTGGTCCGTTGTTTTGGGTCGGGCCGGAAGAACTGGTGCGCAGCTCGATTCCGCGCGACTCCAATCCTGTGCAGTCTCCTGACCGGCAGTTTGCGGCCGCAATTTATGAGGGTGTTAAGGGTACCAGAAGTTGGCGTTTTTGGCACCTGCGAACCGATCGGGTGCTGGCCGGAGCGAGTTCCGAAGGACCGCCATACACGAGCGCGGAGTTGGTCTGGTCGCCGGATTCCAAGCGTGTCGCCTACCGCGCGGGCACGGAAGTGGATGTCTGGGATGTAGCCGGCGGCCGGATTGTACAACGTTGGAACGCGCCTGGAGCCGTCACTCTGCAGGACCTTGCGTGGCGCGAGAAGTTGACCGTCGTCGGCGCCATGGCCGGAGCGGTGCGGGTGTGTCGCGAGCCGTAGCGTGCGATACACACGCTCGTAGCTGTGCATCGAGAACGTCCCCGACAAGCGGCTGCGCGGCCAGGCACCGCCGGTGAAGCGGACCGGGTATAACCCGGGTCATACTGTGGACATGAAGACTGTCGTCTCGGGACCCGACGACCTTTTCCGTCAGGCCGAAGCTGCTGCCCGCCGCCTCCGGGTTTCGAGAAGTCAATTGTAAGCTGCGGCGATTTCGGAGTTCCTGAACCGGCACCGGAGCAATGCCGTCACCCAACACTTGAATGAAGTGTATTCGCGCCGGCCGGTGAAGGTGAATTCCGCATTGCACCGCGCCCAACTGAAATCCCTCGAAAAGGACTCCTGGTAGAAATGGACGAGATTCGGCGCGGAGAGGTCTGGTGGGCCGGCCTCCCCGGACCTCGCCGTTCCGGGCCTGGGTATCGGCGGCCGGTGCTGGTGGTCCAGGCCGGCTCCTTCAACTTGCCGATGTCCCTGGCAATGTCCTGGTGCCTGCGCGCTCGACGGGGCTCCCCCGCGACTCGGTCGTCAATGTCTCCCAGATCCTGACGCTCGACCGCAGTTTCCTGACCGAGCACGCCGGCACGCTGCCCCCGCGCCTGCAAGGCTCCGTCGATGAAGGCCTACGCACGGTCCTGCAACTCTAGCGAGGCTCCGCCTCAGACCGACGAGGTATATTTCCGCCGGGTCTGAAGATCGGGCATAATCCGGTAGATGGCTCCGGTCGACAGTGGAGAACTGCAAGCAGTTCTCGCCAATGATTTAGGCCGCCGAAGCGGCAGTCGATCCCGAGCGATCGGAGTCGTGCCGGAGCCAAAATGAGCGTATCACGATCAGTCGCCGAAGTTCTCCATGAGCACGTGACGTTGGAGGTCGAGGGAATCGACCGGATGTAC
>JAIQEX010000184.1 GCA_020073615.1 Terriglobia bacterium
CGACTCCCCGAACGCAAAAGGTAACTTCGAGTTTGAGCGCCGGGTGCGGTTTCTGCGGAAATCAGGTGCGCGTTGACGTTTGGCGCATACAGTTGTATGTTTATGGCAAATGCCACGCGCCAGCCAGAACCAGAAGGCCGAGCGCCTCAACCACGCACGCGATCTGTTGCGGCATGTCGATCAACTCGTCGGTGCGGTCGAGCAGTTGGCGCAAGACTGTTCGATATCGCGTCGTCAAGCGCACCGCTACCTCGAACAAGCTCAGGGGCTGAAACAACCGGTCCCGTTAGGCGAAACCAAACTGGCATTCACGGTAAAGCTTCCGCACAGCCTGGTTCAGCGCGTCCGGACGTTCGCGGCGGCCAAAGGATTGTCCATCAGCGAGGTGGTCAGCCGAGCGTTGCTCGCGCTGCTGCCGCGAGGGCGAGGGCGTGGGTGAGCCGAAACCAATTCGGCGACGAGCTTTGCAGTTGGAATATCGATTTGATCGTTTGTTGCCCGACAAGCTGGCTCACGTGTATCAGATGCTGGTGCCCGATAGACGCCAGCCAATCGGAAGGGAAACTCCGAAACAAACGAATCCCACATCAGGAGTGAACCATGAACAAGCCAGCAGCCATTTATGCGCGGGTGTCCTCGGATCGCCAGAAGGAGAATCACACCATCGCCAGCCAGACGGCGGCGCTGATCGAGTACGCGCAGACGCACGAATACAGCGTGCCGCCGGAATGGGTCTTCCAGGACGAAGGCTATAGCGGGGCTATCCTGGTGCGGCCGGGATTAGAGGCGCTGCGCGATCTGGCGGCGGAAGGTCAGATCGGCGCGGCGCTGGTCTACTCACCGGACAGGCTGAGCCGAAAGTATGCCTATCAGGTCTTGCTGAGCGAGGAGCTGTCGCGTTGCGGAGTGGAGTTGATCTTTCTGAAGGCGCCGGCGGGAGCCACGCCAGAGGACCAACTCCTGGTGCAGTTTCAGGGCATGATCGCCGAATACGAACGCGCCCAGATCGCCGAGCGGTGCCGGCGAGGCAAGAAGCATATGGCGCAACAGGGCGGAGTCAATGTGCTGTCCGGAGCACCCTTCGGCTATCGGTACGCCAAGAAGAGTGACACCTCGGCAGCATTCTACGAAGTGGTGGAGGCCGAGGCCAAAGCGGTGCGGATGGTGTTTGAGATCTATACCCAGCAACGACTCAGTATCAACGCCATTGCGCGCCTGCTGAATGAGCGCCAGATTGCGACACGGACGGGCACAGGCCGCTGGGAACGATCCACGGTTTGGGGCATGCTGCGCAATCCAGCATATCGGGGAACCGCCTGCTATGGCAAAACCGAGCAGCGGCCCCGGCAACGCGTCACGCGCCCGCTCCGTCAACGCAAAGCCCTGCCAAGTCGCGACGTCGGTGGGCATGAGCGTCCCCGTGCGGAGTGGATTGAGGTCCCTGTGCCTGCGTTGGTGACGGATGAGATGTTCGCGCTGGCGCAAGAGCAGTTGGAGAAGAATAAACGTCATTCGCCCCGTCGCACCGTCGAGTCGACCTTGCTGCAAGGCATGTTGGTTTGCGAACAGTGCGGCTACGCTCTGTACCGCGCCTCAACCCACACATCGAAGCAAAAACTGACCTACTATCGCTGCCTCGGTTCGGATGGGTATCGACGATTGAACGGGCCGGTGTGCACGAATCGGCCAATCAGACAAGATTATCTCGATGAGTTTGTGTGGAGCGAAATCATCCGGCTGCTGGAAGATCCGGAGCTAATCCAGACCGAAATCGAGCGCCGCCGCGAGGCCGCACAAAAGGCGGACCCGTTGCGCAAGCGCGAAGACGAATTGCGCCGGGAACAGGCTCGCGTCGAGAAGAGCAGCGAACGCCTGGTGACGGCCTACCAAGAGGGATTGCTGACCCTCCCCCAACTACGGCAAAGGATGCCGCCATTGCAGAAACAAACGCAGGCCGTCGAATCGGAATTACAATCTCTGAAGATGGCGGCAGTGGACGAAGCCAAATACCTACAACTGGCAGAGAGCCTGGCGGGATTTCGCAGCAAGTTGCGCCTTCGCGCCGAAGTGCTGGACATCGCCGTCCGACAGCAGATTCTGCGACTGCTGGTGAAGGAAGTCCTGATTGGGACCGACACGATCACCCTGCGTCATTCGATCCCGATTCCACAATCCGGGTCCAGCGGATCATCCGGGCCGTCTTCCGGTGCCACCCAATCAAGGCCGAGCCCAGGTTACCTTTTGCGTTCGGGGAGTGATTTCGCCACTGCTGAGTAACCTCGTGCTCGACGAATTCGACCGGGAGTTGGAGCGCCGGGGTCATCGTTTCGTTCGATATGCGGATGACCGTAATATCTACGTTCGCAGCGAGCGAGCGGGGCAACGGGTGATGGAGAGCATTACGCAATTCATCACGCAAGAGCTCAAGCTCAAGGTAAATGAGGCGAAGAGTGCGGTGGCACGACCGCAGGAGCGGAAGTTTCTTGGGTTCAGCTTTACGGCTGGTCCGAAGGTCAAGCGCGTCATTGCGCCGAAGGCCTTGGATCGGTTTAAGCAACGAATCAGGGAAATCACGGGACGGGCAAAAGGCGTCAGCATGAAAACGACGATGGAGGAACTGGCCCCGTATATGCGGGGTTGGCGAAGCTATTTCGGATTCTGCGAAACGCCTGGAGTGCTGGTATCCTTTGACCGGCTGGGTGCGGCGCCGACTGCGATGTGCCTTGTGGCGGCGGTGGAAAGCACCACGCCGTCGCCGGGCGACATTGCTTGAGCTGGGGGTGCGTCCACAACTGGCGGCCAATATGGCTGGCAGCGGTCGCGGACCCTGGTATCTGGCGCTCACCAAAGCCCTCAACGTAGGGCTTTCTAAGGCATACTTCAAATCGCTGGGGCTTCCGTCACTGTTCGAGGACTGTTAGCGTAACCGTCTCGAACCGCCGTGTACGGACCCGTACGCACGGTGGTGTGGCAGGGGTCGGCGGATGACCGCCGCCCCTATGCCGATCAAACGCCTATTGCTGACATGTTGCCGGTCAACAGCCATCTCCGCGCCAACGCGTCTGGAAGAATCACACGCTGGAAAGCTGGAACGGCGCCTTCGTTCTGGAAAATACTGCTCGACGCTGGCCTGGGTTAGACGCCAGGGGCGGCCTGCCCTACCAGCAGACCACTCCTTTTACCTGTCGCGCCCACCCGAATTACCGATGTGCCGCCGCCCGCGCCGGCGCCATCCTGAAATCACAGGAGGTTTTCAATGACCAACGAACTCGCGGCGCTTTCCAACGAACTGGCGGCCGCCGTCGAACGGGCGGCGCGCGCGGTGGTGGCGGTCCACGCGCGCCCGCGATTTTCATCGAGCGGGGTCGTCTGGCGCCCCGGCGTCATCGTCACCGCCGAACACACCATACGGCGCGAGGAGGAGATCACGGTAACTTTGCCGGATGGCGCACGCGCGCCGGCGGCGCTGGCGGGCAGCGATCCGGGAACCGATGTCGCCGTGCTCAAGGTGGAAGCGTCCGTTCCGGCCGTGGCGCGGGCCGCGGCGGGGCCCGTGCCCGGCCAACTGGCGCTCTCGATCGGCCGCTCGGAAGACTCGGGGGCCAACGCCACCATGGGCATCGTCAGCGCCGTGAGCGGCGCGTGGCGCACCTGGCGCGGCGGGCGCCTGGAGCAATACATCCGGCTCGACCTCACGCTGTACCCCGGTTCTTCGGGCGGCGCCGTGGTCAACACCGCCGGGGAGGCCATCGGCATCGCCACCTCGGCGCTGTCGCGCATCGCGGGCCTGGCCATTCCCGGCGCCACGATCGACCGTGTGGTGGACGAAATCCTGGCGCGCGGCCGTGTCTCGCGCGGCTACCTGGGGCTCGGCCTGCAACCGGTCGAGCTGCCCGATCATCACAAAGGTCTGATCGTGTTATCGCTCGAGCCGGAGGGCCCGGCGGCCACGGCTGGCGTGCTGATCGGCGATATCGTCGTTTCGCTGGCGGGCGCCGCCGTGCAGGATACCGACGATATACAGACCGCTCTCGAGGCGCACCCGGTGGGCGAGCGCATCGAAGCCGCCATCGAGCGCGGCGGCGTGGCGCGCACCATCGCCATCACCGTGGGGGAGCGGCCCCGCAGGAGCTGACATGCGCGGATTCGGAGAGATTGCGGAGCGCCTGCGGCGGTCCACCGTGCAGGTGTTTGCCGACCGCCGGGGCGGCGGCTCGGGCGTGGTGTGGAGCGGCGACGGCCTCATTGTCACCAACGCGCACGTGGCCCGCGGGCCGGAGGCGCAAATCGAGTTGTGGGACGGGCGCCGCCTGGCGGGCCGCGTCACGGCACGCGACCCGCGCCGCGACTTGGCCGCGCTGCGCATCGCCGCCGCGGGCCTGGAGCCGGCCACGCCCGGAGATTCCGGCGCTCTTCGCCCCGGCGAACTGGTGATGGCCATCGGCAGCCCGCTGGGGTTCGCCGGCGCGCTCTCCACAGGCGTGGTCCACTCCACCGGCGGCCTGCGCGGCATGGGCCGCCAGAGCTGGATCCGCGCCGCGGTGCGGCTGGCGCCGGGAAATTCCGGCGGGCCGCTGGCCAACGCGCGCGGCCACGTGGTGGGCATCAACAGCGCCATCGTGAACGGTCTGGGCGTGGCCGTGCCGGTCAACGCCGCGGTGGAATTCCTGCGGCGCGGGGCCCCGCCCTCGCTGGGCGTCACCTTGCGGCCGGTCTCGGGCGGTCTGCTGATTCTCGAGATGGAGCCGGGTGGCGCCGCGGCGGCCGCCTCTCTGCGGGCGGGCGACGTACTGCTCGGCTCCTTCGACGATCTGAGCGGCGCGCTCGATTCCGGCCGCGACGTGCTGCGCATCCCCTTCGTGCGCGGCGATCCGGCGCGCGTGCGCGAAGCGTACGTCCGGCTGGCGCGGCGGGCGGAGGCGGCATGATCCGCCTGCTGATCGCGGCCCCGTCCGCGGTCGTACGCGCGGGCCTGGAGGCGCTGGCGGCTGCCCATCCCGCGATCGAGCTGGTGGGCTCTTTTGCGGACCTCTCCGCTGCGGAGCCCCTGCGGCCGGACGTGGTGCTCGCGGCTCTGCCGCTGGAAGAGCTGGCGCCGCCGGCCGACGGCCGCGCGCCGGCCCTGGTGCTGCTCTCGGGCGATGCACAGCCGGCGTGGACGCAGGAGGCGCTCGCTCTCGGCGTGCGCGCTTTGTTGCCGCACGACGCTTCGGCCGCGGAGATCCTCGCCGCCGTGGAAGCGGCTGCGAGCGGCCTGGCTGTGCTCGATCCGCGCGAGCTCGATGCGCTGCTGTCCTCCGCCGCGCCCGTTCATGCCGCCGGCGAGCCGTCCGTCCTGACGGCGCGCGAGCTCGATGTGCTGCGCATGATGGCCGAGGGCGCGGCCAATAAGGCTATCGCCTGGAAACTGGGCATCTCCGAGCACACCGTGAAATTTCACGTGGCCTCCATTCTGGGCAAGCTCCACGCTGCGAGCCGGACCGAAGCGGTGACTAGCGGCATCCGCAAGGGTTTGATCCTGCTGTAGTCAGCCGGCTAAAGCGGACCTCGGTCCGCGGGCGCAGCCGGGGACGCCTACCCCGCTGAAGGAGTAGAATCGTCGCTAATGGAACCGTCGCTGATGGAACCCACGAATGAGCGGAACCCCGGACGCCGCGAGTTTCTGCGCGCGGCGGGCGGTTTGGGGGCATTTACGATTCTCGAATCCCGCCTGGTGCGCGCGAGTGCCGCCAACTCGGCGGTGCGCGTCGGGCTGCTCGGCTGCGGCCGGCGCGGGAGCACCGATATCGCCAACATCCTGCAACATACGGATGCCCGCCTGGTGGCCCTGGCCGACCTGTTCCAGGACCAGGTGGACCAGGCCAGGCAGCGTTTCGACAAGGTGGCCGAGTCCAAAGGCTACTCCAAAGTGGCGCAGACCTTCGTGGGGGCGCAGGCGTGCCGCGAACTGATGGCGTCGCAGGAGGTGGATGCGGTGGTCATCGCCACGCCGGCGTACTTCCATCCCGAGCACCTGGAGGCGGCGGTGGCCGGGCGCAAGCATGTCTACCTGGAAAAACCCGTGGCGGTCGATGTGGCCGGGGCGATGCGGGTCTACGAGGCCGGGAAAAAGGCGGACGGCAAGATCAATATCGAAGTCGGCCTGCAGGTCCGCTCGGCGCCGCCGTTCCAGGAGCTGGTGCGGCGCATCCACGAGGGCGATCTGGGAGAGATTGCGGCCGCCGAGGCGCACTACTACGCGCCGGCGCCGGAGCACCGCGAGTGGCCCGGCGCCTCCGGGAATACTTTGCGGCTGCGCAACTGGATCGAGGACCGCGTACTTTCGGGCGACATCATCGTGGAGCAGAATATCCACGTTCTGGACATCTGCAACTGGGTGCTCAAAGGGCACCCCGTGAAGGCCGTCGGCCGGGGCGGAACCAACGGCCGCGGGGGGCCGGGGGACGATTGCTTTTCGCACTTCGACGTCGTCTTTGTCTACGCCGGCGACGTTCACCTGAGCTTCAATTCCACGCAGTTCGGCCAAGGGCCGTTCGAGGCGAGCGAGCGCTTTTTCGGCACGCGCGGCGCTTCGCAATCGCCATACAACGGGCCGCTGGGGATCGTGGGCGAGAAGGCGTGGGCCTCGGCGGGCGGCGACAACCTCGCCCAGGCGGATGCGGAGAAGCAGAAGACCTTCATCGACTGTCTCACGACCGGGGCGTACAACAACCAGGCGACGAGCGGCGTGGAGGCGACGCTGACGGCCATCCTGGGGCGGCAGGCGGCTTATACCGGGCGCGAAGTCACCTGGGACGAGATGCTGCGCTCCAACGAGCATTGGGATTCGGGAATCGAATTGGGGTAGGCCTCCGGTCCTGCCCGGCGCGCCGCGCCAGCCGCTTCGAAACAGGGGCCAGGGGCCGGGGGCCAGGGACCGGGGGAAGGAAGCTGGTTTCGCTCGCGGTCCTCTCAAGAAGCCGCGAGTGCAGCGAGCCATTTTTCCCTGGCCCCCGGCCCCCGATCCCCGGCCCCTGTCTAGCTTTCCTTGCTGTTCTCCGGCTTGGTGAAGTACAGCGCCACCGCGCGGTCGATGTTGGCGCGCGTAAAGCGCACCGGCCGGCCCTCGTATTCGCTGATGGCCTTGATCAGCCGGTAAGCGTCCATGGGATAGCACGCGCGCAGGTACTTGGCGCCGGCGGCAGCGCAACGTCCCCGCAGATACTCGGCCACACCCGGCTCGCCGGGCACCTGGTAGAATTGCATCACCCGCCGGAAGATTTCGTCGAAGACCTCCGGGTCCACGTTTTCGATGAGCACCTTGGTCTGGATGCGCCGCAGGAAGGCCTCGTCGGCCAGGTCCGAGGGATTCAGGTTGGTCGAGAATACCACCATCAGCTCAAAGGGCACTTTGAACTTCATCCCCGAGGCCAGGGTCAGATAGTCCACTCTGCGGTCCAGGGGAACCACCCAGCGGTTCAGCAGGTCGCGCGGCGAAATCATCTGCCGCCCGAAATCGTCGATGATCATGATGCCGTTGTTGGCCTTCATCTGGCACGGCGCGATGAAGACGCGCGTCGCCTCGTCCAGCCGCAGCTCGAGCATCGCCGAGGAAAGCTCGCCGCCCACGGTGATGCACGGCCGCTCGCAAACCACCCAGCGGGGATCCAGCAGCTCGTCGTCGCATGGGGCGGTGCGATGGACCACCGGATCGAATAAGGCGACGATGTGGCCGTCCACTTCCACGGCGTAGGGCACCACCACGGTGTCGCGGTAAATCCGCAGGATGCGCTCCGCGATGCTGGTCTTGCCGTTGCCCGTGCCGCCGTAGAGGAAAAGCGACTGGTGCCCGATGAGCGAGGGGCCAAGCTGATCCAGCACCCGGTCCGGCAGCACCAGGTCCTGAAACGCATGACGCAGGCTCTCGCGGCTCAACTGGACGTGGGCCGTCTGCGCCTTGACCACGCGGTGGTACTCCTGAATCGAGACCGGCGCCGGACCGGCGTACTGGCACACTTCGTTGCGCGCCGTCGCCAGCGCGCGCCCCGCTTCGGTGAGGGTGAAGGCGTAATCGTTCCCCAGCATCCCCTTCACTTCGATCACGTGCTGCTGCCGGAACTGGTGGAACATGGTCTCCAGTATGGGAAACGAGAGCTTCAACGTTTCATGGAGAGCCGCCAGGGTGCCCGACCCGTGCAGCCACAGGTAGCGCAGGATCAGGTCGGCAACCATGGCGCGCGGGATGCCCAGGTCTTCGATGCGGTCCGGAACGATGGGCCGCGCCTCCCTGTCCGCGCTCTGCTCCACAGGTCTTTCGGCTACATTCATATGCCCTCGATCGGGCCGCCCTTCGACAAAACAGGGAGCCGCATCCGAACTATACAGCACCGCGTGCCGGCCTGATAGTACGCCGATGGTTAACCAGGCGGCCTCACCGGCACGGGGAATCAACTTTGGTTAGCCCGCTTTTCTCACAGGGTCTTCTTGAGGTGCCAAGTTTCAGGTTGGCGGTGGGCGAATCGGGCGGAGTCCAGAGTTTTGGAAAAATAGGGGTCGTTTGGGGCCTGCACAGGGGATCAACCCGGCATCGTCAGAGGCAGGAGGAGGTCGGGATGGGCCGTAGGGGCGCACTGATCCGAGCCGGGGCGCTCCGGCTGGTGGCACTCTGAAAAATCAGGGTCGCCGGTTGGCGTTTCAGCAGCGCAGGTTCGTCCAGACCTGTTGGTAGAGGTCCTGCCAGGGGTAACTGGAAGCCATCGAAACCCAGACTTTACGAACCGTCACCCGGATCTGCGCGCCGATTTTCAACAGCTTCGTGCGGATGGTGGAAACCTGCGCCTCGGCCAGTTCGGTCGCTTTCAGCCCCAGACGCCGCAACCCGCTCACCAGAACGTAAGCCATAGTGGATAAGTACAGCCGCATCTGATTGGCCCGCATCGTCTCGGTACTCACGCGGTCGGCGAACAAACTGAACTGCTCTTTGATGCGGTTCTCCATATCGCCGCGTCCGCAGTAGAGTTCTTCATACAGCGCCTGGGCCGCCCATTCCTCACTCCGCAGCGAGGTCACCACGAAGCGTGGGTTCTCTTTTCCGTCCAGGTGCTCGGCCTTGGCGGCCACGCGCCGCTCGCGGTCCCAGCCGCCTTTCTTTGTCTTCTTGGCCTGATAATCGAACTCGCGGAACACCCGCGCCGGCTTGCCGGTCCGGTTCCACGGCTCGGTCGCCGCATGCATCTCGGCCCCAATGATCTTCCGCAGTCTCTGGTTACGCGCCAGCCCGAATACAAAGTCTACGCGGTGGCTTTCGCACCAGCTCATCACTTGGTTGCGGCAGAAGCCGGAATCCCCGCGCAGAATGATCTTCACGGCCGGCCACGCCGCCCGAAAACGGGCGACGATTTCACGTGATCCGCAGGCTTCAAATCCGAAGCCGGATTGGGTACACTCTGTCATAGCAAAGGCCGTCCTTTTCTTTGGCTCCAACTGTTGTCTGGAAACTCAGTTATGCCGTGAAATGCGGCCTTTTGCCAATAGCCCGGTAGAGTCGAGGCTGGGCGCGAGCACTGACGCCGAAGCGCCGCCCCGTTTCCCAACCCCGCTCATCAAACCGGACGTGCGGATTTCCCGCATCCGGCTTTCCGACTGGCTTCACCGTAAACTCACGAACGAGGTCCCAAATGAACTCGACGCAGTCGGAGCACGCCCAACTCGCCGAATACCACTTCATCGCTGAAGCGGATGGTGCCGCGCGATTGCACCTTATGTCGCCTTCGCAGGAAATTCCGCACGCTTTGGTAGACGTAATTGTCGACCGCCCGGTACGCTGGCATGCGAGTTCCCTAGCCGTAATACGCTGACCAGCCGCGCAACATCCGATTCAGCCGATCCCGCACTTCTGGCCACGTTCCTACATTGCTGGGTACCAGCAGGTCTCCCACTTTCTCTTTGATCCGAACGACAGCCTTCTTTGCCGGACTCGCCCCCAGATACCAGTGACCATCCTTCCGGTAGCGGTGCGGCCCGAACGTGTACCCCAGAAAGTTGAAGCTTTCCTCGCGCGCTTGCCGGATGCACGTCTTCGTCGCATTCAGAGTGAGCCCCAGCCTCGTGATCACCCCCCGCGTCCACTCCAGTGCCTCCGCCGCTTTCCCGCGACTGAGGATCACGAGGTGAGTAGGCCCGGGGAGTCTCACCCCGAGCCTCTCTCAGAACCGTACTTGAAACCTCTCAGCTCATACGGCTCCCGCCATGGAACCACGCCGCACCCCCATCTGCCAGTGCGCCCACAACTTCGGGTCGCGTCTCGAGATCCGCGCGACCCAATGCGTCGCCCTGCGCAAATGACCGCGCAGCTTCTTGTACTTCCGCTCGGCCCAGCGGGCCAGCGATCGATCCAGTTGACGCATCGGCGGATAGAGCGCCGACCGGTAAAACCGCCCGTAATACTGGAGCCAGCCTCGAATGATCGGGTTGAACATCCGCGACAGATCCTCGATGGACTTGTCACTGCGTAAGTGCAGATTCCAGCTTCGAATTTCCGCCCGAATCGCTTTCACCGCCTTGTCGGAAACGGCGGGACCCGTGGGCTTGGTTTGGGGAGAACAGGATGGTGAAGTCCTGTTTCATCCCGACGAAGCCGTCACCGGCGCGATCCGCACCGTCTTCGAGCGGTTCGCCGAGTTCGGTTCGGCGCGCCGGGTCGGGCTCTGGTTCCGCTCCGAAGGTCTGTCGTTCCCGCTGCAGACGATGCCCGCCGGCATGCCGGGGCCGATCCGTTGGGTCACGCCGACCTACCACGCACTCCACCAGATTCTGACCAATCCGGTGTATGCTGGCGCTTACACCTACGGCAAGACCAGGTACGAACGCTACGTCGATGAACAAGGTGTCGTCAAAAAG
>JAIQEX010000185.1 GCA_020073615.1 Terriglobia bacterium
AGCTTTCAAACTTTGCTGCAAGATCTTCGCACCGTGGCCCTGAACACCGTCCAGATGGGCGAGGAAACCTGTCCGATGGTCACTGCTCCTACCCCAGTACAGCAGCGTGCTTTCGACTTGTTGAAAGTCTCCTGCCGAGCGTAAACGTACCCAGTAGCCAGCCGCCCCTATCGGGGCTATCTCCTGAGCAATCAGCCACTTCCCGCTCGTCGGGATCGGGAACTTCGGACTAGATATTTTCCGGGAGCGACGCGAGCCGCACCGGCTCGCCCGCAGGGTATGGCGAGTTTGCCGCGAGGAGTGGGTTCCCGGCCGGGTTCGGTTCGAGCAGCCGCACTTCGTACGAGTCGCCTTCCTGGCAGCCGCCGCCCGCAATACGGACGGAGAGACTCGGAAGAATATGTTTCTCGACTTTCAGCGTGCCCAGGGGGAGGGCAACCCCCGCCGAGAGCACGACCGGCTGGGCGCTTTCCAAATCTCCCCGTCCGGGCCATATCGCGCGGGTGTACGCTCCGGATGCAGTTTCCTTTTCCGCCCGTTCCACCACGAACTCGCCAGGCGGGAGGTTATCGATCAGAAAAGCGCCCGTGCCGTCTGTGCGGCCGGTGTGCCGTTCCGGGAAAGCCGCTCTCCGGCCGCGTTCGTATACCACCTGGAGGGCGACAACGGACAGACTGGAGACCGGCTCGCCGGTTTCGGCATCTACGACTTTTCCCGAGACTGCCGTAGCGCGAGGCAGCGGCATGGTCAGAGTCACCGGCGCCTTTGGCCAGATGGTGACCCAGCGGTCCATCGTTTTCCCGTAGCCGGCGGCGGTAGGCTCGAAGATGCACGCGATTCCCTTCTCCGCTTGTACCGTGAAGCCACCGCTTTCGTCCGTCGCGAGCGTAAGCGCACTCTTGCCGTCCGTGGGTTTGATACCGCAGCCTGAGACTATGATCTTCGCGCCGGGAATCGCGTCGCCTGTCGAGGTTTCAACCACTCTCCCGGAAACGCGCACCGTATCGGCAGCGGTCAGCACGCCGCAGGCGCCCATCGCCGCCATCACGGCGGCTGCCAACACGCGGCTTGCCATTGACTCCTCCCTCAAACCAGCCTCACTGCAGCCCATCCAACCGAACCTGTGCCGGCGGGCAAGATCGGGAGATCAACTTGTGCGCCTTCCCGGCGCGGCTATGGCGCCGCCTCCGCTTCCAGCGGATCGGGCTTCTGGAGCGGCTCCAGCAATTCGCGGGCTTGGGTTTCGCAGTCGGCGGCCACCTGGACCCGGCACCAGCAACAGGCGATGGGGGCCGAGAAAGTGGGAAAAGCCGTGGGCAACTCCGGGTGATGCCCGTGTTCGTCGCAGGCCACCATATAGTCGATGCCGGCCTCGTCGAGCGCGCCGCGCGCCATGGCCAAAACGTAGGTGTCGTCGGTTTCGAGCACGGTCACGAGCGCCAGATCGTGCTTCTGCTCCGCATCCGGCTGCGCTGCGGGCGGCACGCCCTCCGCCAGCGGTACCCGACAATCCGCGCATTCGCGGAAACCCTCGCGGTACTCGGTCAAGCACTGCGGGCAATACATGCTTCACCTCCACGGAACGAAACTGCGTCCGCCTACAGAATACACCCGGCGGCGCCGCCTGCCTAGCCTGTTACGGCATATCGCTCGCCACCGCCGGCGCGGCCTCCTTCTTGATGCGCTTCAGCTCCTTCTCGCGGTCCAGCACGGTCACGCCTTTGACGATCCACTCCGGCGCCGCGTCGCCCTTCAGGTAGTAGCCGAACCAGTCGATGATGCGGCGATGGTAATCCATCTGGTTGGCCTTCACGGCGAGCGCATGGTTCTCGCCGGGGTAGACCAGCATCACGCACTGCTTGCCCGCGCGCCGCGCCAGGTTGTACATTTCGATGTCCTGGTGCCAGTCCGAAGCACCGTCCTTGTCGCCCACCGAGAGCAGCAGCGCGCCCTTCATCTTGTTCACGTGAAACACGGCCGAGTTGCGAATGTAGGACTGCGGGTCCTCATAGAGCGGGACCTCCAGGCGCTCCTGCCCCACCTCGGCATGGTTGGTCTCGGGAATGCCGCTGTTCCAGTAGATTTCGCCGTAGCTCGACACCAGGTTGGTCAGCGGTCCGCCGGCCACGCCCGCGGCGAACAGGTCCGTCTGCGTCATCACGAATACCGTCCCGAAGCCGCCCCAGGAGTGCCCCACCAGCCCGACGCGCCTGGCATCGATCATGCCGCTCGAGATCGCCTTTTTCGTCGCCGCCGTCACGCACTCCAGCACCGACATGCCGGGATCGCGCGCGCGGAAGACGATGTCCGGCATGAGCACGAAGTAGCCGCGCGCCGTCCAGGCGGACTCGGAATAGGGCGACCGCTCGGAAGGCGGGAAGTAGCGGTGCAGGAAATTGCTCTCGCGTTCGTAGATGTGCACGATGAGCGGATACTGTTTGCCCTTCTCGTAATTGGCGGGGTAGAACAGCGCGCCCTGCAACCGCTCGCCGCGCGGGTTCTGGTAGTCGATGAGCTCCCCGCGGCCCCACGCGTACTGGGCGGCGAAGGGATTGGTGTCGCTGACCTGGCGCGGATTTTTCAGGTCCGCGCCGGCCGCGAAGTAGTTCGGGGATGCGTCGAACGCCTCGGCGACGTACGCCAACGCGTCCGCATCCTTGGCCTTCACCAGGCGGCTGACGCTGCGATCGAGCCAGACGGCGCGGTCCACTTTCCCATCCGCCAGCCGCGCATACCCGCTGCGCTTGGTCCAGATGCCGTTGACGCTCAGGTAGAACGGCTTGGAAAGGTCGATGCCCTCTTCGTCCCCGCCGCGGCCGCCGCGCCCGCCGCGGCCGGCTTGTGCAGCATCGACGTTCACGTAGCGGTGGCGCACCTGCTCGGCCGCCCCATCGGTGAGCCGGCGCGGCTTCGCGCCATCGGGGAACAGCTCCCAGAGGTCGAACTCGTCGTACACGATCACGCTGGCATCGTTCCTGGTCCACCCGGCCACGCCCCACGAGGGCTTGCTCTTCACCGGGTAATCGTATTCCCGATCGATAAAGGAAACGCCGGCGGCGCCGCTCACGTTGCGCGTGGCGCCGCTCTCCAGGTCGTACACCTGGAACTCGCCGTCCTTGAAATTCAGCATGTATTTCCCGCCGGGGCTGGGCCACACCGGAGGCACGATGCGCGTAGCTACTTTGGCGCGCTCGCCGCTGGCCAGATCTACTTTGTAGACGTCGGCGAAGTGGCGGCCGAACATGCCGTCGGCTTCGTACGGTGTCTCGTCGATGGCGATGGCGCGCTGGCCGGTACGGGGCAGTTGCACGGTCTCCTTATAATTGGCGCCCAATGGCGCGATGCGGCCTGTCTCAACCGACCACGCCGCCAGGGTGTTGCGATCGCGATCGCGCGCCAGGCGCAGTTTCTGCTCGGAGATCACGTTGAAGTCTCGCGCATGCCACACCTCCACGTTGGAAGGCTCCTCGTCGCTCTTCTTCGCCTCGATTTTCTTGTCCCAGGCGGCCAGGCCGATATACACCATGGCGCCGTCTTCGGACCACTGCGGGGTGCGCGTGGCTACGATGCGCTGCGGCGCCGCCACCTCGCCCACGCGCTTTTCGCCGAGGTTCTTCCAGGCCAGCGCGGTATAGGATTCGCCCTCGTAAGCGGGATCCTTTTTGGAGCGCAGCGCGGCCAGGTCGCTCGAGTCTTTGCGCCAGGCGAGCGCCGTGAAGAGGGCGGGCCCGGAGTCGAGCACCTTCAGCTCCGCGTGCGCCGGATCGAATAGCTGCAGGGCGTTGCCGGCGCGGCCCTCGACGCCGATGGTCATGGCGAGGTGCGTGCCCTTGTCCTGCCACGCGAAGCCGGTGACGTTGCCGAAGGTGGTGTCGGCGCCGCTCGGGAGATCGCGCACGGTGAGCGCCGCGCCCACCGGTTCGGCGGGCGGAGCGTCGGGCGCGGGCGGGTTCTTTGGCGCGGGCGGATAGCGGTGGAACGCCAGGTAGCAAGCCCGGTCGGAGAACGCAAACGAGTCAATGTCGTCCACCGACGACACCGCGTCCGAGCCCAGGTCCATGACGCCCATCTTGAGCTGGACGGGTTTCTTGGCCTTCTTCAGCTTCTGCTCTTCGGCATCGGAGACGCCGATGGCGTAGGCCACCCAGCGGGAGTCGGCGGAGAATGCGGCATTGGTGCCGAAGGCGGCTGTTTTCGTTTTGCCTCCGGCGGTGGGCGAGACGCGCAGCTCGAAGGTGCCGTCGGCGCGGCGGATGGCGTGGGCGAGCCATTTTCCGTCGGGCGAGAGCGTGCCCGGCCCGAGCGTTTCCCACTTGCCGTAATCGGCCGGCGTAATGGCGGGTTTGGGTTGCGCGAACGACAGCGCCCCCCAAACGAGCGAGATGACCACGAGAAGCTTCTTCACGGCAGCCTCCTATTCGCGCTTATTCTCGCACGCGGCGCCGGACGCCGGCACACGGCGCTACTCCTCGGAGGGCTTCAGTTCAAAGCTGCCGCCGGTCATCTGCTGGGCGACGATGAGGCGGCGCGCGCCCAGTTTTCTCGCGGCGGCGCTCCCGCCCCGTTTGTGTGGGCAAGAGCGTTGCCTGTCGCGACCGCTGTGATAACATCAAACCGATGGCGGACTTTAAGCCGAAGCCGGGCACTTTTCGGCCGTACATGGAATACGTGAACCGGGAGAAGCCCGCGCGGCCGAGCCCGTTAACGCTGCTCGAAATCCTGGCCCGGCAACCTCGGCAGTCGCTCCCCCTGTTCGAGTTGCAAGCGCTTAGTGGCATGGAACCCTCGCGTTATGGCGAGGCACTGAAGAGCTTGCGGAACGCCGAATACATTGCGATCGAAGGCGAAGCTCCCGAGCAGATGATCCGGCTGACCGGCCGCGGCGCGGAAGTGTCGCAACTCGCGCGGCCCGCCTGAATCTCATGGACTGGAGCTGACTCGACTGGGCCGCGGTGGCGGTACTGGGCGCCGTGGTTGGAGCCAGTGAGTTGATCTCGCGCTATAAGGACGATCCCGCTGCCTCGCTCAAAGCCTGGTCCGGGATTCTCTATGTAACGATCAACAGTGCTGCGTCGGTAGTCGCGCTCGGCCTGATCCACGCGTACGGCTGGTTCGGCGCTTCCCGGTGGACGCAGGTCCTGATGGCTGGCGTCAGCGCGATGGCGTTCTTCCGGACTTCGCTCTTCGTGGTGCGGGCCGGCGACCGCGACGTGGGCGTCGGACCCAGCGGGTTCCTGCAGATCTTCCTCACCGCCGCCGATCGGGCCGTGGACCGCGCGCGGGCGGCGGCCCGTTCCCAAGCCGTGGTTGAGGCGATGAAGGATGTGGACTACCGGAAGGCGAAGGCAGCTCTACCGCCTTATTGTCTGGCGCTGATGCAGAATGTCTCGCAGGAGGATCAGCAGGAGTTGGGCCGGGTGCTAAAGGATTTGGAGGAAGAGGCCCGCCGACCCCAACGTGAAGGCGCTCCTGCTGGGGATCGAGCTGATCAATGTGGTGGGGGTGGATGTGCTTATGACGACGGTGAAGTCTCTTGGAGACCAGATTCGATCAGTTCCAAGATCTTGAGGGTCTTGACGACTTCCTGGTCCGCGTTCTCGCAGGCTTGCAAATCGCGGAGGGCGGATTGGGCCCAGTCGCGGGCGTCGGCGAAGTTGCCTGCGTCGACTAGGGTGCCGGCTGAATTGCGGCGTGACCTGCCGGCATTAAAGCGATCTTGCATCGCCTCAGAGTATCGGATCGATACCCGGTAATGGCGGAGAGCATCGTCAATCTGCCCTGCGGCTCTACAGACAGCCCCAAGTGCGTTGTGAACAGTCGCCAGTTCTCGAACTGCATTTGCAGGAAACAGTTCGAGTGCCTGCACGTAATAGTTCTGGGCCTTTGTGAGATAAACAACGTACTCCTGGGACGGCCCGCCCGCCGTTCTCGTGTAAAGGAACCTCCGATATGCGACCAACCCCAACTGACCCAGGCTCGAGGCCAAGCCCATTCGGTCTTCTTTCGCACGCAGATCCAAGCTGCGCCGAAACCAATACTCTGCGAGGGAGAGATCGCGGATTTCGTCCAAAGCCTCGTACGCACGCCCCAAGTTGAATGTGCAGGCGGCTGCGCCTGCAGAGTCCTGAATCGATTCGACAAGGGAGAGCGCCTCACGGTACCCGTCCAGGCAATTTGCCGAACCTCGTTCGCGCTGGATCTCGGACAGGTCGTGCAGCGATGTCGCCAGCGTGCGTACAACGTTCTTCTCAATAGCGTCCAAAGTCTGCCGTGGCCTCGCCAAAATCGAAGCTGCAAGCTGACGATTCCGACTGACATCGGATCTCTCCAACCGTTCCGCCTCCGCCCACCGCCTCGCGTACCGCGCCAGCCGGACCCTGTAACCGATCACCAGACCCCATTCGTCCTCTCTTCCCGGCAGAGGGCTGTCCGTTGCGGGGTCAACGAAATCAGGGACAATCTCCTGTACCAGACGTGACCAATCAACGAGTCGGCCGGTGTGAAGATATAACCTTTCCAATCCCTGCATAGCACTGGTCAACGCATCCCACCAGCCATTTGCTCGAGCTAGATTGCGAGCGTGCAGTAAATTCGCCTCTTCTGCTCCGAGAGCTCCGACAACGTCACTGTTCCCGAGTGCGTATTGATCAGCGTAGTAGTTCCCCAATCCCGCGGAGGCCTCCACAAACGCGCGAGTCGCGACGCTACGCGTCTCGGAGTAATACTGCTCGAAGAGTCGCCGGAAGAACCACGGCAGCGCCGGGTGGATGCGGTAGTAGCCGCCGCCGAGCGCGGTCAGAAGCCCCACTTCGGCCGCCCGTTCGAGCAGTTCGATGCCCATGTCCGGGGCGAAGCCCTTCACTTCTGGCACGCACCACTCCGCCTTTGGATCGCCGATGTATCCCAACGCACCGACATGCACGAATCCCTGAAACAAATGCAACAGGGCCAGTTGTTTCCGTTCAGCTTCCGTGAACGCGTTCTCGAAGCCGTACGCCAGTGAGGCGGCCAGCGAACGGGTCCGGCCTTCGCTGGCCTCATCCTCAAAAACCTCCTCGCCGTCTTGAACCTTCTGTACGAAGCGGGCGATCTGCTCGCGGCTCTTCAGCCCGTCGCGCAATGCTTGCCCGACCAGCACGGTCAACGTCATCGGGTTGCCCTGTGTGAAGCGCAGTAGCGGGCGCCAGTCCTCCACGTCTTCGAGGCGCCGCCCCAGTTTTTTCGCCAATTCCTCTGTCATCTGGACGCACTCGTCGAACGGCATGGGCGGCAACTCGATCCGTGCCGGTAACTCGTGGAGCCAGTCGCGCTCGTCCCTGCGCGATGTCAACAGAAACTTCGCCTTGGTCGCCCGCGCTTCGCGCAGGAAATCCGCCAGTTCCTTCTGTTCGGCCGCGCTCCACTCCGAAGGTGTGCCCACGGGAAAACCGGCGATCGGTTCCACGTTGTCCCAGATCCAAAGCACCGGAACCTGGCGCAAGACCTGGAGAGCCATATCGCGCCGTTGCGCATCATCGAGAGTCAGCCATTGAATCCCGCTCTTGGCCAGCGCGCCTTCGAACGCGCGCCCCAACTTGTCCAATACCTGGGGCAGGCGCTTGTGCTGCTCGAACGAAGTGAAAAGCACCGGCCCGGACAAGCCGCCCGTTTCCCGGTACCAGCCGGCAAACTCCACGGCGGTGCTGGTCTTGCCGCTGCCTGCGTAGGCGTGCAACAGCACGATGCTCTGCTCATCGAATGTCCGATCGAGCTGCAGGATGGTCTCGTCCCGGCCGATGAAGCCCACGTCGGGAGCCTGCGGCAGCGCCGATTCCGCGGGGGCGCCGGCCTGGAGCTTGATTTCAGAGGCGGCTTCCGCCCGTGGGAACAATCGAACGGGGGCTGCTTCAAACACCACGGGAACGATCCAATCTTCGATATCCCGTCCGGCGCTGCGCAACTGCTTTCGCGCCATGGTTGCCGCTTCGCCGAGCGGCAACCCCGAGGCCAGCGCGCCATACAGGTCCGCCATATATTGCGCCGCGGTATCGACAAACACGCTGTAACGCCACGCCACAACTCCCGAGGCCCCGTAGTCCATGACGGCGTGCGCGAACGATCCGAACTGGCGGATCTGCTGGTGGAGATCGGCGGACTGGCCCGGCTGTTCGGGCGGTTCGCTCGCAGCCGACCGGCAGGCATTCAGAATAAGCAGCGGCACGCGAGTCTCGTGAAGCAGCCGTCCCAATTCGGAGGCCTTCACCGATTCGGCATTTCCTTTGAGCTTTCGGTTCTCGAAGAACACCTCCCCGCTCAATCCGTGACCATCGAAATGCACCGCGTGGAAAGGCTCACCTTGCGCTTTGGCCTCGCGCAGCCGTTTCGCGAGTTGCTCGAAGGTGGGAGGCCGAAGCACTTCCAGGTGGAATGGCTCGCGCGCCGCGCCGCTCAACCCGCGAATGAGGTGCCGCGCGACGGAGCGGAACGGAACCCTGTCTCCTTCGAGCCGGCAGATTACGAGCAGGATACGGATCTTCCCAGCCGCGGGTTCCAGCGGGTTCGGACGTAGCGCGGGCCGGGAGTGACAGCGCACGAACGATGGGACATCCAGCGCGAGCGGCAGGTCCGCCACCGGATCGCGCAGCAGTTCCCAAGGGACGAGCGCGTCCTCGAGTTCGGTCTCGACTTCGATCCGCGTATCGGCCAGGCGGTCGCGCACGGCGGCCCACACGTCGCTACCCGCGAGGGTCAGGTGGAACAGTTCCCGGCCCACTTCGCTCATGCGCCGCTCGATGCGCTGCGCGGTCTTCGGCATGGGGTCTACCGGATAGATGCGGTAATCCTCCAGGTACCAGCGAATATCCTCCGCGTCTTGGGCGGAGAGCGTGAAGGAGAATGGCCGCTTCTCGGTGAGGCGCGGCCCGTCGCCTTCCAAAGTAGCTTCCACGTCGGTGGCGGTGTGACTGATGCGTAGGGTTGGCACGCTGTTTCTACTCCCGCGAGGGCTCCAGCTCCAGGCTGCCGCCGGTCATCTGCTGCGGCGGATCGCCCCCGGCCATCTGCTGGGCAACGATGAGGCGGCGCGCGCCCACGCGGATCGCGGGCAGGCGCGCCCAGAAGATGCCCGCGGCCGCCATGCAAATGATACCGCCGGAGGCGACGGTAAGGGGCGCGCCCAGTTTCCCGGCGGCGGCCCCGGCCAGCAGCGATCCGATAGGCGCCATGCCCATAAACATCATGGAGTACACCGACATCACGCGCCCGCGCAGGCGGTCGGGCGACATGCTCTGGATCAGCGTGTTGGAGGAGCCCATTTGGATCATCATCGAGAAGCCGAGCGGCACCAGCAGCGCGGCCGAAAGCCAGAAGATGCGCGAGAAGGAGAACGCCACCAGCACCACGCCGAACGCGCAGGCCGCGGCGGCCACCCAGGTTCCCAGGCCGCGCAGGTTCTGGCGGCCGGCCAGGAGCAGCGCGGCCGCCAGCGCACCCACGCCGGAGGCGCCCATCAACCAACCCATGGCGCGCGCGCCGCCGTGCAGAATGCGGTCGGCGAAAATGGGCATCAGCACGGCGTAGGGCATGCCCGTGAGGCTGACCACGCCCAGCAGCATGAGCAGCGCGTGGATGGGCGGGTTCTGGATCACGAAACGGAAGCCCTCGATAATGTGGGAGAGCGGCGATCCGGCCTCGGTGAGGCGCTCGTGCCGCGCCACATGCATGAGCAGGAGCCCGGCGATCACGGCGATGTAGCTCACCGCGTTGGCGAAGAAGCACCAGCCCTCGCCGATGGTGGCGACCAGGATGCCGGCGATGGCCGGGCCCACGATGCGCGACGCGTTGAACATGGAGGAGTTCAGGGCGATGGCGTTCATCAGGTCGGCGCGTCCCACCATGTCGACGATGAACGACTGCCGCGCCGGGATATCGAACGCGTTGACCACGCCGAGCAGCGCCGAGAGCGCGAAGACGTGCCAGATGCGCACGGCGCCGGAGATAGTGAGGGCCGCCAGCGCGAAGGCCAGCAGCATGGAAGCGGTCTGGGTGGCGATCACCACGCGGCGGCGGCTGTAGCGGTCGGCCACGATGCCGCCCAGGGGCGAAAACAGGAACACCGGAATCTGTCCGGAGAAGCCGACCGCGCCCAACAGCACCTCCGACCCGGTGATGCGGTAGACCAGCCACGCCTGGGCCACGTTCTGCATCCAGGTGCCGACCAGTGATATGAGCTGGCCGCCGAAGAAGAGTTGGAAGTTGCGGTAGGAGAGGGCGCGCAGCGTGGCGGGCAGTTTCATGGGCGCACCTTCATTTTACGGAACGGGTTTTGTGAGATTCCGCCCAAATCCCGCCGGGCGTTCTTCCGGGCGCGCGCGGGGCGGCCGGGCACCCGCTTCAGCTCATCCCTGTTGATTTCACCGCTCATTTTTGGGAAAGGTGGAATGCAAACAGTTTGTTAATATAAGCACGTTGGGAGGATGCAATGCGATCAACCAGACCTGATCCATCATTCCGTGAAGTGTGCCGGCGACATCATCGAATGGTTGGCCACTACCTGGCAGTCCAAGCATGGATACGGCGCCTAGTATCTAATTGCACAAATCAGCGTATTTCGGTTTAGGGCCGGTCGGGTGGACCACAGCCTTGGTCCATTCGAACGGTGCGGCGGTCTTGTTGTACGCTTTGACGAACTTGTCAATCGCCTCCCGCAATTGCTTTGGCGACGTGAAACTCACGCCCCGGAGGGCCTGTTCGCCTAGGATGCTGAACCAACATTCCACTTGATTCAACCACGAGGAATAGGTTGGGGTGAAATGCAGGTGGACGTTTGGGTGGCGCTTCAGCCAGCGA
>JAIQEX010000022.1 GCA_020073615.1 Terriglobia bacterium
AACGTCACGTGCTCATGGAGAACTTCGGCGACTGATCGTGATACGCTCATTTTGGCTCCGGCACGACTCCGATCGCTCGGGATCGACTGCCGCTTCGGCGGCCTAAATCATTGGCGAGAACTGCTTGCAGTTCTCCACTGTCGACCGGAGCCATCTACCGGATTATGCCCGATCTTCAGACCCGGCGGAAATATACCTCGTCGGTCTGAGGCGGAGCCTCGTTAGTGATTGTCACATCCATTTTACCGCAAGGGCAAACAAAAGGCGATGTTATTGTTTCGCAACTCTGGTTTCTGGAATTTAGGATCTTGATGTCCAAAAATGGTCGGATGCATGCTCCTCAAAACTGACGAGGCACCAGAAGGGTGCTGTGTCCTGGATGCGCAGATTCCAGCCTGCTCGGGTCAAGGATGAGCGTGGGCTTACTGGGGCGTGGTCCCGCCCTCTGGTTCGCGTGGCTCTGAAGGAAGTATGAAGCCAGTCCGAATCCTAGGCAACTACGTCGTATAATGCGAATGTCGATGGGTGAGCCGGCCAGCCGATTCCCTGGCCCGCTCCATCCCCAAAGCCGCGATTCGGAGATACTGCTCTTATGAAGACCGAACAGAACGCCGCGCCAGCGTCCACTTTCAATTCCGTTAAGGAGGTCGAGACGAACCTCAAAGCGCGCATGGATAAGGCAATCTCGGACCTGCAGCACGAGATGGCATCCATACGCACCGGCCGCGCCTCCTTGGGGATTCTGGATCACATCCGCGTGGACTATTACGGCACGCCCACCCCCCTGAACCAGATCGCCAACCTGCACGTACCCGAACCGGGGTTGATCACCATCCAGCCCTGGGACGTCTCGCAGATCGGGCCCATCGAAAGATCCATCCGCATCTCCGACCTCGGTTTGAATCCGGCCAACGACGGCAAGATCATCCGCCTGCCCATTCCGCCGCTCACCGAAGAGCGCCGCAAGGAGCTGGTGAAGAAACTGCACGGCGTGGCCGAACACCATCGCGTTTCGGTGCGCAACATCCGCCGCGACGGCAACGAAGCCGTGAAGAAGCTGCTGAAGGACAAGAAAATCACCGAGGACGACGACAAGAAGGCGCACGACGAGATCCAGAAGCTGACCGACGCCTGCATGGAAAAGATCGACCAGGGTTCCAAGACCAAGGAGAAGGAAATCCTGGAGCTCAGGTAGGCTTCCATGCCTTGGTTCACGGTCCGGGTGCCGGCCTCGAGCGCCAACCTGGGACCGGGATTCGACGCGCTGGGCCTGGCGCTGGGCGTTTATCTCACCTGCCGCTTCCGGCGGAGCGGCGCGCTCCACATCCGCGCCACAGGCCGCGATGCCGCGGGCATTCCCTGCGGGGCCGAAAACCTGATCTGGCAGACCGCGCGGGCGGTGGCCGCGAGCCACGGCATGGAAATGCCGCCCATCGAGCTCGACATCGCCAACGACATTCCCCTCGGCAAGGGCATGGGCTCGAGCGCCGCGGCGCTGACCGCGGGAGTCGTCATCGCCGACCAGCTGCTCGACCTCCGCTGGAAACGGCTGCGCGTTCTGGACGAGGCCGCGCGCCTGGAGGGTCATCCGGACAATGTCGCTGCCTGCGCGCTGGGCTCCATCGTGGCCAGCGCCATCGATTCCGGCGGCGTGGCCCGCGCGGTGCGGCTCGATCTGCCGCCGCGCTTCGCCCTGGGTGTGGTGGTGCCGGATTTCGAGCTGCCCACGCCGCTGGCGCGGTCGGTGCTGCCCTCCTGCTACAGCCGCGAAGACGCCGTCTTCAACGTGCAGCGGGCGGCGCTGCTGATTGCCGCCCTGGCCGCGGGCGCCGTCACCGCCTTTCCCGCGGCCCTGGAGGACCGCTTTCACCAGCCCTACCGCGAGCCGCTGGTGCCCGGCCTCTCCGAGATCCTGAAACTGCGCGCGCCCGGGCTGCTGGGTTGCGCGCTGAGCGGCGCAGGCCCTTCCATCCTGGTTTTCCATGAGCGCGGCTACGCAAGCGTCTGCGACCTGGTGCGGCAGATCTTCCGCATGCACGGCCACGAATCGGACGTGCTCCTGGCCGGCATCGACGAGCGCGGTTACGAGTTGACCGAAGAACCGGAGACTGCGCCCCAACCCGGCGGATAGCGCCGCCGCGTTAACCTTCGCGAGTGTCGCTTTTGCCCGCACCATCCGCCAAGCTGGAAGAATGAGAATGTTCCGTCTCGCGGGGCGCCACCCCGCGGGCTTGCTCGTACTGATCCTGGCCGCCTGCGCGGTGGCGGCCGATTCACCGCTTCCGGGCTGTTTCCCCCCGGACACGCACGTCGTGGTCGGCGTTCGCCTGCATAACCTCATCGACGCGCTTCCGGCTCCGGGAGCGGGCGCGGAGTTGAGCCGGCGCGCCGCGGAGCTCGTCTCCCATACGCCACTGGCCGGCTTCAACCCCGTGACCGACATCGACGAGCTGTTTCTGGCCTCGAACGGCAAGGGCGAAACCCCGTCGGTCCTGGTGGTGGCGCGCGGAACGTTTCATATGGAACAGCTTGCCGCGGGCGCGAAGCGGTACCACGGCGTGCCGGTGATCGAGAGCGGCCAGCCGGCGGGCGGCGTCATCGCGCTCCTGGACGCCTCTACCGCCATCGCGGGCGACCTCGCTACGGTGCGCGCCGCCATAGACCGGCGCGGCAGCCCCACGCGTCTTGCCCCCACGCTCGCGGCGCGCATCGCGGCGCTGCGCAGCCATTGCCAGGTGTGGGGAATCGGCGACCTTCCGGAGCACGACCCCGCCGCCGCCCGGCGGCCCGACGGCTTTGGATCCCTGGACCGGTTCGAGTTCGGCGCCGCCCTCCACGAGGGACTGAAGATGGCGGCGGAAATCCATGTCGCTTCGCCCCAGGACGCGGAAAAGATCGCCGCCACCGTGCGGCTTCTCGAAACCGTGATGAAAGCCCGCCAGCCATCCGCCGCCGGTGGGTTCGCCATGCACGCTGGGAACGGCACCATCAAGCTGTCGCTGGTCGTTTCTGAGGACGAGGTGAAGAAGGCCATCGAAGCGCAGCGGGCGGCTGTCGAAGCCGGGTTGCTGTCCCAACTGTCGTCGCCATGGCCGCGCAGCGCTTCGCCGGCGCCTGCCGCCAGGCCCGCACCGCGTGGAACTCAGATCGTCACCAACGCCACCGGCGACACGGTCAGCGTCACGCTTCCGGGTAAACGCTGACGCCGTGGGCAACTGGTCATCTGTGCCCCACACCGGCCAGCTCAGTGACTATGAAGGCACTTAATGGGATCGATCCTGGTGGCCCTCAAGGCTGGAATGCCGCACGCCAGAACGCCAATCAGCACTAACACCCCTGCCCCACCGGCGAAGGCACGGGCGTCGTTTGCGTGGACCTGGAATAGCATGGTCTCAAGTACGCGCATCGCGGCCCAGGCGCCAAGGGATCCGGTCCCCACGCCGCATGCAACGATGGCGAGACCTTGTCCGAGAATCATCGAAAGCACGTTGGTGCGGCTCGCTCCCAGAGCCATCCGGACCCCGATGTCCCGGGTCCGCTGCAAAACCGAGTAGTTGATGATTCCGTAGACCCCCACCGCTGCCACCAGCAATGCCAGCGCCGCGAGGCCGGCCGAAAGCATCATGTAGAACCTAGGGACGACGACCGACGAGGACATGAGGTTCTCCACGGTGTCCAGCCTGCCAATGATCATGCGCTTTTTCCAAGCCCGGATCTCCTTGCGGACCGCAGCCGCCAGGCTTGCCGGTGGCACGGTGGTGCGTATCAGCACGCAAACGCCATTTGCCCATTCGGATTGCTGGTGCGGCATGTACAAACTCGGGAGCGGCTCGCCATCTACGCCAAAGCCCTTCACGTCTCCGGCGATTCCAACAATCAGACGCCACTGGTCGCCACTCCATCGGATATACCTGCTTACCGGGTCTTCACCTGGAAAGAAGCGCCGTGCGAAGGCCTCATTAACCACCACGACCTTTGGTGCGTCGGCCCCATCGCCGCTGTCTATGAAACGGCCGCTGCGAAGGGCCATGCCCGCGGCGCGGAAATAGTCCGGAGTCACGGTCAGCCGTCCCGTCTGAGCGCTCTCTTCAGGGGCCATCGGCCGGCCCTGGATTTCGATACATCTGCCGCAGGTCGTATGGGCAGGCTCATCGGGAAACGATGGGCCTGCACCCGCATGTTGGACTCCTGGAAGCGCTCGGATACGTTCCAACAACGAGTCGATCTGACGGTGGGCGCTCCACGGAAGCTCGACGCCTAACGCGCCGCCGGGGCGGAAACCGAGCGGCACCGTAACGCGCAACACGAAACTGCGGATCAGCAGGCCGGATCCGACCAGCAGCACCATAGCCAGCGCGATCTGAACGATGGCGAATCCTCCACGATAGCGAAGGGGGCGGCACCCACGGAGGGCCTGCGGACTCTCCTTCAATGCGGCATTCAGATCGGGCCGCGATGCCCGAAGGGCCGGGATCATTCCGAAGAGGATACCTATCGAAACAGCGGCCGCGAAGGTCCACAGCAAGACGCCGCGGTCGATTGCCACTTCATGCACACGCGGCAGGTGAATGGGATCGAATATGACGAAGGCGCGAACCAGCCAGTAAGCGCCCGCCAGCCCCAGCATCCCGCCCAGCAGGGCCAGCAGCACGCTCTCCAACAGCAGGGCGCGCATCAACGGCCACCGGGTGGCCCCCAGCGCGACGCGCACCGCGATTTCCCGCTCCCGGGCCGCCGCCCGCTCCAGCAGGAGGCTGGCGACGTTCGCGCAGGCGATCAGCAACACGCAGAAGACACCTCCCAGCAACATGAGCAACGGGCGGCTGACGGCTCCGACGATCTGCTCCTTCAGAGAGACAACCGTAACTCCGCTTCCCGCGTTCTCCTTCGGGTACGCTGCTTCAAGGCGCGCAGCGATAATCTCCATTTCAGCCTGGGCCGCCGGCAGACTCACACCGGCCCTTAGCTTTCCGACAACCCGCAGGCTGCGATCCCCGCGTTCCGATGGCGCTGGCGCGTCGGTCTGAAATGGAAACCAGACCTCGGAGTCGTTGGGAAAGCTAAAGCCCCGCGGCATGACTCCGGCAACGGTGTAGGGCTGGCCATTGAGACGCAGGGCGTGGCCAATCACGCTGGGGTCGGCGCCGAGTCGCGCCCATAAGCCATAGCCAAGAATGGCACGGTTTCGATTCTGGCTCTCTTCCGGAAGAAACCGCCGGCCCATGAGCGGCTGGACCCCTAGCACGCCGAAGAACTCATCACTCACGCAGGACGCGCGCACCTCGATTGGTTCACCATCGATCATATACGAAGAGGACCACCCCTGCATGGCGGCGAGAGACTCAAAGGAGCGGCTTTGCGCCTTCCAATCGGCGAAGTTTCCGGGCGAGACTACAACCCGATCCTCGTGGCGTTTCTCCCGCTTCTCCCAAACCATTACCAGGCGGTCCGGTTCTTTAAACGGCAGCGGCCGCAACAGCACCGCACTAATGACACTAAAGACCGCCGTGGTCGACCCGATGCCCAGTGCCAGTGTCAACACGACAACGGCAGTGAAGCCGGGGTTCTTACGAAACATCCGAACGGCATACTTCAAGTCGGAACCGATGGACACCAGTGCTTCCCGGAGGTAATGTCCGTGGCCTAGGTCGTTTGACGGCCGCGCTTGCGCAAGCGGCGTTCCCGCCAAAGGTTGCTGCTTCATGGGACCCAAACTTATGTCGCGACTTTTCATAGTGAGTGGCCTACCGTTCCCTTAATGTTGAACGCCGGCGATGCGCCCTGCGACGGGTTCCGTGCGAACTGCGCACTGGTCGCAAGTCTCTGCTTCAGTCGCGGTGGCGCCTAAACCCGGCAACGATACGTTAAAGAAAGCCTCGACTTCGCGTGCTGTACTGCCATCGTAGGCCCCACGCCAGATCTTGAGAACCGTTCCACTGCCAGAAACCACAACCGTTTGTGGAGTTGCGCCCAAACCGATCACAGCACGTGCCTCTCCAGTTGGATCAGTAAAGACTGGAAAATCGTGCGATTCCTCGGCTAGGTAGTCTTGGAGCCCACTCACCGATTTCGCGATGCCGACCAGGCGATAGCTGGATCCCACCGTGCGCGCGATCGTTGCCATGTTGGCATTGTTTAGTTTACACCAGCTGCACCTAGGCGCGAACCAGTAAATGATCGTAGGCTGGCCAAAAGTGTATCCTAAAGTGACCCGTCTGCCGGTGGCATCCCTCAATTCTATGGGTGGCAGTTGCCCACCAATGATCGCGGCGTGCGCACGGCTAGCATGCATCGACACGACTACCCGTGCGAGCCACACGTTGATGGCGATAGACCCAATAAACAGCAGCGCGACAAGACTCCGGATCGCATGTCTTATTGGTACGCTAAGCACGGTTACCCTCTTTCTCTGTCCTCATCCTCCAGCCTTCAGCGCAGGCCCTGGATCTGTTGCCAGGGCACGAACTCTTCTACGGCCGGTCGGACTTTGGCGGAGTCGCCTACCACAACTAGTTGCATGGTAGCACGATCGAAGTATCGGCATGCCGCGCGGTGCACATCATCTCGCGTCACCGACATGATATGCTCATGGAACTTATTCGCTTCGCTTGACGGGAGGCCCAATTGCCGATGTTGTATGGCCAAGCCAAGCGCTGAAGCCGGCTGTTCCAAGAAAAATGCATAAGCGGCTACGAGCGCCCGTTTGGCGTCATTGACCTCCTCTTGGGGTATCTCCTGCCGGCAGAGATCGTCGATTTCGAAAAGCATGAGCTTTATAGCTTCAGACGCGGATTCCGCGCGCACATCGGCGTATGCCGTCCAAGCACCAGGCCGCTGGTTGGCCGAGAAGGAGCTGCCCACGCTATACGCCATACCTTTTACACCGCGAAGCTTGGCGGGAAGTCGCGACGACGGTTCGCTGCCGAAGATCCGGTTCAGTACCAGCATCGGAAAGTAGTCTTCGCTCAAGCGGCTTGCGCCCAGGTTCCCGATCCGGATGGTACTCTGGACCGACTCCGGCCGGTCAATCACGAACGCTCTTGCATGTGGGAGTTGGGCCGCCTCGCTGGGTATTGGTGCCTTGAATTCGCTCCCCGCCCACGCGCCGAATATCTTGCGCACTGCGGCTATCGCCCGTCTCGGACGGATATCGCCAGATATTCCAAGAACGGTCTTTTGGGGAAGGAACCGGCCGAAATGCCACTGCACCAGAGCATCCACCATGCATTTGGGGCATACCTTTAGGGTGGCTGACACCGAAACACCCGGCTTGTCGCCGTAAACGGCCTTTCGGAACTGCTGGTCGGCCAAATAACCGGGCGAGGCGGCTTGCCGCTGCTGTTGCGACTCGCGTCGTCGGACTGCATCAATGAGTTCCTCGGCTGAAAACCTGGGCCGCAGAACAACGTCCGCCAGTACGCTCAACCACTGATCGAAGTTGTCACTTAGACCCCACGCACGTATTACCGCTTCCGATGAACCCGCAGGTGCCGATGTGGACACGGAGACTCCAAGGTGTTCCATATCCTCCGCGAGTTGCCGACGCCCTCGTCTATCGGTGCCTGCGAGTAACATCTCAGTGGTCAGTTCAGCGAGACCGCGGTTCCCAGTGGGTTCGCAAACCGGCCCCGCGTCCGCGACGTGAAACTCGATGTGAATAACCGGCGACCGGTGATTCTCAATAATTATCAGCGTAAGGCCATTCTCAAGAGCTACCTCGACTGGAGGAGGCAATTGTACCTTTACCAGGTCCTGCGAAACCGGCGCTTTGAACTGAAAACCTCCGAAAAGGGTTCCGTTCCGGGAGTGATCCCTGCTTTCCTGCGCCATGAACCGCATCGCGGCGAACGCAATCAGAGCCACAATCCGAAAGACCATTCGGGAACGCAATAACCTCATGATGACCCCCGGTCCGAAGGTGCGCTGGCCGGCTCCTTACGGCCGGCTCGCGGCACAGTCACAACAACCGATCGATTCTCCTGAATGAAATACTTGGCAACAGCACGCTGGATGTCTTTCTTGGTAACTCGATACAGCTTGTCAACAAAGGTGTTGAGAAGCCCGGGGTCGTTGTAGAATAGAGCAAACTCGCTCAGCACAAGCGCTCTATACGTGGAGCTCTGAAAGCGCTCTGCACTTGTAAGCACGAAGTCCCGGCGTACTTTATCGACTCGCCAGTCATCAATCGGGTCCTTCTTGAAGCGTTCGAGTTCCGTATAGAGAACCTCCTCTGCAGCGGCGACGTCATCGGACTTTTTCAGCGTGACCGAAAACGTTCCCAAGGCGGCGGCGCGGCGCTGCTGCTGCTGATATGCTACACGCGCCGCGAGATTCTTCTCCAACACGAGCGTGCGGTGGAGCAGTGACGAGTGTCCCTCAGCGAGCACGTCCCCGGCGACGGCCAATGCATACCACTCGGGACTATTGCCAGGCGGCACCTTGTAACTGATGTCGATGCGCGACGCCTTTGCAAAAGAGTCCTCGACAGTTCGCTGCCGCGCCGACTCGCGTACGTCCGGAGTAAAATCCGGTGGCTGGGGTAGCGTTCCAGCGGGGATGCCTCCGAAGCGTTTCCGAACCGCAGCCAGTACCTCCTCGGGCCGGACGTTTCCCACCACCACCAGTACGGCATTGTTCGGCATGTAAAACGTCCGATAAAAACGCAGCACCGTCTCGGTAGTGGCGGCACCCAGATCGGCCGACGTTCCAAACGTGGAATGGCGGTAGGCGAAGTTCTCAAAGGCGATGTCGTTCAGCACTTCGGAAGCGCGACCGTAAGCTTTGTTGTCCACACGGATCATCTTCTCCTCCAGGACCACGTGGCGTTGCAGATCGAGCCTCTCGGGGGTTACCGTCAGGCCCGCCATTCGGTCCGCCTCCAGGAACAAGCCGAGATCCAACTGATTTGCCGGCAGTGCCTCATAGTAGTTGGTGCGATCCGTGTTGGTTGTCGCGTTCTCCGATCCGCCGTTGGTCCGAATGAGATACGAGTGCTCTCCCGGGCCGACATTCCGTGATCCCTCGAACATCAAGTGCTCGAGCAGGTGCGCCAGGCCAGTTTGGCCCGGCCGCTCATCTCTCGATCCGACGTTATATGCCATACAGATCGCGTAGGTTGGTGCGGACTTGTCCGGCGCGACTACGACACGGAGCCCATTCTTTAACGTGTACGTCTTGAAGGCGACTGTAAAGTGCGGTAGGCGCTTGGCGTTGGCGCCGGCGTCCGCGGTCGACACCGCGGCCCAACAGACGATTACAGCCGTCACATATGCGGATTTGGGTCTGTGCATAAGCATAATGGAGATAGCCGGAGCTACCGTGAACCTGCCAACGCCCAGTAGGCTTTCGCCATCGTGGCACGAAGCGACTCACTCTGCCATGCTCTCCGCGACATTCGCAATATAAACCGAACCGATCCAAGGCCGGCTATGGAGAGGAAGAATGAGGCGATGAGAAGTTGGGTCAAGTGAGCGGAGAAGTCATGCTGCAAGAGCGCCTTCCAGATTAGGGCGAAGTTTCGGGGGAGCCCTGCCGCGACGCGCGGGATGACTTTGGTGACTATTGCGACGGAGAAGTACCCAAAGAAGGCGGTGCTGGCGAGACAATATGCCGCCAGTATCGAAACCACCCACCCGGGTCTGCGTAGAGCATCCGGCAGGTCAGGGCGCTTGCCTCCGACGTTCAAAAGGAACATAGCCCGCTTGCAGGCATACGCAATGAGGTCATTGCTGGCTCGGTACAAGTTCGGAATTCCGATCAAATCCGCGAGCAACCAGTGCCCGTCCATTCGGAGAAAGGGATTGAGGTTGAAGATAGCGGAAAGAAGCATACTATAGATGAATATTCTCACAAGGCGGTCGCCGGTCCAAATCCAGAGTAAACACCCCAACGACGCCAGAAGGAACTGAAAGTAGATACCGGCGGAATCGACCACCGCCCTCTGAAGACGCGAAAGCGACCAGCACTGGCCTACATCGGCATAGAGAACGGGATAAATAAAGAAGACTCCGGCGCCGATCTCCCCATGCGGAACTCCGAACCGTTCGCAGGCAGAGCAGTGGCCGATCTCGTGAAACAGCAATGAGAGATATACACTGACGACAGCTATTGTCCACAGGTCTGCGCTCAGGGGCGGCCTCTCGCCAAGGTAGTGAACTTTTAGCACTTTGTCGAGAAGCAGAAAGACCGCATGGGTGAGAATGATGACGGCCAACAGGGCAGTCGCGGGCCCGATATTGAAGAGACATTTTAGTCGCGCGGTTACCGGCAAGAGGTGCTCTCGCTTCAGGAGACGAACATGGAATGCCAGGGGCACCTTCCGACGGCGAATTGGCATCCTCGGATCGGCCGGTAGCTCGCAGCCCGTCTCGTCCAACAGAAGTACCGCGTTGTTGGACGTCAATTGGCTCAGCAGCATTCTCGCGCGACGCTCCGGATCTTCGGAGGGAGCGAGTTTCCTCACTACGGAAACGATCTCCGCCCAACTCCGGTCAACCCGGAGAAATTCGAGGAAAGAACGGACGTCGGCGTCGATCTGAAGCCGGCGATCCGCCAGCACTAGTTGGTACATCGGGTCCGAAGAGCTGGTATCGAAAGCCAGGATAGTAGCGCCCGAGTTTAGGTGGAAACGCTGGTCTTGGACGTAGGACACGCCCATCTCAGCGGCCATTCTGCCTTTTGGTTTGTAATTCTGCAAACGATTCATAGCGTAGACCAGGTTCCGGCAATGCGGCTGTCTTATGCAATCCGGCGCTCAAGTGCTCTGCATTCGATTTTCGATGCGCCGGCTGCACTTGAGCTAGGCCGCAGTTACGGCCGCTTCCTCACGGGCGCGGTCACGTGACGCAGTGCAAGTCACTGAACCGCGCTCGTCGGGAAGCGGTATCTTGACTCTTCTACCGCCAAACTGCTAGCTGCTAGCGTCCTCATCCTCGGCGCCGCCGCCGCCGCCGGGTTTGGGACATCCTCCTGGACAACCGCAATCCGCCGAATTCGTGCAACTGTTGTTGGTACCACAACAAGCCGTGGTGTTGCTGCAACTGCCATGCCACTCGCTTAGCGCGTCGTCGTCGACTACGGCAATTCCAAACTCATACCGGTCATCGAGTTCCGTGATCAGAAAGCTGTTCATATCGGTGCTCCTTTCAAGTCGCCCGTTACGATGAAGCGTCTTCTTCCTCCGCACCACCCTTGCAGCATGCACTACCGGAACAATTATTCGAGTTCGTACAATTACCGGGCTGGTTACTTCCGCAGCACGTGCCGGAGTTCTTGCAAGACGATCCTTCGTTGTCGTATCGAAGTACGTCGTCGTCGATGACCACGATGCCAAATTCATAGCGATCATCGAGTTCTGTGATCAAGAAGTCACTCATCTGTATGTCGCCTGACCCAACTAGGCGCTATGTCAGCCGTCTACGTCCTCCTCAACGCCTGTGCCCTTGCAATCGGGGCACTTGCATACGGCGCTATTTGTGCAATCGCCTTGATTCTGATCGCAACATTTGCCCGTGTTCTGGCAACCCGGGGTGTTCAGCCTTAGGACGTCGTCATCTATTACGACGACGCCAAGCTCGTATCGGTCGTCTAGTTCTGTGATGAGAAAATCACTCATGCCGTCTCCTTTGTCTGTGTTGTTGATCGGTTCTGAACCGGTATGATGCGTAGCTATCGATACCACAGCGCGCGTAAAATCGCGAGGTTCAGCGACAAGTGCACTCGGCCGCTCACGGCAGCGACGATATTCGCGGAGTAGTGCCCGGACTAAGCATGTGCCTGAGTGCCAGGGGGCGAAAGCTCGGTGTATCGCAAGAGTTTCTCACGCTGCATATCGTAGCGATTGGCCCGCTCGTTGTTCATGAGCCACATCTTCTTCAGGACGTTGCCGATCCGCAGTTTTTCCGGCGGGCAGCAACGTTGATTATTGACCACCCGCCTGACCGGGCAGACCGCACCACCGCACAGGGGAAGGAAAAAGCACTTTCGGCACACTGAGTCGTCCCTGAAATGCGGAGTACACCAACGGGCGAACCGGTCGATGTCTATCGCCATGGTGCCGTCTTCCTTTAGGCGGCCAACGATATTTCGTGGATTGCTGTCCAGCATGACGGTACACTTCATCAGGTTGCCGTTGGCCCCGACAGTGAGGTGTTGCGGTTCGTTTGCGTAGCAGGGCTCGCCAAAGGGTCTGGAGTTGGGAACGGTCCGATGAACTTGCATTCCCATCTCCCGTCCCAGGACCTCGAGTACGTCCCGCTGCGGGTCCATATCGCCGCAAGTCTTGAGGCTGCCATCGTTCGATCCCCCCAATTGCCGAATTGGGTAGAAGAACAGTTTGAACCGGGCGTCTTCTTTGAAGCAACCCAGCAAGGCGATGAATTCACGCATTCGCCGCGCATTCGCTTGGTCGAAGTTTACCCGCAACATGACTCCGAACTCGTTCGGGAAAGTCTGAATTGCCTTGAGATTTTCCAGAATGCGGCTGAAGGTAGGCCCACCGCCCTTGAGCATGCGACGGCAGTCGTGATCTTCGGGAAGGCCATCAATAGTGACTTGGAACTGTTTGATATTCCATTGCAGCAGTTTGGCAAAGGTGTCCGGCGTCAGGAGATAAGCGTTAGTCGTCATACCCGATGAAAAGCGGATTCCGTGCTCTCCCGCCAGTTTCAGGAACGCCGGTGCGACCTCGGCAATCGCCTCAAAGCCCAGTAAGGGCTCGCCGCCAAAATACGACACTGTCAGACGCCGTAGATGCGGCGCCCGCTGCTCCATCATGCGGATTAGCGCTGTGCGGACCCAGGGCTCCATGGTGCCACGTTCGAATGTTTCGTAGCAGTAAATACAGCGGAAATTGCAGTCTTCCGATGACAGCAATGTGAGATCCAGAAAGTCCTGACGATAATGCCGTTGGCCGTAACGTAACTGAAATCTCTCGAATTCCCTGGCGCCGCGCGGCACGATGAAGCCCCGGTCTGCCATATATTTCGTTAGGCCCGTTGGTGGAGCCGTGAAGCCTCGGCGGTGAAGGAGAGGCTCCACCTGCGGCCGTGCTTCGGGAGGAAATCCCGAGAAGGCGTGGCTGTAGCTGTTCCACAGAACCAGCGTTCCATCGGGCGCGGTGGTTCGGGCGTTGAACTGCGATGGCACCCATTTGCGCGGTTCGTCAGCGGCGGATGGGTATGTGCCGCTCGCAACGGGCATGGTCATCTGAACGGCGTTTTGCGTAGGCGAACTCATCAATTGACCCCTTTTGCCTCGTGTCTGTACTGTTTAGACGCACTCTAGGGAACACGATTCGGAGCGGCTCTATGCATCAGCCGATCCTCCGCTTAACCGTGGGAACGTGCAACCGGCCTGGCGTTCAGGCCAGTGTTGATACGGAATTGCCATGCAGGCGCACACGGATCGAACGCTGCAGGAGTAGAATCGACACAACAAGCCAATCCGAATCGTTGTACGATACCAGAACTCCCTCAATTCCTGCCAACGGTCCCTGCACGATGACGACCCTCTGGCCAATCTCAGAAAAAGGACACCGTTCGGCTACAGTTCCGGAATCGTGAATGCGGCGAATGTCTTGGATTTGGGTGTTGTCCACGGGGGCGGGCCTATTCCCAATTCCAACTATTCGGAGCACTCCCGGCGTTGTGAGCAAAGGACCGACCACATCAACTCCATGGCGGCAGAACAGGTACCCGGGGAACAGCGGCGAACTCGCAGCCTTCGAAGGCAAGGCGTTTCGGCGCCCCATGGGCAGAAAAACCTCATACCCTTTGCTAACCAAGACGGTAGCAGCGAGTCTTTCCTTCCTCGATATAACTTGAACAGCGAACCATTGATTAGAGGAGGGTTCAAACAGCATATATGTCCTGCCATCCGGCTTCTACCGTGCAACAGCAAGACAAGCTGCCGCCATTTACTCGTTTGAGGAGTCCTAAACGCTTATGAAAGTAATATATAGACCCAATCTAAAGAGATGTCAAGGCCTTTTAATCGTTTGTTGAGAAAACTAGTACCAGCTTCTCCCGGGTAGGTATCGAGCGCCGTGTCGGCCAGATGCTCTTTGAGCTACAAAGCACTAAGGGCTTAAAGTGAGGCCGTGCCCCACTCAGCTAGTCTCCGGGCACGCGCTCCGGCCTGGGGGTGGACCACAGGCCCGCGCCGGAGAGCCCCGCCACCACGCGATGGCGATACGTTTTCGCCGTCGAGATGGCGAGCATCAGCAGAACGATCAGCACCGCCGCCGCCACCGTCTGCGGCACCGTGAGGTTGTTCTTGAAGAACGCCAGTCCGCGCCCATAGACCAGCTCGATGTGCACCCAGTAGACCAGCAGCGAGGTGGTGCCGAACTGCCGCACCCAGCTCCAGCCTTCTTTGGCGGCGTAGCGCGTCCACAGGAAAGCGAGCGCCACCAGCAGCAGCGTCGTGCCCTGCTTGGTCAGCACCTGCGCCGGGCTGTTCAGCCAGAATTCCGATTTGGCGTAGATGGAATAGGGCACGTTGGCCAGGTACTGGCATGCCAGAATGAGTCCGCCGCCCAGGAGCGCGGCCCACTGTGCGGCGCGCTCTGTCGCTTCATGCGGGATCAGGCGGATGGCGCTGCCCGCGCTCAGGCCGAACGCCAGGTAGGCGCCCCAGGGGAAAAAGCCGAAAGATCGATAGTCGGGAACGATGTAACTCCGCAGCAGAGCGGGCGCCAGCGACCAGTCCATCTGCGAAATCAACGGCGCGGCGAAGGCGATGGCCAGTCCGAGCGCCGCGCACAGGCGTACCCGCTCGGCGGTCCGGAACAGCGCCATCACCGACATCACCGCGATGGAAAAACCCATGCAGTTCAGAATGTCGACGCGCAACAGATCGGTCCAGGGCGCCGGCAGGCCGAACACCCAGAGCTGCAGGCGAAACGCGAAGGCCAGAAAAAACAGGTAGCCGGAGCGGCGAAACGCCGTGAACACGCGCTCGCGGGGAGCCATGCCCTTGCGCTCGGCGCTGTCCATCATGAAGGCCAGGGTCACGCCCGTGAGGAAGAGGAAAATCGCGGGGGGCATGCCGCCCACAAACTGCGAGAGAACGAACGGGCCGCCCTCGCGCAACTCGGGCTTCAGAAACGAATCGAATACGTGGCCCTGGAGCATAATCACGGCGCCGATGCCGCGCACCCAATCGAGATATTGCAGCCGGTAAGGGCTGGTTTTGGCGGTCTTCATCGCTACTTATGGTCCAATTCCGGTTTCTTCTTGGAGGCCTTGTGCGCGCCTTTGGGCAGGTTGAAGGCGGAGTCGGAGATGCTGGGGTTCATCTGAATATTGGTGTAAGTGGCCAGGATAAAATCTCCACCCGGTTCGTAAAATTTCTGCTGCACGGCGATCCCCTTGCCATCGGAGATCCAAAGTTCGACCTTCTTCAGGTGGGCGAGCACGTCCTGGTCCTTGGGAATCAATTCGAGCCGCGTGGTTTTCTCGCCGGCGGCCGCTTCCGGTCCCACCATTCTGATGGAATAGGCGCTGGCCAGCTCCCGGGAGTTACTGCCGAATCCGAGTACCAGGAACTGGTCCACCAGGGAACTCTGTTTACCCAGGTCCACCACCTGGACTTCGCCGCTCCTGGGGTAATAGATGTCCGCCTTGTGGCCCTCGATCACCACCGTTTTGGGATCCGGTTGCAGAATGTCCATGCGCACGCGGAGATCGTTGGCCTTCGGGCGCCTGACCAGGACAGTCCCGGTATCGGTCGTCTCTTCGTTGATCACGGCGGTGTAAGAAACTTTCTTCACGTCCGCGGAAAGTCCTTTGAATTTGGCGGCGGTCTCGTCTATGCGAGCCAGCACCGCCGCCAGCGTGGTATCAGCAGCGGAAGCGCCAAACTCCGAGGTCAGGAGAGCCGGCAGTGTAAGAATGAGCACAAGCGGGGCCCGCCAAGATCGCATCCTGTTGTAATTCCTCTGTAAATTCGACACCGGTCAAGGCCTGGCGAACGCTATATAGAAGCGCAGTTCCCCTTCCGAATCCATGAACGGCTCCACGCGGGTGACCGTCAGGTGCGAATTGCTCATGCGCGTACGCACTTCCTGCGTCAGCTTGGCCAGGCGCTGGTTCTCCGGCATGCCCGCCAGGAATTCCGGATCGACCACAAAAGGCAGGCTCCCCTTTTCCGCCGGCAGCATGGTGATGATGCTGGCCTGGGGAATGCGCGGACGGTCGCGGAACCATTCCCGGGGAACCAGGAAGATGAACGCCAGGATGATGCCGACCATCACGTCGTACTGCCAGCTCGCGCGCGCATAGTCCCACAGAACGAAGCGCTTCAACATGTAATAGCCATTCTAGCAAGCGGCGGCGCGGCGTCACAGCACCACCGCCGGATGATACAGGTTGGGCAGCACGGCCTCGCCGATGGCCACCAACTCGCCCTGGCGCGTGATGGCCCTGACGTACCGCGAGGCGGGCTGCGAACGGAAGGGAGACGCCGGAAAATTGCGGCCGTCGCGGATCTGCGCCGCGGTCGCTTCGTCCACGTACACCGCCGGGAAGCCGGGGAGCATGCTCGCCGCCGGCACCAGCGCGTCCATCAGCCGTTCCCCGGCGGCCAGTGATTCTAGCTGGACAATGGTTCGCGCCTGGCCGATTTCGAATTCTCCCGACGCGATGCGCCGCAGCTCGTCGAGGTGTGCGCCGCAGCCGAGCGCCTGCCCCAGGTCGTGGGCGATGGAGCGCAGGTAGGTTCCCCCCGAGCAGTGCGCGCGAATGCGCGCGTCGGGGCCGTCCACCTCCAGCAGCGTCAGCTCGTAGATGTGCACCTTCACAGGCGCGAGCTCGACCGCCAGCGATTTGCGCGCCAGCTCGTAGGCCCGCCTTCCCGCGATCTTCTTGGCGGATACCGGCGGCGGCGTCTGCAGGAGCTCGCCGCGAAATCTCTCGAGCAGCGCTTCGAGCTCGCGAGCGTCGAGGCGGACTTCCGTTTTGGGGCCGGAGGGGACGCCCGACCGGTCGTAGGAGTCGGTGGACCAGCCGAACCGCACCACGCCTTCATAGATCTTGTCGGAGCGGGTGTAGAACTGCGCCAGGCGCGTGGCGCGTCCGATCACCAGCGGCAGGACGCCGGTGGCAATGGGGTCGAGCGTCCCCAGATGGCCGATCCTCTTGGTATTGGCGATACGGCGGGCCTTGCTCACCACATCGTGCGAGGTCCAGCCCTCGGGTTTATCGACTACGATCGCTCCGTCCAAGCTGCGGCACCCATCTCGGTTATAGCAGGGTACGCAGAGGGTTCGCGCGCTATTTCGCCGTGTGTGTGAGCTTGTCCAGTATGGCTTTGGGCCAGTCCGCGATGCCGGGAGTGTATCCCGCCGTCTCCAGCCAGACTCCAGCCGCGTCTACAAGCCAGTTCTGTGGTATGGCGAACCCGCCGCCGGGTTCGTGGATTTCATAAATTCGTCCCCGGGCCGAACCGCGGGCGCGGTCATATCGTTCGGAACCGCGGGACCGAGAGATATCTCCGCCAGCGCTTCTTCAGCGAGGGCGAGCGAGTCCCCCGGCCGGATGCCGTACTTGATCCACTGTTGCGCGACGCGCAGCTTCGCTGGCACATAATTCCATTGCAAATGCCGTGCCGCGGACAACCTCAAATATTCTTCACCGGCCTTTTCCAGCTCCTCTTTCGTCCAGCCGGGCTGGCTGGGGAGGGTGGTGAGACGGAAACTCCACGCGGTCGCGCTGCCCGGCCATTTCCCGACCCATTCGGCCGCATGGCGCGCCTCATCGTCCCAAATGGCTTTTCGTTCTGCCTGGGGGATGTTGTTGCGGGTCCGTAGCCGGTGGCTGGTTTCCCACGCCTGGTAGGCGCGGAACGCGAGTTGATCCTCATCGACCAAGGCCGCCTCGATTTTGGCGCCGGCCTCCTCCTGCCCGCTGAGTTTATAGCCGCTTACCATGGCCCACCGCGCGTTCTGGCTTGCCGCCGCGGGCAACGACGCCAGGCGCCGCACATCGGCCGCGATCCGCTCGCGCAGAGAGGCACATTCGCCAGGCGCCGACAGGCGGAATTCCGCGGCCCACAAGGTGCTCCACCACGCGGCATCCTCCGGGTCCTGGCTGCGTTCCAGCAGGGCCCGCAACTCGTGGGTCAACCTGTCCGCTTCCGCCGCATCTTTGACGGACCGCAAGTAGGTGTAACCGGAGACGCTGTCCGGGCACAGCCGGCGGAACTCGCGCTGGTTGGCTACCACCTTGTCCTCGTCTCGGCTTCTTTGAGCCGCTGCTGGTGGCGGGCCGTCCCGCGGCCCTCGGTCTTCCCTACCGGAACGTGCTGAACGGACACGCCCGCGGCGCCGAGTTCACCCTCCAGCGGCGCAGCGCCAACCGGCTCACGGGCTGGCTCTCCTATGCGTATTCCGCGACGAATTACACCGACCGCGTGGACGGGCTGCAGTTCGTCAGCAATTTCGACCAGCGCCGTACGTTGACCGCTTTCGGCAGTTACCGCGTGTGTCCGACATTCGATTTGAGCAGTCAGTGGCGCTATGGTAGCGGAGAGCCCGTTGCCGGGTTCCTCGATCGCCAGGGCGAGAGCCTCTCGCTGACTGCGGAGCGCAACGCCGCGCGGATGCCTTCCTACAGCCGCCTGGATTTTCGTACCAACAAGGCGTTCCTGTTTCGAAAGTGGAAGCTGACGCTGTCGGCGGAGGTGCTAAACGTGCTGAACCGTGAAAATCTGACCCTGGTGGCAACGGACCCGGTGAGGATCTACAGCACCGGCAGACTGGCCGTCTCGCTCGACCGGTCGTTCGGGGTACTTCCCTCGATTGCCATCGCGGCGTCGTTCTGAACTTACATCCGCCCCGTGACCAACGGCGCGGGCCCACGTCAATGTCATGGGCATGCTTCGTCTTTGCATTGCGTTCGCACTCCTGTTCACCGCCTCGGCCGAGGAACTTCGGACGGCTTCGGATCACCCCATGCAGTATTACCTCTCCCTGCCGCGGGGCTGGACCGCCGGTCGCCATTGGCCCGTCGTGGTGGTGATTGAGAGCGCGAACCGGCAGTTCCAGGAGACAATGGGGATCTTCGCCAAAGCTCGCGGAGACATGCCCTTCATCCTGGTGGCGCCGCTGGTCACCACCAATGGAGGCGCCAATTACCGGCAGGCGGAGACTTACAGCTACTCCGAGGCCGTGTGGAGCCGGATCGAGCAGGACCGGTGCCGGTTCGATATGGACGGGATTCGGGCGGCGGCAAGCGACGTACAAAAGCTCTTCGGGGGCGAAGACAGGTACTTCCTAACGGGTTGGGAGGCAGGCGGGCACACCGTCTGGTCCATGATTTTTCAGCATCCCGAAGCTTTGCGTGCGGTTGCCCCCGCGGTTACCAATTATGCCGGGCGGTGTCTCGACTCCGGCTTCTCGACCGCCTCCGCCCGCGCGAATTTGCCAATCGCCGTCTTTCAGGTGGCATCGGGACGGGACGTTGCGCCGGGCAGGTTCGTGTATGAGCAATCGCAGCAGGCCCAGAAAATCGCTGCGGAGCACGGTTTCCGGAAGGTATCCGAACGGATCGTCGCGGACAAGCCGCACGGTCCGCTGGCGGACGAGGTGCTGGCGTATTTCGCGTCGCTATGGGGCAGTCGTTGACAACCCGGCCGGGAGTGGAGACGCGGGATATATAATGGTGTGCGTTCCGGGAACCAAATGGATAGAGGACTGAAGGAGAGAGACTGATGAATCGTCACGTTTATGTTGCGGTACTCGCGCTGGCGGCGCTGACGCCGCTGGCCGGGCAGGCGCCGAAGGGCTGGAAGGTGCGCGCCGATAAGAGCACCTCGGCGACCGACCCCGACGCCGCCGGCGAGATCAAGTTCGTCACCATGGGATCGGGCTTCCACGCCACCAATCCCCAGGCGGCGGTCTACTGGAATCCGGCGAATACCGCTGCGGGCACGTACACGCTCAAGGGCACGTTTACGCTGATGAAGCCCAGCGGCCATAACAATTACTACGGCCTGGTGTTTGGCGGCAGCGGCCTCGATGGGCCGCAGCAGAGCTATCTGTACTTCGTGATCGCGCAGAACGGAACGTGGCTGATCAAACACCGCGACGGCGACGCGTCCACCAGCAACGTGGCGCCCAAGACGCCTTCGGACGCGGTGAAGAAGCCGGACGCCGGCGGGAAATCCACCAATGCCCTGGAAGTGCGCGTCGGCGCCGACAAGGTCGACTTCGTGGTCAACGGCGAAGTGGTACACTCCGAGCCGAAGAGCGGCGCCATGGCCAAGACCGACGGCATCTACGGCATCCGCGTCAACCATCTCCTCGAGGTGCAGGTGGACGGGTTGGCGGTAACGAAGTAAGGGCCGCATCAAGCCGGCCAGGCTCTGATCGCGCACGATTCCACAGACCACATCAGCCCCGTGAAGCGGACCACTCGCCGGCCGGCGGGCGCAGCCGCACCTTGTCCGAACTTCCGCCTTCAATATGATGGAACTTTTGGGTCCTGTTCCCGTATATACGTCCATGTTGAAGGCTTTGAGCTGTTGCTTCCTTTTTGCCGTGGCAGCCTGCCTGCTCCCGGCCCAGCCATTGATGGCGGAAGAAGGCATCAAGGGCAATCTTGCCAGTGTCAACTGGCTTGAGAAAAATCTCAAGAATGCCGATATTCTGCTGCTCGACGCGTCACCCGCTCCGATCTACGCGGCAAAACACATTTCCGGCGCGGTAAGCGTCGACCTGTTCACTTATGGCCTCCCGGACACGCCCGTCGCCGAGGTGGAAAAACGCTTCCAGTCCTGGGGAATCAGTCCCGGCAAAACGCTGGTACTGTACGATCAGGGCGGCACGATGATGGCCACCAGGGTCCTGTTTTCCCTGCTTCATTACGGCTTTCCCGCAAAAGACCTGTTGCTCCTGGACGGCGGGCTTTTCAAGTGGGAGCAGCAGGGATTGCCGGTGACGAAGGACAGCACGCCTGCCGCGAAGCAAGGTTCTTTCAAAATCCAGAAGCTTAACGAAGATGTGCAAGTCGACCTGCCGGAGTTCCTTACCGCGTCCGGGGACCCGGCCAACAATGCATTAGTGGAAGCACTTGGGGCCGACTGGCATTTTGGACAAGTCCGTGCCTTCAACCGGGCCGGCCATATCCCGAATGGCATCATGCTGCCCAGTGCCGACTTTTACAATCCGGACAAAACCTTCAAATCCGGCGAAGAGATACGAAGGATGATGACCTATTCGGGCATCAGGCCGGAACAGCAGGTCTACACCTATTGCGGAGGCGGAGTGGCCGCCAGCGTGCCGTTTTTCGCCCTCAAGTTCATACTGAACTACCCCAGGGTCAAACTCTACTCGGATTCCGAGCTCGGATGGCTATCCGATGAAAGAGACCTCCCTTACTGGACCTATGATGCCCCGTCACTGATAAGGGACACAAACTGGCTCCAATTTTGGGCCGGCACGATGGCCAGGTCGTTCGGACTCATACATGTCAGCATGGTGGATGTACGCCCTGCAGGCGCGTTCAACCAGGGACATCTGCCCTTTGCGCTCAACATCCCCGCGGATGTGTTCAGGAGCAATATCGCCAATCCCGCCAGGCTGGCCGAATTTCTGGGTCCGGCCGGCGTCAATGCGTCTTATGAAGCGGTTGTAATTTCAGGCGCAGGGTTGACTAAAGACTCGGCCCTGGCGTTCGTGATGCTGGAGAAACTGGGACACAAGAGAGTATCTGTCTTGATGGACTCCATGGATAAGTGGGCACAACCTGGTTACGCCGTGACCAAGGATGCCACGGTGGTGGGCCCCAAGAAGTCCAGCCAGGACTTATCCATACCTCCCACGACTTATCCCGGGAATTTCCGTAAGGGCGTGGTCATCGCGGACCCGAAGAGCACCCAGGGATCTTACCCCAAGGTATTTATAGCTTCGGGCCAGACGGTGCCCGCCAAGGCTCAGGACGGCACAGTAGTTCACGTCCCGTACACCGATCTCCTGAATGCCGACGGCACGCCCAAAGCCGCGAAAGACATCTGGAACATCCTGGCCAAGGCCGGGGTGCCGAGATATGCGGAGCTGGTCTGCTTCTCCGACGATCCCGGTGAAGCGGCAGCCAACTATTTCATCCTCAAGCTGATGGGCTACCCCGATATCAAGGTGCTGGTGATTTGACAGTCATTCACACAGGCGCGAGCCTTCGCTTCGTCGCCCTGCTCCAGCGCCTCAAACAGCCGAACCCAGTCCGCGGCTTTCCCGCCGAATGCGGGGTGCTGGCTCACGAGTGTTTGACGCCGTCGAACGCCCAATGGATCTTATCGAGGCCGGACAGGTCTTTGGCCAACTCGCGCCCGGTCGTGACGGCATCCTCGGTCTTCTGATCGGCCGCAAGGCACGCGAAGCGAAGAGTCGTCAACACAAGTCGCTGGTCTTTCTCGGCAATCTCGGTGCGCAGTGCGGCGGAGCGGGTGGCACAGCCCGCGAAACGGGCAGTGGTCAGGTGTGTTTCAATGAAGTCGAGTTTGCCGTCGCCGAGTTCAAACCGGGTCGGGGCAATTCTCCCAGCGCTGCGTCCAGACCGAATTGGAGAAACTTCTGAATACACAGCACCACCGTGCTGCGACTGACATGGTGATGTCGCGCAATGGCTTCATCACTCTGGCCGGATCGCGAATCCAAGAGAAACGCTGCCCGAAGGGTGCGCCGTTTCTCCTCAGTTCGAGACTTGCGGATGGACTCCAGCTTGAGCATATCCTGCTCGCTGAACTAGAGGGGACTGCGCTTCCTCGGGAAGGGCATGACCCATTAAAACATAAATCGAGTTAAATGTATCGGTATTTAGAGAACGATAATCAGCGCATTGAGATAGGGCCGCAAGGTAACGCGAAGAAAGCATCTAGCCCTAGCATCCAGGGTTAAGCGCGCGCAGTCTATCGAGGAACGATTATTGGGGAGTAGCTTTTCGATCATGCCGGCTTCGTTTCCCTGAGCCTCCCTATTGCCGCGGACCTGATATCGTCGGATCCCGGACCAAGCTTCACTTTCCAGATTCCGGATGCCCGATCGCCGCTCGAAGCCGGAAAATCGCCGGATGCAAGGTATCTGGGATTGGGCTTCAAGTCCCTCCAGCTTACGAGATCCTCGCCGTGAGTTCCGCGCCGTAGGTTTCGTCCGGGCCGGTTCCGGCGCCCGCCCCCTACTGGCCGCCGCGCAACGTGATCCCCACCAGCGCCAGGGTGAGGCCGATCATCAGCACCACGGTAATCCAGGTCACCAGGTTGAACCAGCGCGGGTTGACCCACTCGCCCATCAGGTCTTGCTTGTTGATGAGCAGAAGCATGAAAATCAGGACCAGCGGCAGGAGGACGCCGTTCAAAACCTGCGACAGGAGAATCATGCGTATGAGCGGGAATCCCGGAATTAAGATCACGCCCGCACCCACCACGATCAGCAGCGTGTACAGGGAGTAAAAAATCGGGGCTTCGCGCACCCGCTTGTTCACGCCCGCCTCGAAGCCCAGGCCCTCGCACACCGAGTACGCCGTGGACAGCGGCAGAATGCAGGCCGCGAAGATCGACGCGTTGAACAGACCGGCGCTGAACAACAGGAAAGCATATTGGCCGAACGGCTTCAGACCCAGCGCCGCTTCCGAGGCGTCGGCGATGTCCCGCGGCCGCACGCTGTAGATGGCGCCGGCGCAGGCCACGATGATGAAGAACGCAATTACCGAGGTCATGACGCAGCCCACGATCACTTCGATGCGCGATTCGGCGTAGTCCTTGGCGGTGATGCCCTTCTCCACTACGGCCGCTTGCAGGTAGAACTGCATCCAGGGCGCAATAGTGGTGCCCACCATGCCGATGAGCATGTAGATATACCCGGGCTCCAGCATCAGAACCGGTTTTACGCTGTAGAGTGCGGCCTCTTTCCAGTCGGGCTTCACCAGGAAACCCGAAATCACGTACGTGACGTAGACCACGCAGGCGAACAGAAAGATCTTTTCGACGCTGCGGTAGTTGCCCTTGACCACGAGGAACCAGACCCCTACGGCCGAGAGCGGCACCGAAATGTAGCGGCTGATGTGGAACAGCTCGAGCGAGCCGGCGATGCCCGCGAATTCCGCCATCACATTGGTGAGGTTCGCCAGCACCAGCAACGTCATCAGCAGGAAGGTGATGCGCAGGCCGAACTCTTCGCGGATCAGATCGGAGAGTCCCTTGCCGGTGACCGCGCCCATGCGCGAGCACATTTCCTGCGTGATGATCAGCACCAGGGTGATGGGCAGCAGCGTCCACAGCGGCAGGTATCCGTATTTGGCGCCCGCGGCCGAGTAAGTAAAGATGCCGCCCGAGTCGTTATCGACGACGGCGGTGATGAACCCCGGCCCGAGGACCGCGAAGAAGACCAGCAGGTGATAGCGGAAACGGCCCAGGAGTTTCCGCATTCCTCACTTCTGCCTCAAGACGGATATCACGTCGTCGGCCGTGATCACCCCGGCCAGCTTGCCGTCCTCGTCCGCCACCGGCAGGGTCAGCAGGTTGTACTTGTCGAACAGCTCCGTGATGCGGTCCTGTCTTTCGTCCACCGTCACCTGGATCAGGGTTTCGGCGGCCAGGTCCTGCAGCTTCGCATTGCCCGGGGCGCCGAACAGCCGCGCGAGGGGAATCGCGGCCGCCAGGCGTTCCTCGCCATCGATCAGGAACAGTGTGTTCAGAGTCTCCAGCAGGTCCTCGTTGCCCTTGAGCGCGGCCAGCGCGTCCGTCACCGAAGCGTTCTCGTGCAGCGCCACGTACTCGGTGTTCATCATGCCCCCGGCCGTGTCCTCTTCGAATTCCAGCAGCTCGCGCACTTCCGTCTTGGGCGCCGAATCCATCTCGTCGAGGATCTCTTCGCTGGTCTCCTCCTCCAGTTCGGAAAGCACGTCGGCCGCCTCATCGGGAGCCATCTCTTCCACAATGTCCGCGGCCTTCTCGGGTTCGAGCGATTCCAGGATGCTGGCCTGCATTTTGGGATCGACCTCGGAGAGCGCGTCGGCGGCCGCCTCGCTGTCGATGGTCTCGAAGATGGCCTCGCGCTCGGCGGGGCTCAGGTCTTCGACGATATCGGCCAGGTCGGCCGGGTGCATCTCCTCCAGCTTCTGGTAGGAGATGTTGAGCCGCAGGCGGCGCAGCGGGTCCGGCTCCAGCACGTTGGCAAATTCCCAGCGGATGGAATTGGGCGGAATGGCCTGCTGCAGCCGCCGGATCCAGCGCGGCGACAGCACCCCTTGCAGCAATCGGCGGACGATGCTGCGGATGCCGATGTCCACTTCCAGCACCAGCAGCGAGTCGCGCACGCCGTCGCGGTGGATGCTGAGGGTGAGATCGTTGACGCGCACCACCTTGCGGCCGGTCACGTCGATGATCTGCTGGTCCAGCAGGTCGCGCCCGATGCGCAGCATGTACTCGTCGTCGTGATACGGCACGAGCTGCTCGTCGCTCAACTGGATGCCCTTGTCGAGGGTGATGGAGCGGATCTGGTCGTAGCGGATGGTGAGCCAGGCCAAGCCCCCGCCCACCAGGAACCGGTCGATGCGCGAGGCGTGCGCCATCGGGACCAGGGCGGCGTCCTTCACCCGCGCGATGCGCCGCCCCTTGAGGTCGACCACCGGCATGGCTAACAGTTCTGTGAAGTACAGGAGGTTGTCCGCCATCGAAAAACGTCCCGCGCCAGACAACCCGAGCGCGATGCGGGACGGCTTTCGACTTGGGCCCTGCTAGTGCGCTCTACACGGATTTCCGACGCCACTCCCAATATGGCGCATCTGTTTGCAAACCCGCAAGCAAAAAGTGGGGCCGGAGCGCCCCGGCCGGGTTGCGGCCGGTCGCGTGGGCGGGCGGACGCCACCGCGCGGGCGCCTCAGCGGCGCGGCCCCCTGCCGCATAGACGATCTACCACGGTCAAGCACGCAAGCGCGAAGAACGGGGTAGTGAGCCAACATAGGATCTGCGCTTTGATGGTGAGAGAAACGAGCATTGTTCGCCCCTGTTATTTCGTATCGGCCGGGACGATCAATCCTTGAGCGCCAATTGCCGCCAGCCGCTCGGCAGCGGGGCGGCGGCGGTGCGAGGACATTCAGGGGCGCATCGGACGGTGCCGCAGGTGATCGCTCTTATACGGGGCGGGGGATCGAAACTTCCCGTCCGCCCTGGCGGATCGACGCCCGCGCGGCTTCGATCACGCGGTCGTTGTAGCCGCTGTTGGCCGCGGTCGCGAGCAGGCCCGCCCGGTCGATCTCTTCTACCTGGCACTCTCCGGAATTAACGCGGATAGCGGCGGTAACGATGGCCTCGATCGATCGGTACCCATAGCCCACCGGCGCCAGGCCGGGCCCGCCCACATCCACATACTGGAAGTAGTCCGGGCTGGGCTCGGCGTAGGCCGGCGGGTCCGTGTAGGCGTACTGCAGCCCGCGGTACTGGTCGGAATGGGCGATCAGCGCGCCGCCCTCCGCGCCCTGGCAGTAGAGCGTGAGGCCCTGCGTGTTGGCGCCCGGCGCGGCGTCGGGAAAACCCAGCCCGTTTTGCACGTTGAGACAGGCGCCGTTGCTCCAGATGACGCGCGCGTCGCTCCACAAGTAGCCCTGGTTGCCGTTGGGAAAACGGTCCAGGATGCCGTACACGCTCACCGCGCGCGGCTCCAGGCCAGTGATGAAGTGCACCAGGTCCACATAGTGGCAGCCGATGTAAGTGAAGGCGTCGGAGTTCTCCGCCGTCATCCAATTGGCGAAATTCGACCTTCGATAATGCCACTTTTCGAGCAGGCAGGCCGTCCCCAAACGGAATTCGCCGAAGCGGCCCTCGCGATAGGCGCGGCGTGCCATCAGGCTGCGGCCGTCGAAGCGCTTGTGATATTCCGCCGCCGCCAGCAGGCCGCGGCGGCGCGCCTCTTCGGCGATTTCCTCTCCCTGCCGCGCTTCGAGCACCAGCGGCTTGGCCGCGCAGACATGCTGGCCGTGGCGCAAGGCCTCCAGGATCACCTCGTAGTGCAGGTGATCGGGCACCGCCACCATCACCATGTTCCGCGGCGCCAGGCGCGCGATCGCTTCCCGGTAAAGTTCGTCGCGCGGTTCGCCCGGCGCATCGGGGTACATGCGGAACCGCTGGCCGGGGAAAGCGCGGCGCAGAATTTCGGCCTCCGCCAGCTTGCGCACCGACTCATGCCGCGTGGCGCACACCGCGATTTCGCCGATGCGCCCCAGGCGTTGCAGGTGGTAGAGCGACGGCAGGATCTGATCGTGCACGATCATGCCGGCGCCCACCACCAGGATTTCGGGCGGCATCACGCCCCGGCCGCAGCCGCGCGCACGGCTTCGGCCAGCGCCTCTTCCAGCGCGTCCACGCTTTCGTTCACGGCGTCTTCGGCGATCACCAGCGGCGGACAGATTTTCACCGTCGCATGGCCGTGGCCCACCGGCGCGAACATCAGGACGCCCTTCTCCATGGCGCGGCGCACAATGTCGAAGGCCAGTCCGGCATCCGGCTCGCTCGACCCCGGCGCCACGCAGGCCAGTCCGGCCACCAGCCCCTTTCCGGCCACGCAGCCGATGCGCGGGCAACGCGCCGCCAGGGCATTGAGCCGGCGGTGCAGGAGGGCGCCGGTGTGCGCCGCCCGTTCCGCGAGCCGCTCCCGCAGCACGATGTCGATCGAAGCCAGCGCCGCCGCGCAACAGAGCGGATTGCCGGCATGGCTCGAGGTCATACTCAGCGGCGGATACAGGTCCAGCACATCCGCCCGTCCCGCCACCGCCGCCAGCGGCAGCGAGCTGGAAATTCCCTTCCCGAAGATCGCCAGATCGGGCGTCACGCCATAGTGCTCGAAGCCCCACAGGCGGCCAGTGCGGCCGAAACCCGCCTGAATCTCGTCCATGGTCAGCAGCGCCTTGTGGCCCGTGCACCACTGCCGCAGCGCCTGCATGTAATGCGGCGGGGCGAACGCGGCGCTTCCGCCCTGGTAGGTTTCCAGGATCACGCCCGCCACGTTCGCCGGCTCGATGCCGCTTTCGCCGAGCGTGCGCTCGAACAGATCGAACGATGTGTCGCGCGTGCGGTAGCCATCGGGAAATGGAACCTGCACGAATCCCGGATCCGGGTTGACGATCCACTCCTTCAACTCCGGGATGCCGCCGGCCAACTGCGCGCCCAGCGTCCGGCCGTGAAACGCCTTCTCGAAGGAGACGATCACGTGCTTGGAGCGGCCGCCCGTGCGCACGCCAAAGGTCCGGCACATCTTGATGGCGCACTCCACGGCTTCCGATCCGGTAGTAAAGAGCAGGATATTCCGCAAGGGCTCGGGAAGGATGGAGGCCAGCTTCTCCACCAGCCGAGCCCGCGGCTCGTTGGCGAACGAGAAGCTCGCCAGCAGTTGCTCGTCCGCCTGCCGCTTGATGGCGGAGACGATCTCCGGACGGCCGTGTCCGGCGTTGGCGATGAGCACGCCCGAGGACCAGTCGATCCACTGGTTGCCCCAGGCGTCGTAGACCTGAAAGCCCTCCGCGCGGTGCCACACCACGGGCGGCTGGCCGCGCATGGCGCGCGGCTCATACCGGTGGAGTTTCTCGAGAAGCGGGATCGATTCCGGAACTGGGAGTTCCGTCACGATTCGCCGGTACCGCGTCTCGATCCGCGCCACCGGCTGCGGAATCAAGGTAAATTCTGTTGCCATGGCGATTCGGCGCGCCTCCGGTCCGTTATCATTTTGAGTATGGCACGTGTGGGAAGTCTCGCTGCCCTCTTACTGTCTCTGTGGACCATGGTTGCCGCTGCGCAAAGCCAGCCGCCGCCCGCGCCGCAAACCGCCGCGGCGCTCGCGGCCGGCGGCTACGTGGGCAGCAACGTCTGTAAGACCTGCCACGCCGATGTCTGGCTCAACTTCTACAAGAATCCGCACTACAAAAGTATCGCTTCGGGCAAGGAACCGCCCGAGCACACCGGATGCGAGGGCTGCCACGGGCCGGGCGAGAAGCACGTGGCGGCAGGCGGCGGCAAGGACACCATCCCGCGCGCATTCTCGCTGATGGAGCCCAGGCGCGTGCTCGATACCTGCCTGGGCTGTCACGCGCGCGATTTCGAAAAGGCCAACATCCGCCGCTCGGAACACACCCTCAACGATATCGCCTGTACCAGTTGCCACTCCATCCACCATTCCCCCGTGGCGAAATTCCTGCTCGCCAAGAAGCAGAACGAGCTGTGCTACTCCTGCCACGCCCCCATTCGCGCGCAGTTCGAAATGCCCTCCAAACACCGCGTGAACGAAGGCTTCGTGGAGTGCTCGGACTGTCATAATCCGCACGGATCTTTCGCCGCCACCTGGGGCATGGGGCAGCGCGGGCACATGGTGGACCAGGCGCTCACCAACGAAACGCCCTGCCTGAAATGCCACGTTGACAAGCGCGGGCCGTTCGTCTACGAGCATCCCTCGGTGCGCGTGGAGGGTTGCCAGGCCTGCCACCGGCCGCACGGCTCCATGAACGCCAAGCTGCTCACCCGGCCGGTGGTATTCACGCTTTGTCTGGAGTGCCACAACGGAGGCGGCACCGGGACACGCAACAAAGGCGTCGATATACAAACCGCCCGGCACAACCTGCTCGATCCCAAATTTCAGCGATGCACCACCTGTCATGTACGCATTCACGGATCGAGCAACGACCAGTATTTCCTGAGGTGACCCTGCCATGCTGACGCGATTCTGCCTGATCTTCGCGGCCCTGGGCGCGCTCGAAGCGCAGCAGGTGGTGGCTCCCACGCCCGCCCAGGTGGGCTCGCCGCGCGGCGAGGACGTGGGCAATTACAATGTGACCCAGTCGTTCGAGACCGGCTACCGCTTTCGCTTGATCGGCGGCAACCTCGGCGAATACCGCAGCGACGTGAATTACGGCAACGGCCTGCGGCTGCTGGGGAGCAACCTCTCGGTCGATTCCAAAGACGGCCACGGCCACTTCTTCGACCAGATCCTGCTCAACACCGAGGGCCTCGGCAACGACCCCTACCAGTCGGCGGTGCTGCGCATCCAGAAAAACGGGCTCTACCGCTACGACATGACGTGGCGGCTGAACGATTATTTCAATCCCGGGCTGACCATGGCCGGCGGCACGCACCTGGCGGATACCAGCCGCCGCTTGCAGGACCACGATGTGACGCTGCTGCCGCAATCGCGCATCCGCTTCCACCTGGGCTACAGCCGCGATACGGAAAACGGACCCGCGCTTTCCACGGCGCAGGAGTTCGACCCCAACGGCGCGGGCCTCCCCGTGTTCACCAACGTGCGCCGCCAATGGAACGAATACCGCCTGGGCGCGGACGTGGATTTCGCCGGCTTCAAATTCACCGTGCTGCACCGCTGGGATTTCTTCAAGGACGATTCGCCCTTCACCCTCGGCGCGCCGGTGGCTTCGGGCGCTAATAACGATCTCACCGTGCTCCAGCAGTTCCGCCGCTCGCAGCCGCTCCACGGCCGTAGTCCCGGCTGGCTGGGCAATCTGTTTACGAAGCGGCCGCGCTGGGGAATGAACGCGCGCATGACCTATGTAGGTGCGCGCAACGATTTCGCGTTGGATGAAGCCGCTTCGGGCATCGGCCAGTTCGGCACCCCCGCCACGCGCCAGATCACCGTCGGCGGCAGCGCCGCGCGCCCCGCACTGGCCGGCGATTTCAGCCTCAGCCTCTATCCCACCGAGCGCCTCACGGTGGTCAACAACACTTCGGTGAGCAGCAACCGCATCGACGGCCAGTCCACTTTGTCCGAGCTCAACAGCGGGCTCGACCTGGGCACCGCCATCCGCTTCCGCTACCTGGGCATCCGCACGCTCACCAACTCCACCGACGTGAATTACCGCGTCCGCGACTGGATCGGGTTCTACGCCGGATACCACTATGCCGACCGCCTGGTGCGTACCGAGGAAGTGCCGTCGTTCACCGACATCACCGTGAACGCGGTCTACAACGTGACCAATATTCTGAATTCCGCGATCATGGGCGTGCGCCTGCGGCCCTTCCGGCCGTTCACGGTGAACCTGGAGGGCGAGATCGGACGCGCCAATCAACCGCTCACGCCCATCGCCGAGCGCAATTACCATTCGCTCGGCGGACGCGCCGACTACCGTGTCAAGAAGTTGCAGCTCTCCGTTTCCTATCGCGAGATGTACGACGTGAACCCGAGTTTCTCGGTGTTCAGCTCGCACTCGCGCAACTACAGCGCCAACGCGTCGTGGGCGCCCATCGCCTGGTTCTCCGTGGACGCCAGCTATATGAAGCTGCACCTCGACAGCCAGTCGCTGCTGGCTTTTTTCGCTGGCGTGACGCGGCCGACATTGCAAGCCGGTTTCCGCTCGCTGTACCTCAGCAATGTGCACGGCGCCAACCTGGGGACGCGCTTCGCCATCGGCCGGCGGGCGGATCTGTACGTGGGGTACAGCATCACCAAGGACACCGGCGACGGCCGCGAGGCCAACCTGGCCGATGGAACCGGTCTGCCCGATGCCGCGCCATTGCTGGCTTCCGTCCAGACATTCCCGCTCGGGTATCAATCGCCGCTGGCCCGGCTTTCGGTGAAGATCGCGCCCAAGATCCGCTGGAACGCCGGCTGGCAGTTCTATAATTACGACGAGCGCTTCCAGTTGTTCGCGGCTTATCAGAATTTCCACGCGCACACCGGTTTCACCAGCGTGCTGTGGTCGTTCTGAGTGGGGCAGGCCTCGCGCCGAAGTGCGAGTCTGCCACAATGTGGGGGTGCTGGAACTGGTAATCTCCGATGATTTGACCCCGCCCCTGCAGTGTCCACAGCGAGGCTGGCTCTACGTTCACTGTTCGATCCAGATTCCATCTGATCGAGCGAAGTGCCCAAACTGCCCGATCACGGCGGGGACTGGACCATTGGCATCTCGACCCGCTCTCCAAGAGTCGCGCTGGCCGCTTTGATTTCAGGCGCCGCACTGCTGGGCGGCGTCGCATTCGATTTCATGCATGGGATACCCCTCTTTGACGCGGCCAGCGGTGACGATCTTGCCGGCACCCTGTTTCGAAGGCTTGCGCCGGTCTTGCTTGTAGCATCGGCCGCGCTTCTGGGCTATGCGGCCTATTGGTTTTGGGGGCGCTATACCGTCTCCGCAAGCGGAGCGGCGGGGAAGCGTTTTCAAGGGAGTCGGCGGAATCGGAAACGACCGGAGTTTTCGCCTGCCTGTAATTAACGGCGTCTGCCTGACGAAGGCGCTCTCGGAGGACCAACACGGCAATCAAGTGGAGAAGCGGGTCATACGGCTGGAGGGGGTTGATTTCTACATGGATTTTGGTGAGGATCTCTCCGACGAGCAGAGAACATTTATTGCGCTGTTCCTGCTTGAGAAAAGGATCGAGTACCGGGCGTGATCCGCAGCCCCCGAAAAAGTTACCCCGCTGCGAGCGAGCGCACGCGGTGTTTCCACACCAGCACCAGCGCCGAACCGATCAAAATGAGCGCGGCGCTCAAGCCGGCCCAGATGCCCGGCGCGCCCCAGCCCAGGGGGAAGCACAGCACGTAGGCCACCGGCAGCCCGATGGCCCAATAGCCGGCCAGGTGCGCCAGCATGGGCGTGCGCGTATCGCCCAGCCCGCGCAGGGCCCCGGTGGCGACCACTTGCAGGCCGTCGAAAAGCTCGAACAGCGCGGCGATGCGCAGCAGGACCGCCCCGGAGGCGATCACCGCCGGATCGCCGATATAGATTCGCACGATCCACCGCGGCATGGCCGCCAGCGTCACCCCCGCACCGCCCATGAACAAGGCGCCCAGCAGCAGCGCCGTCCAACCCGCGCGGGCGGCGCCGTGCGGATCTCTTCGCCCGATCGCCTGCCCCACCCGTACGGCCGCCGCCGAGCTGATGCCCAACGGCACCATGTAGGTGGTGGCGATAATATTCACCGCGATCCCATGCGCCGCAAGCCAGGCCTCCGGAAGCCGCGCGACGAACACCGTGACCACCGCGAATACGGCGCCTTCAAACAGGATCTGCAACGCCGCCGGAAAGCCCAACCCGGCCAGCCGCCCCATGCGCGCGAAATCCGGCCGCCACGCGATGCGGAAAAGGAGATTGCCGCGGCGGCGCTCGTGCCACACGATGGCGGCCAGCAGCACCGCCGCCATGTAGCATCGCGAGATGGAGGTGGACCACCCGGAGCCGGTGAGCCCCATCGCCGGAAAGCCGCAGTGCCCGTACATCAGCGCCCAGTTGCCTGCCAGGTTCACCAGGTTGGCGCTGACCAGAGCGAAGGTCACCGGCTTGACGATATCGACGGCCTGCAGATACCGCCGGAACGCGGTGTAGAACAGCAGGGGAACGATGCCCCACAGCAGGGCATCAAGGAACGGCGCCAGCAGCTCCATGACGCGCGGATTGGTGCCGGCCGCGCGGAGCAGCGGGATGAGCGCCCAGATCGCCAGCGCGAGCGCGGGCGCCAGCACGAGGCCCAGCCAGAGGCCGTTGACCAGCGTGCACCGGCAATCGTGCGCGTCGTCCGCGCCGAAGGATTGCGACACCAGCGTGTCCATCCCCAGCAGCATGCCGGTGCCGCAGATGGCGATGGGATAGAAGAGGATGCTGCCCAGGCTGCCGGCGCCGATGGCCGCCGCTCCCAAAGGCCCGGCCATGATGGTATCCACCACCCCCATGGCCATCCAGCCCAGCTCGGCCAGCGCCAGCGGCGCCGCCAGGCGCAGCATGGGGCGAAGCTCCTGCCTAAGACCGCCGCCCGAGTAGCTGTACCCCCGAATTCGACGCAAATGAGTCAAAGTCTATCTCACCGCCGAGACGCCGAGGCGCCGAGAATGGAATGGGAATCACTCGGCGGTCGCCGCCTCCTCTGCGCTCCAGGGGTTCTGCACTTTGGCCGGCCGCTGAAAGGCCGAACCCCGAGAGCGCGGAGAAGGGCAGGCCACGGGGCGGAAAAGATCCTTCTGGATTTCTCTGCGCCGCGGCGTCTCGGCGGTTTATCCATGTGCCGGGTTTGAGCTGAAATCTCGCCGGGAATCGCCATCGGGCTACACCTTGGAATGGGCCTTGGGATGGGCCTTGTCGTACACGGCCATGAGGTCGGTGAGGGAGACTTGCGTGTACTTCTGCGTGGTCGAGAGCCGCGCGTGGCCCAGCAGCTCCTGAATCGCGCGCAGGTCGGCGCCATCGGCCAGCAGGTGCGTGGCGTAGGCGTGGCGGAAGCTGTGCGGATGGATGGAGGGGTCGCCGCTAATGTAGGTGGCGTACAGCTTCACAATCCCGTGGATGCCGCGATCGGTGAGCCGCCCGCCGCGATGGTTCAGAAAAACCGCGCGTTGGTCGCGCACCACGGGCCGAGCGGCCAGATACCGCTCCAGCGCGTCGGCCGCCTTGCCCGGCAGCGGCACCTGCCGTTCTTTTCTCCCCTTGCCGCGCACGCGCAGCCAGCGTTCGGCGCGGTCCAGATCCTCCAGATTCAACCCCGCCAGTTCGCTGACGCGCACCCCGCAGCCGTAAAGCAGCTCGAAGATGGCGCGATCGCGCGCCGGCAGCGGCCGCTCCAGCTTGCCCGCCGCCACGCCGTCGAGCAGCGTGTTGACCTGCTCTTCGGACATCACCTCCGGCAGTTTCTGGGGCGCTTTGGGCGTGCGCACCAGGCGCGCCACGTTCATCGCCACCAGGCCCTCGCGCAGCAGAAAGCGGAACAGGCCGCGCACCGCCGCCAGCTTGCGGCGGATGGTGACGGCCGTCAGCCGGTACGCGTAGAGCGCGGCGAGCCATTCGCGCAGCGTCAGCAGATCGATGGCCCGCGGCTCCGGCGGCTCCGTCTCGGGTGGCGACAGGTACTCCAGGAACTGCCGCAGATCGGCGGCGTAGGCGTCCACCGTGTGCGGCGAGGCCCCGTTGCGCGCCAGCTCCTGCAGGTACCGCGCGATCTGTCCGCCCAGCTCAGACATAGTGGTGGGGCAGCGCGGAGTCAACCGCATAATCCGCCAGCGCCGCCAGAGCGCGGCGGCAGATCTCGGCGTGGCGCGCGTGCTTGTCGCGGCGCAGGCTGTGGCGCGTCTCTTCGTCGAGGGGCGGCAGGAGGTCGAAGGTGATGTTGGCCGGCTGATAATCGGCGGCGCCGGCGCTGGAGATGTAATGGCAGAGCGAGCCGATCGCGGTTTCACGTGAAACAGCCTGCGGCACGCCGCCCGCGGCGAGCGTGGCCGCGTGCCTCCCCGCTACCAAGCCGGTGGCAATCGACTCCACGTAGCCTTCGACGCCGGAAATCTGTCCCGCGAACAGCACCTCCGGCCGCGCGCGCAGTTGCAGCGTCGGGGTGAGCAGCGCGGGCGCGTTGATATAGGTGTTGCGATGGATCTGCCCGAAGCGTAGGAACTCGGCGTTTTCCAGGCCCGGTATCAGGCGCAGGATCCGCGCCTGCTCGCCGAACTTCAGATGGTTCTGGAAGCCCACCAGGTTGTAGCTCTCCGCCCGCAGGTTTTCCTGGCGAAGCTGCACCACGGCGTAGGGCCGCCTGCCCGAGCGCGGATCGGTCAGGCCCACCGGTTTCATAGGGCCGAAGCGCAGCGTCTCCCGGCCGCGGCGCGCCAGCTCCTCAATGGGCAGGCAGGCCTCGAAGTATGGTATCCGGTCCTCGGCGATGTGCGCGGGAACGGACTGCGCCCGCAGCAGCTCGTCCACGAAGCGCTCATACTGCTCGCGGTCGAACGGGCAGTTGAGGTAATCGTCGGTGCCGTCGGTCGATTTGCCGTAGCGCGAAGCCCGGAACGCAATGTTCAGGTCCACCGTATCGGCGTCCACGATGGGGCTGATGCTGTCGTAGAAATACAGCCGGCCGGCGCCGGTGATTCGCGCAATCTCTTCGGCCAGGGCATCGCTGGTGAGCGGGCCGGTGGCGATGATGACGATGGCGTCCGCGGGTAGGGCGGTCGCTTCCTCGCGCCGCAGCTCGATCAGCGGCTCGCGCGCGATGGCATCCGAGACCGCGGCGGAGAACGCGTCGCGATCCACCGTGAGCGCGTGGCCGCCGGGCACGCGGGCCGTGCGCGCGGCCGCGAGCAGCAGCGAATCCAGGCGCCGCAGCTCCTCCTTGAGCAGCCAGGGGGCGGTGGATTCCTGCTCGGATTTCAGCGAATTGCTGCACACCAGCTCCGCCAGCCGGCTGGTCCGATGGGCGGGGGTGCGCCGCCCCGGGCGCATTTCGTGCAGCACCGCGGGCCATCCGCGCCGCGCGATCTGCCACGCCGCCTCCGACCCCGCCAGGCCGCCGCCGATGATGTGAATCGGGTGTTGCAATCCGCCGTCCGTTCTTCCAGCATATACTTTCAGAATGGAAGAGACTCTGGACCGCCTGTTTCTCGATTTTTCGGCTAGGAAGCTGCAACAGCTCGCGGAGCGCATCGAGACCTGCCTCGGCAAGTTGACCGAAGAGCAGGTGTGGGCGCGCTCGAGCGAAAACGAAAACGCCATCGGCAACCTGGTCCTGCATCTGAACGGCAACGTGCGCCAGTGGATCGTCTCGGGCATCGGAGGCGCGCCCGACATCCGCCAGCGCGATCGCGAATTCGCGGCGCGCGGCGGCGTGCCCATCGCGGAGCTGGCCGCGCGGCTGCGCGCCACGGTCGCGGAAGCGCAGACGGCGCTCGGGGGCGTCACGCGCGCACAACTGGCCGAGCGGGTCGCCATCCAGCAATACGAGATGTCCGTGCTGGAGGCGATTTACCACGTGGTGGAGCACTTCTCCGAGCATACTGGCCAGGTCATTTTCGCGACCAAGATGCTCACCGCCTCGGACCTGGGCTTCTACCGCCACTTGCGGACCCAGGCCGCGCACGGGGAGCGGACGCCTTAGAAGCCCCCGTCCGCCCCGATGCGACGCGCAGCGACTCCGAGCGGATTCAGCGCTCTATAATAGCTGTATGGCGCGCACGCAACTCGATAAGTTTATCGAGACACCGGAAATCAAGCCCATCGTCGAGAAGTACTTCGTGTTCGCCCGGTTGACCGTGCAGGAGCACGAAGGGGAAACATCGCTCAACAGTCCCGGCGGCGATGAGGTGCTGGCCAAGACCGGCGGGAAGGACTCCGGGCTGCCGTTCTTCGCGTTCCTCGATGCGAAGGGCGGGACGATCGTCAACTCGCGGCGGCAGCCGGGCGGCGCCAATATCGGCCATCCCTACGCGCCGGAGGAGATCGACTGGTTTCTGGCGATGGTGAAAAAGGCGGCGCCGGGCATTGCGCGGGACGAGGCCGCTACGCTCGAGCGATATCTGCGCAGCCAGAAACAGTAGCGGCGCTATCCGATTCCCAGGTCGTCGATGCGCTCGAGCGGCGTGCCGCACACGCGGCAGATGAGCGCGCGGCTGTCGCCGCACACCAGCGGCTCCGCGACCGGCTTGGCGCACGTGGGACAGTAGAACTCGGCGGTACGCTCGGGCTCGGGCATACCGCCATTATCGACCTTCGCGGCTAGCGGCTACTTCGCCGCGACCATCGAATCCACCTGGATCGTCTGCTTGCTCTCGTCCACCGTGCCCGTGACCGTCACCTTTTTGGCGGCGAACTTGGCCGGGGTCTTCTGGTCGCTGAGCGCCCAGACGGTCCGCCCGTCCCACAGCGCGTACTTGAAGCCCATCTTCAGGCATTCCTTGATGCACTTTTCGTCGGGCTTAATCTTCATGGCGGTGTGATCGGCGCCGCACATGCTGTCGGTGATGGTGCCGGTGATGCTCTTCTTCTCGTCGGCGGCCCACATCAGGGCCGCTGCCGCAAGGGCAATCGCGATCTGCTTCTTCATTGGATTCTCCCGTTCTTTTTTTCGATCTCGAGCCAGATCTGGTTGTACCGGGCCTCGGTGATCGGTTCTTTCAACGCGAAGTTGAACTCTTTGCGGTCCTGGTAGTGGAGCGCGGCCCGCTCGAAGGTCGTGATGGTCAACTGGAACGGACCCGAGCTGCTGATGTTGTCGATGTCGGCATAGCGCCAGGTGCGCGACTCTCGGCCGCGGGCGGTGGCATACACGATGGTATCGGCGCCGAAAGCGAGCGTGCCCTGCGAGCCGCGCCGTCCCCGATGCTTCACCGGGACCTGCCACAGCGGCGCGCCCGCAACCTGCGCGGCTTCTGCCGTCTCCGCCACGAACCGCTGATCCATGCGCTCTCTCAAAAACGTGTACAGCTCCGCCGCCGGAATCTTCCCCGTGAACGCGTATTCCCGGTCCGCGCCCGGCCGGAGTCTGCTGTCCTCATACGTCAATAGATGAATACCGCTGGGCGCCAGCTTCAATTCCTGGATGTCCTGGTACTTCCAGTGCCAGGCGTGCCTCTCGCCGGCGAAGGAGACGCCGCTCTCGTCCACGGTCATCACGCCCGCGCAGCCCTTGCGCAGATGCTCGTGGCGCACCGGAAACTGCGCCGCCGCAGCCCACACGCCCGCCAGAATTATGCAACCTGCCGTTTTACCGAATGCCATTTCCAAACCTCGTAGATTGCCGGATAGACCACCAGCTCGAGAATGAAGGAAGTAAAGATGCCGCCGATCATAGGGGCGGCGATGCGCTTCATGACGTCGGCGCCCGCCCCGGTGGACCACATGATGGGCGCGAGCCCCACGAACATGGTCGCCACGGTCATGAATTTCGGCCGAATGCGCTTCACCGCGCCGTGGACGATGGCCTCGCGCAGATCCGCCATGCTGCGCATCCTCCCCGCCAGGCGCCGCTCCTCGTACGCCAGATCCAGGTAAAGGAGCATGAAGACGCCGGTCTCGGCGTCCACACCCATCAGCGCGATCAAGCCCACCCACACGCCGATGCTCATGTTGTAGCCCAGCACGTAGAGCAGCCAGATGGCGCCCACCGCCGAGAAGGGCACGGCCAGCAGGATGAGCATGGTTTTAGCCGTCGACCTGGTATTCAAATAGAGCAGCAGAAAAATGAGGAACAGGGTCAGCGGCAGCACCACCTTCAGCCGCTCACGCACGCGCGCCATGGCTTCGTACTGGCCGCTCCAAGCCAGCGTGTAGCCCGGCGGCAGGGTCACGTTTTCGCGCACCACGCGTTTGGCCTCGGCCACGTAACCGCCCACGTCGCGCCCGGCCACGTCCACGTAGACGATGCCGTTCAGCAGGCCGTTTTCATTGCGCAGCATGGAAGGGCCGGTGGAGAACTTGAGGGTGGCGATCTCCGCCAGCGGGATTTGCAGCTTGCCATCCATGGCCGGGACGAGCGCGCGCCGCAGCCGGTCGAGCGAGCTGCGCGAATCGCGGTAGTAGCGCACGTTGATGGGGTAGCGCTCGCGCCCCTCGATGGCGGTGCTCACGTTGTCGCCGCCGATGGCGTTCATCACCACCACCTGCGCGTCGTCCACGCTCATCCCGTAGCGCGCCAACTGGTCGCGCCGCAAATCGAAATCCAGGAAGTAGCCGCCGCCCACGCGCTCGGCAAATACGTTGCGCGTGCCCGCCACCTGCGGCAGCAGGCGCTCGATCTGGACGCCGATGCGTTCGATCCCCGCCAGGTCGGGGCCGTAAACCTTGATCCCCACCGGGGTGCGCACGCCGGTAGTGAGCATGTCGATGCGGTTCTTGATGGGCATGGTCCAGGCGTTCGATACACCGGGAATGGCGAGTGCATCGTTCATCTCCGCCACCAACTGGTCGGTGGAGATGTGGTCGGGCGTGACGTGCTCCCAGAAGCGGCGCGTCCAGCGCGGCCACCGGTCGTACCACGTGGGAACCTTGCGCCACTGGCTGACCGGCTTGAGCGTGACCACGGTTTCCGCCATGGAGAACGGCGCCGGGTCGGTGGACGTTTCGGCGCGCCCGGCTTTTCCCAGCACGCGTTCCACTTCCGGGAAGCGCATCAGGATGCGGTCCTGCGCCTGCATCAGGCGCTGCGCTTCGGCCACGGAGATGCCCGGCAGCGTGGTGGGCATGAACAGCAGCGCTCCTTCATCGAGCGGCGGCATGAACTCCGAGCCGAGCCGCTGGAACGCCGGCACGGTGAGCGCCACCAGGGCCACCGCGCCCAGAATCACGGCCCAACGCCAGCGCAGGCTCCAGGCCACCACCGGCTCATAGAGGCGCATCAGCACGCGGCTGATGGGGTGCTTCTCCTCGGAGTGGATTTTGCCCACCAGCACGCCGTTGACGATCCGCGCCAGCCAGCGCGGGCGCAGGCGGAAGTTATCCTTGCGGAAGAAAAGCAGGCGCAGCGCCGGGTCGAGCGTGATGGCCAGCACGGCGGCCACGATCATGGCGAAATTCTTGGTGTATGCCAGAGGCTTGAACAGGCGGCCCTCCTGCGCTTCGAGCGTGAGCACCGGCAGGAACGAAACGGCAATCACCAGCAGCGCGAAGAAGCTGGGGCCGCCCACTTCCTTCACCGCGGTCACGATGGCCCGCTGATAGTCGCCCGTGGTCCAATCCGCGCCGGCCGCTTCCAGCTTCTTGTGGGTCTGCTCCACCACCACGATGGCCGCATCCACCATGGCTCCGATGGCGATGGCGATGCCCCCCAGCGACATGATGTTCGAGCTCATTCCCATCAGGCGCATGGGCACGAAGGCGATCAACACCGCCACCGGAATGGTGAGGATGGGGATGAGGGCGCTGGGGAAATGCCAGAGGAAGATGAAGATCACCAGCGCCACCACCGCCAGCTCCTCGATGAGCGTCTGCTTCAGATTGTCGATGGAGGCGAGGATCAGCTCCGAGCGGTCGTAGGCCGTCACCACTTTTACGCCCTTGGGGAGCCCCGGCTCGATCTCTTTGAGCTTGGCCTTCACGCGTTCGATCACGCGCAGCGCATTTTCGCCCTGGCGCATGACCACGATGCCCGAGACCACCTCGCCCTTGCCATCGAGATCGGCCACGCCGCGGCGGATGTCGGGGCCGAGGGTCACGCTGCCCACGTCGCGCACCAGCACGGGCACGCCCGAGGGGCTGGCCGCGAGCGCGATGCTCTCCAGGTCGGCCGTCGAGCGCGCGTAGCCCCGCCCGCGCACCATGTACTCGCGGCCGGTGAACTCCACCAGGCGCCCGCCCACGTCGTTGTTGCCGCCGCGCACCGCCGCCACGACTTTCGAGATCGGCACGCCGTAGGCCGCCAGCCGGTTGGGGTCCACGTTCACCTGGTACTGGCGCACGAACCCGCCCAGCGGCGCCACCTCGGCCACGCCCGGCACGGCCTGCAACTGGTAGCGCAGAAACCAATCCTGCACGCTGCGCAACTCCGCCAGATCGTGCCCGCCGCTGTCCACCAGCGCGTATTGGAAGACCCAGCCGACCCCGGTGGCGTCGGGCCCCAGCTCCGTTTTCACGTCCTGCGGCAGGCGCGGCAGAATCTTGGAGAGATACTCGAGGGTGCGCGAGCGCGCCCAGTAAATATCGGTGCCCTCCTCGAAAATGATGTAGACGTAGGAGTAGCCGAAGTCGGAGAAGCCGCGGATGTCCTTCACGCGGGGCGCGCCCAGCATGGCGCTCACAATGGGGTAGGTGACCTGGTCCTCCATGATGTCCGGGCTGCGGTCCCAGCGGGAGTAGACGATCACCTGCGTGTCGCTCAAATCCGGAATGGCGTCGAGGGGGATGGTTTTGATGGACCACCAGCCGGCCATCGTGGCCGCGGCCACGAACAGGAACACCAGGAAGCGGTGGCGCGCCGAGAGCTCGATGATGCGGCCAATCACTTGAGCCTGCTTTCCGAATCGAGCAGGAAGTTGCCCGCGGTGACGACGCGCTCGCCGCGCTTGAGGCCGCTCAGGATCTCGGCGCGGTCGCCCGCCTGCGCCCCCACCTTCACGGCGCGCGGCTCGAAGTAGCCGTTGCCACGGTCCACGAACACCGTCTGCGTGTCGCCGGAGTTCAGCACGGCGGTCTGCGGCACCATCAGGCGGCGGGCGCCGCCCGTCTGCAGGTCGACTTCGCCGTACATCTCCGGCTTGAGGGCGTAGCCGGGGTTGTCGAACTGCATGCGGACCTTGAGGGTGCGCGTAGTGGCGTCCACCTGCGGCATGATGTAGCTCACCCGCCCGCGGAAGACGCGCCCCGGAAAGGTCGCCAGTGTCAGCGCGGCCGGTTGGTCCACGCGCACGCCGGCGGCTTCGTACTCGAACACGTCGGCCACCACCCAGACGGTGGAAAGATCGGCCACGGTGTACAGCATTGCGTCCGGGCCCACGTGCTGTTTGGGAAACGCATTGCGTTCGGTGACGAACCCGGAGCTGGGCGAATACAGCGTGAGGTTCTTGAGGGGCTGGCCGGTGCGCGCGATTTCGTCGATCTGCGCCGGGCTGATGTCCCACAGCTCCAGCCTCCTGCGGGCCGCGGCCACCAGGTTGTCCATGCTGCCGATCATGTCGTGCACCGGGTTGTCGCGCATCTGGCGCTGCGCCTTGAGGGCGATCAGGTACTCCTGCTGGGTGGCCAGCGCCTCGGGGCTGTACAGGGTCAGCAAGGGGTCGCCTTTTTTGACCAGCTTCCCGGTGAAGTCGACGAACACCTGGTCGATCCATCCGTCGAGCTTGCTCTGCACGCGGGCGATTTTGGTTTCGTCGAGCGTCACCCGCGCCGCCGCGCGGATGGAGGACGTGGCCGTTTCATATTCCGCGGTGCTGAACGCCACGCCGATGAGCTGCTGCTTGGCGGGCGCGATGCGCACCGTCCCGGCGGGCATATCGTTGGCCTGGTACTTGTCCTCGCCGGCATACACCGCCACCAGTTTCATGCCGCAATCGGGCGCCGTGCCCGGCTTATCGGACTTGTACCAGGGATGCATGGGGTCCACCCAATACAGAATTTTGCGCCCAGCGGAGGCGGGCCCGGACGATCCAGCTTTACCGTACCATCGCCCGTACCCATATCCGCCCGCAAACGCGGCGGCCACGCACAAAACCACCAGGATCTTTTTCATTGGGCCCCCGTCATCTCTTCCAGCCGGGCCAGCGCCACGTGGAAGCGCATCACTTCCTCGTGAAACATCAGCTCGTAATCCACGACGTTCATGAAGTTGGAAAACACGGGCAGAAAATCGATGGCGCCCGTCTGATAGCTGGCCATGGAGGATTCCAGCGCCAGTTGCGCCTCCGGGATCACCGACTTCTGGTAGAGCTCCGCCAGTTTCCGCGCCGTTTCCGCCGCGGTGTAATCCTGGCGGACGCGCGCCTGCAGGGAAACTTCGGCGGTCTCGTAATTGTGGCGCGCTTCGCTCACGGAGAACTCCCGCTCGTTCACGGCGGCGCGCTGCCGGCCCCAGAAATACGCCGGCAGCTTGAAATCCACGCGGAACTGCCACATGGGCGGCATGCCGCCCTGGTTGAAATAGCCGCCCGAAAGCGTGTAATCGGGGTAGTAATCCTTGCGCGCCAGGTTGGCCGCCAGTTCGTTGCGCTCGGTCATTTTGCGCTCGCGCGAGAGCGCCGGGGCCTGCGCGCGCGCCCGCTCGAGCACCTCCTCGAGCGTGCCCGGCATCTCGCCCAGCGGCATCTCGGTGGGCGCCTCGATCGGCCCGCCCTGGGGCCGGTTGAGAAGCGCGTTGATTTCGATCTCCTTAGCGGTGCGCTCCTGCTCATAGCGCACCAGTTGCGTTTCGAAGATGGAGAACTGCGTCTGCGCTTTGAAGATGTCCTGCTGCGCGGCGCGCGATACCGCGTAGCGCGCTTCCGTGATGCGCAGAATGTCGCGCAGCAGGGCCTGGTAGCGCTTCACGTACACGATGCTCACCGCGGCATGATGCAACTCGTGGTACGCCTGCTTCAGCCGCGAGACCACGCTCAACCGCACGGCGCGGTACTGGTCGAATTCGGCGCCGGCCTCTTTGCCGGCGATCTCGCCGCGCAGTTTCTGCTTGCCGGGGAACGGCATTTCCTGCGAGACGGTGATGCCCGCGTTGCTGGTGACGTCGCGCCCCAGCCCCGCGATGGGATACGGCCAGCCATTGGCCGCGTAGCCCAGCGACACGGTCGGGTCCGGCAGGCTGCTCGCCTGGCTGGGCCGCTGGCGCGCGGCTTCATATTTCTTCTGCGCCGCCAGGATCTCGCGATTGTGGCGTAGCGCCTCGTCCACCAGGGCAGGCAGCGGCTGCGCTCCGGCCACGGCCGGCCATACGGCAATCCAAATCCAAAATCGTGAATTCATTTCCTCACCACCAGTGGCGCCGGCATGCCGGCACGTATTTCTGCAATGTGTGTGAGGAAACGCTAGATGCGAAGCGTGGAGTACAACGAGCTCAAACCGGGCGGAGCGTGTGGCGCTGGAACGGAGGCCGAGGTCCGGTCGTGAGGCAGGGGGACCGGCGAAGGCGATGCCAGCAACTCCGCCACCAGCGGCACGGCCGGGGCATGGCCCGCATCGGCCTTCAGGAACTGGTGAAACTGCTGCGTCTGGCAGGTCACGGGAGCCTGCTTCTTACCGTGGCAGCACCCGTGTGCCGGCTGGTGCGATTGCATCGCCAGCAGCAGCTGCGGGCAGGAGAAACAGTTCCCCCAGAACAGCGCCACTACCACCAGCGCCGCCATCAACGAAGTGGATACCGCCCGCATGGAAACTCCATTGTACATCAAATGCAGGCCACGAGATTTGCGGACTTCTTTACCTGTTTTGGCTCCATCGCAAGACACGCAAGGCCCGCAGCGTGTTCCAGCGGCTCGGCTGGCCGCGCGCCTCCATTTCGAAGAAGACCTTGCCGGGATACCCGCCGGCGAGCGCCCAACGGCCATCGGGCGCGCGGCGCTTTTCCACCAGCGCGCAGGCGTCGGACAAGCGTTCGTCCCAAGCCGCGCCGCACTCGCGAAAGTAGTCCAGGCCGCGCAGCACGTCGTAATGCCATCGCGCTGGAAAAGCGAATCGCGTGAAAACGCTGTTCGCCACCGCGCCCGTCCGGTGCGAACGAAACAGCCGGTGCACCAGCAGGAATTCGCGCCCCCGCGCCTGGGCCGCGCGCGCCGCCTTCGCCCGCGCCGGGCGGAAGGTCTCGTATTCGCAGAGCGCTTCGAGGGCCGAAATGGTGGTGTGAAACGAGCCGTGAGTCGCGGCGCCGTAGCCCGGCATGGCGCGGCAGTTCCAGCCGCCATCGGCCATCTGTTGCGCCGCCACGTGCGCCGCCAGTTGGTCCACGCGCGGATCGTCCAGGCCGAACCAGGAGAGCACCGCCAGCACCATGCTGGAGATGCAGGTTTCGCTGCGCGGGTACCGGCGCGGGTAGAAGTTGATGCCGTCATCCTGCCAGAAGCCGGTATCGAGCAGCACGCGGCAGGCGCGCATGGCTTGCGGTTCGCCCGGGGGCAATCCGAGGCTGCGCAACAGCAGCATGGTGTAGGTGGTGGAGGTCCACTTGGGGGTGTAGATGCCGCCCGCCCAGCGGCCATCGGCATCCTGCCGTTCCAGCAGGCGCGCTCCCCAGCCCTCGCGGGCCACGCGGCGCTGCTCGCGGCGCACGGTGCGTTCCGCCGCTCCCTGCAGATCGCGCACGGCCTGCCAGCGTATGGCCGGGTCACCCTCGAGAAGCCACTCGAGCACCGCGCCGGACGTGTTCTGGCGGCGTGTTCCCATGGATAGCGATTGCGTACAGGTTACAATAACAGGCGGCTTCATGGCTGCCCGCCTACATCCGTCGCCCGAGCGACCGCCGGAGATCGTCGACCTGCGGCGGTTTACCGCGCGCGACCTGGACCCTCTGCTCCTGGAGGAAACCGAGTCGTGGCGGGAATTGCTGGATTGGGATTTCGAAAAATCGGCCGACCTGGTGCGCCGCTTTGTAGACCTGCGCGCGCTGCACGGGGCGGCGCTGGTCGAAGACGGCGAGGTGGCGGGGTACCTGTACTTCGTGCTGGAAGAAAACAAGGGGCTGATCGGCGATCTCTACGTGCGGAAGGCGCTGCGGACGCCGGAGCGCGAGAACCGGCTGCTGGAATCGGCGCTCGGGTCGATCATGGCCAATGCTTCCATCGGACGCATCGAATCGCAGCTCATGATGCTGGCTTATGTTCCCGGCCGGACCATGCCGTCGGCCGGTTGCCTGAGCACTTACGAGCGTAATTTCATGCGCCTGGATCTCGAAGGCGCCGCGCTGGCGGCGGGCAACGTGCGGCGGCCGATGTACGTCGAGAAGTGGTCGGACCACTACCAGGACGGGGCGGCGCAGTTGATCGCGGCGGCCTATGCCGGCCACATCGACAGCCGCATCAACGACCAGTACCGCAGCGCCGCCGGGGCGCGGCGGTTCCTGTACAACATTGTGCAGTATCCCGGCTGCGGCGCCTTCTTCCGGCCGGCATCGTTCGCCGCATTCGAAGCCGTGAGCGGGCGCATGTGCGGCATCTCGCTGGCCAGCCTGGTGGCGCCGGAGTGCGGCCACATCACGCAGATCTGCGTTTCGCCCGCGGTGCGGGGAACGGGCATCGGGCACCAGCTGCTGCGGCAATCGCTGACCGCGCTGCGCGACATGGGATGCCGCTCGGCGAGCCTCACGGTAACGGCGGCCAACGAAGACGCCGTGACGCTCTACGAGCGCGTGGGCTTCTACACCGCACGGAGGTTCTCGGCTTACGTGTGGGAGGGGTTTTAGCTCCCAGGGCGGCATCCACGACTGTTGGATCTCTGCCGAACCGCCAAGTCCTTCGTCGATGACCGTGTCGGCGTCGTGGCCCAAGCCGCGAAGATCCGTCACCAGTTCAACAGGGAGGTTCTCGTCAAGCTTGAACGTCACGGAACCCGGATCGGCACGAGACGTTCCTCGTGCGCCAATTCTGCGGCGTAGGCCAGAGCGGCATTGATGTGGTCGACGCGAAGGGAGGGATAGCTCGCCAAGACTTCATCCTTGACCGGCTCGGATTGCAGAGGCGGCTACACCGCCCGAATTTACAAAACGTAGACCCGGAGCAACCACCAAACGAGGAACAGGGCGATGATGGCCACGACGAGGTAGCGAATCCATTGGCCGAGGGTCCGGGGCTCGGTTCGGTTCGGCACGCGATAATCGTAGCATGTTGGGCGCCAGAGGGTATGGGGTAGCGGGAAGCTGAAAGGGAACGGATTTACACGGCATATACTGTACGATGCCGCCGCCATGCATTCCGATGATGGTCCTGCTGTCCGTGCTCGCGCCCGCTGCCGGTCTGGCACAGGAGCCGCCGAAACCGTTTGTGCGGCCGTGGATGACACCGCCGGCGACGTCTACGCCGGAGTCGCGTGGGCTTGCCCTGCACCGGTTTGCGAGCCCGCAACCTCCGCCAGCCCCGCGCAGGCCCGCGCGGAGAAAGATCGAACTGGCGCCCGCATGGTGGCCTTCGATGCCGACAATCACGATCACCCCCTGCACCAGCCTCCCCGGCAACCCCGTCTTCACCATCGAGGGGGGCACGGTAACCATGACCCGGGGGCAATGACGCCGCGCGTTAGGGAGCGGGCTGCGGCAGCGATTGGAGCGAGGCCATCAGGTCGCCGGTGAGCCGCAGCACGTTCCACCGCGCCTTTTCGACGGTGTAGCGGGCGTCGTAGAAGGCGATCCATTTGTCGTTCTCGATGACCCGCGCCTCCTCGACCTGGCGGAGCGTGGCGCGGCCTTCGGCGATCCGGGCGAGGTAGACGGATAGCTGCTCGCGGGCCACGTCCAGGTCGAGGCGCGCCACCTCGGCCGCGGTCTCCGCTTTCCTAACGTCGCGGAAGGACTGCTGCAAATCGGAGGCGATGCGGTTGCGGGTGTTGTTCAGGTCGATCTTCAGGTGGGAAATATCGGTCTGGGTCTGCGCCATCTGCGCCCCCACGCCGGGCCCGGCGAGCAAGGGCAGTTGGAAGGAAACGCCGAGCTGTCCGTTGTTGCGCTGGAACTTCTGGAAGAAGTCGGCATAGTTGTTGAACTGGGCGAAGAGGCCGTACTGCGCCACCAGGTCCACGCGGGGCAGGCGCTGGGCCCGCTCGCCGCGCATTTCGAGCTCCTTGGCGACGATCTGCGATTGCAGGCGGCGCAACTCCTTGTTGGCTTCGAGCGCGGATTGAATGGCCTGCTCTTCCGATTGCGGCAGCGGGGGCGCCGGCCGCTGTTCTTCGATGGCGCGGACGCGGTCGTCGGCCGCGAACCCGAGGGCCAGGGCGAGCGCCGTTTCCGCGGCGGCCTGGTCGTCCTCCAGGTTGCCGGCAAGCTGGTTCGCCTGCGCCAGTTTGAGGGCGGCCATCTTCTCGGCCAGCGGCAGGGCGCGCCCCTCGGCGACCTGCGCCCGGATGGTTTCGAGGACCTTATCGACGCTCTCGGCGTCCTTGCGCGCCAGCGCCCCGATGCGCAGGGCGCGTTCGGCATCGAGGTAGAGCGACGCCGCGCGGTAGGCCACTTCGTCGCGCTTGCCGACGGCGGCGAGCGAGGCGCCGCGCGCATCCTCCTTGGCCTGCGCCACGGCGAAGCTCTGCGGCCGGTTGAAGATGTACTGTGCGGCACGAGCCTGCACCACGCTGGGCGCGGAGCCCTCGATGCTCAGGGGGAAGCCCCAGCTTTTGGCCAGCCCGCTGCCCACCGAAACGCGCGGAGCAAACGGGTCTTTGGCCACGCGCACCGCCTGCCGTGCTTTCTCCTCATCGAGGCGGGCGAGGGCGATATCCGGATTCTGGCGGAGCGCCGTCTCGACGGCCTGCCGCAGGGTCATGGGGCGCACTTCGCCGCGCAGCACCGAAGCCAATCCCAGAAAGAAGATTGCTCGTTTGGACATATTTCATTGTGGGACGGGGGAGGCGGGCTGTCCAGCAGGCTTCCTTATTCCATGCGCAACGCTTCCACCGGGTTGATGGACGAGGCGCGATGAGCGGGCAGGTAGCTGGCGAGGGCGGCGGCGGCGAGCAGGCCGAGCGCGGCGGCGGCGTAGGTGAGCGGATCGACCGCGCTGGTTTGGAACAGCAGCGCGGTCATGATGCGGGTTGCGGCCACGGCTACCGCCAGTCCCACGGCGATGCCGATCGCGGCCAGCAGCACGCCCTGGCCCACCACCATGGCGCGCAGCTCGGCGTTGCCGGCGCCGAGGGCGATGCGGATTCCCAGCTCGCGCGTGCGCTGCGAGACCGAATACGAAATCACGCCATAGATGCCCACCAGGCCGAGCAGCAGCGCCATGGCGCCGGCGATGCCGAGCATCACCAGGGTGAAGGAACTGCGCGCCATGGAGCCGCGGAACACCTGTTCCATGGTGCGCGTGCGCACGATGGGGACATCCGGGACCACGGACCAGACCGCCTGACGGATCTGCGCCAGCAGGCTTTCCGAGCCGGCGCGGTCCGAGCGGATCACGTACACGATGCTGCGCGCGAGGAACTTTTCGTTGCCCCAGAAATTGTCCATGTACACCGGCCAATAAATCGCCGTGGGAGCCTTCTGGTCGGCGCCATCGAGGCGGACATCCCCCACTACGCCGACGATCTCGCGCCACTCGTCTTTCAGGCCCTCGCGGACCCGCTTGCCGAGGGCGCGGGCGGGCTCTTGCCATAGTTCGCGCGCGAGATTCTCACTGACGATGGCCACGTGGCGAAGCTGCTCGACGTCCGTCCAGGTGAGATCGCGGCCGGCGATGAGCGGGGTTCCCATGGTTTGAAAGAAGCCGGGGGCCACGAACTTGAAGCGGCGGAGCGGCGGCACCTGGCCTTCGGAATAAAAGCGGTCCGCGGCATAGAGGACGTCGGTGCTGTTGTTGCCATCGGTGGGCACCGAATTGGCAAAAGACACGGAGGAGACGCCGGGGATGGCGGCGACCTTGCGGCGGACCTCCTGCTGCATGGCCAGCACGCGCCCGGTTTCCTTGACCAGGCCTTCGGGAATCTCGATGCGGAAAGTCTGCACCTGGGCGGGGGCCGTGAATCCGGGGTGGACATGGCGGAGCGCTTGAAAGGTGCGGATCATCAGGCCGGCGCCGATGACCAGCACCACGGCCAGCGCGGTCTGCAGGATCACCAGGCTGTTGCGCGCGCGGTGGCGTTCCTTGCTCTGGCTGAGCGACCGTCCGCCGGCACGCAGCACCGCGTTGGCGTTGGGCGCCGCATAACGGAAAACCGGGATGAGACCGAAGAGAAGCCCGGCCACCAGCGAAATCGCCAGGGTATATAAGATGACCAGGGGATCGAGAGCGATGTTGTCCAGGCGGGGGAGATAAGCGGGCGCAATGGCCACCAGGGCGCGCAGCGCGGCCCAGGCGAAGCCGAGTCCAACGGTTCCCCCGAGGAGGCCGAGAAATACGCTTTCGGTGAGCAGCGCGGCGGCGATGCGCCGCGAGCCGGCGCCCAGGGCCATGCGCGTGGCCAACTCCTGCTGGCGTCCCTCGGCCCTGACCAGAAGCAGGTTGGCGACGTTGGCGCAGGCGATCAGCAGGACCACTCCGATGCTTCCCATCAGCACCCAGAGCACCTTGCCCAGATCGCCCACCACGTCGTCTTTCAGGGGCCGGGCGGCGGCCTGGATGCCCGCCTCTTCGAACATTTTGGCGCTGAAGCCTGGCGGCGCCGGGAATTTGCGGTTGACGATGGGGATCATGCGCGCCACATCGGCGTTGGCCTGTGCCAGGGTGACTCCCGGCCGGAGCCGGGCGATGCCCTGGTAGCTGAAGTTCCCCAAGGTGACCTTGGCGCGATCGAAGCGGAGGGGCAGGATGAGGTCGGCCTTCTCATCGAGGAAGCGGAAGGATTGCGGCATGACGCCGGCAATCTCCCTGACCTTCCCGTCAACGATCAAGTGGCCGCCGACGGCCGCCGGATCGCCGCCGAACCTGCGCTGCCAGAAGCCGTAGCTGAGGATGACGGTTTCCGGGGCGGCGGGGCCGTCGTCGGCGGGTGTAAACCAGCGGCCCAGAGCCGGGGGGACGCCTAAGGCGTCGAGCGTTCCTTCGGTGACAAGCAGGCAGGGGACCTGCTCCGGCGCCGCGCGCCCGGTCACGGCCACGCTGTCGCCACTCCAGACGCCGAACCGCTGAAAGGTCCGGTTCTCCTCGCGGAAAGTGAAATAGTCCGAGGGCGAGGCGTTCAGGTCCTTCAGGTTGAGGCGCGGCGCGGTTTGCCACACGGCGATCAAGGCGCCGGGGTCGGAGTAAGGCAGCGGCTTGAGCAGGACGCCGTTGACGACGCTGAAGACGGCGCTGTTGGCGCCGACGCCGATGGCGATGGTGAGCATCGTCACAATGGCGAACATGGGCGAGCGCAGCAACCGGCGCACCACCTGCCGGATCTCGTTGGTTACGGTCACGCTTGAACCTCCTGCCCTCTCCAGGCGCCACCAATCGGGTTATAAGGATGAATACGCCGCCGCCGCGGCAAAGTTCGCAATTTCTGCCGGCGGAGCCCTGCATGGTAAATTTTTTGACGGGGTGTCGATCTGGGCGCTCGCCATGCGATTTAATGATGGAGGAGCACTGATGACAGACAAGACGAGCGGGGTACGAGTACTGGTCGGTACACGTAAGGGAGCGTTCATCCTGACGGCGGACGGAAAGCGCAAACAGTGGGAGGTGAATGGTCCCCACTTTGCCGGCTGGGAGGTCTACCACGTCAAGGGATCGCCCGCCGACCCGAACCGGCTGTATGCATCGCAGTCGAGCGGCTGGTCCGGGCAGGTGATCCAGCGCTCGAACGACGGTGGTCAGACTTGGGAGCCGGTGGACAACAAGTTCGTGTACGAGGGCGTCCCGGGCACGCACCAGTGGTACGATGGCACGCCGCACCCGTGGGAGTTCAAGCGCGTCTGGCATCTGGAGCCGTCGCTCAGCGATCCGGACACGGTCTACGCCGGGGTGGAAGATGCGGCCTTGTTCCGCACAACCGATGGCGGGAAATCGTGGGCAGAGCTCCCCGGCCTGCGCGGCCACGGCTCCGGGCCCCACTGGCAGCCGGGCGCGGGCGGGATGTGCCTGCACACCATCCTGCTCGACCCGAGCGACCCCGCGCGGATGTTCATCGCCATCTCGGCGGCGGGCGCCTTCCGCAGCGACGATGGCGGTGCGACGTGGCGGGCGATCAACCAGGGGCTGAGGTCGCAATACATTCCCGATCCGACGGCGGAGGTGGGCCACTGCGTGCACCGCATCGCCATGCACCGTTCGCGGCCGAGCGTGCTGTTCATGCAGAAGCACTGGGACGTGATGCGCAGCGACAATGCCGGCGATTCGTGGCAGGAGGTGAGCGGGAACCTGCCGACCGACTTCGGCTTCGTGATCGACGTGCACGCGCACGAGCCGGAGACCATCTACGTGGTTCCGATCAAGAGCGATTCGGAGCACTTTCCGCCCGAGGGAAAGTTGCGCGTGTACCGCAGCCGTACGGGCGGAAACGAGTGGGAAGCACTGACCAACGGTCTTCCGCAGAGCGACTGCTATGTGAACGTGCTGCGCGACGCCATGGCGGTGGATTCGCTCGACCAGTGCGGCGTATACTTCGGCACTACCGGCGGGCAGGTGTACGCGTCGGCCGATGCCGGGGACAGTTGGGCGCCCATCGTGCGGGACCTTCCGGCGGTGCTTTCCGTGGAGGTACAGACGCTGTCATGATACGAGTCGTGCTGCCAGCTCATCTGCGGCTTCTGGCGGGTCTGAGAGACGAGCTCAGCATCGAGGTGCAAGGCCAGGCCACACAGCGATCCCTGCTCGACGCACTGGAAGAACGCTATCCGGTGCTGCGCGGCACGCTCCGCGACCACGTCACGCAGCGGCGGCGGCCGTTCGTGAGGTTTTTTGCCTGCCAGGAGGATCTGTCCCACGAAGCGCCGGACGCCCCGCTGCCGGAGGCCGTGGCGTCCGGGGCGGAGCCGTTCCTGATTGTAGGCGCCATCGCCGGCGGGTAGAGGCAGACCGGGGCAGGCCAGTTTTCATGAACGGGGTACACTCCGGAGCCTGAAAGCCGGGGATGGTCCCTATATCAGACCAATTTCTGGGGCGACTTTCAAGATAGGAGGCCTACCCCACTTATGCCGGCGTGAAATAGCCTAAACTCGGATGAAGCACCCACGGGCCCGGTTGAACCGGTTTCCACATGAAAAAACTTCGTATCGGGATCATCGATATTGTTTCCAGGGGCCCCACGCGGGCTTTGTATGCCCGCGTCATGAACCCAAACCTCGCCAGCATCATGCCGCAGGCCATCGCGGTATGGTGCCGAGCGGAGGGGCATGACGTCACCTTCGTCTGCTATACCGGCTTCGAGGATCTGCTAAAGGAACTGCCAGCGGAGGCCGACCTGGTCTTCATCGGCGGGTTCACGGAGGCGGCTCATACCGCGTACGCCCTGAGCAACCTGTTCCGCTCGCGGGGGGCCATCACGGCGATGGGGGGGCCGCACGCCCGTTGCTACCCGGACGACGCCCTGCGGTACTTCGATTACGTCCTGGGCTTTACCGACCGGGAGACGCTCCGCGACGTCTTGCGGGACTGCTCCCGGCATCGGCCGGTAGGCATGCACATGGCCGCCGGGCAGCAGCCGAAGACCCTTCCCGGCGTACGCGAGCGCTGGCCGTTCATCGAACCCACGCTCCGGAAAGCGCCCTTCCTCAAAATCGTTCCCATGCTGGGCAGCCTGGGCTGTCCGTACACCTGCAGTTTCTGCATCGATGCGGTGGTGCCCTATCAGCCTGTGGACGGCGACGGAATTCAAGAGGACCTCAGGTTTCTGCTGACGAAGTTCCGCCGGCCCATGGTGGCCTGGCACGATCCCAATTTCGGCGTCCGATTCAACGATTCCATGGACACGATTGAGCGGGCCGTGCCTGCCGGCCGTATCGACTTCCTGGCCGAGAGCAGTCTGTCGCTGCTTTCCGAGCCGCACCTGCAGCGGCTCAAGCGCAATGGCTTCCAAGCCCTTCTGCCGGGCATTGAGTCGTGGTTCGATTTGGGCAATAAGTCCAAGACCGGCGCACTACAGGGGATGGATAAAGTCCGCCAGGTAGCCGAGCACGTCAATTTGATCTTGCGCCACATACCGTACGTACAAGCCAACTTCGTGCTGGGACTCGACACCGATGAAGGGGCGGAGCCCTTTGAGCTCACCAAGCGGTTCCTGGACCTGGCGCCCGGCGCGTTTCCGGGCTATTCGCTGCTTACGGCGTTCGGCCGGGCCGCGGCGCTCAACCTGGATTACCAGCGGGCCCACCGCGTACTGCCCTTCCCATTCCATTTCCTGAACAACAACCAGGCCATGAACGTCAGGCCCAGGAATTATTCCTGGCGCGGCTTCTATGACCACGTGATCGACCTGACCGGATATTCCTTTTCCTCGAAAGCCGTTTTCCGCCGCTTCCGCGCGACACGAGGTCTGACTTCGCGGGGCATGAACCTGGTGCGGGCGGTTTCGACGGAAGGGTTTGGAAGGCTCGCGTACTACCGGGACGTTCGCCGGCGGCTGGACAACGACCGTCAGTTTGCTCCCTATTTTGAACAGGAGACCACCGAGCTTCCCCAGTTCTATCGCGACCTCGTGCGAAAGGACCTGGGGCCGCTATGGGAGTGGCTTCCGGAAGGGGCGCTGGAGCACGATCCCAACGCCTATGCGCGGGCGGAGCGGAGCGGGCAGGCGTTAGGCGTGCTTCGGTAGTGGGCGGGAGCAGGCTTTGGCGGAAGCGCCGGCCAAGCGCCACCAGCGGGATTCTGCTACGCTTGGGTCACCATGTCGGCAATCAATGGAGACAAAGCGCGCTTCCACCGCGAACGAAAGAGCAAGCTCGCCCGGAGAGAGCGCAGTCAGGCGTTGCGCAAGAAATTGACCGCCTCGGCGCCCAGGCGTCCGGACGGCCGCGACCTGTAGGCGGCGCCAGGCCCGATCGGTTTCAGTTGTAGTGGTTGGCGTTCAGCTCGGTGAATCGCGCCAACTCGGCCGGCAGTTCGTCCAGCGTGAAGATCGAATTGGTGGGGCAAACCGGAACGCATGCGCCGCAATCGATGCAATCGTTGGGGTTCACGAAGAGCTGCGGGGCCTCCACAAAACCGCCCTCGTCCTGCTTGGGGTGGATGCAGTCCACCGGGCAGGCTTGCACGCACAATTCATCCTTGGTACAGGTATCGGTAATTACGTATGCCATAAGTTCCGGGGAATGCAATTGCCGGGCCAGCCAGGCCCGCCGCGCCAAGTAATAGAAAATAAGAGGTGAAACTCCACGCTGCCGCGGCCCTGGGTGGGTGAATCTGCGCAGACGGCGCGCCCCCGTTGGTCTAATCACCCGAAACGGTACACTGGGCAGGTGATGAAAATCGAAACCCGGGCGGTGCACGCGGGCCGCCGCATCGACCCGGCCACGGGCGCGGTCACGATGCCGATCCACCTCTCGACGACCTTCGAGCGCGGGCCCACGGGCGACTACCCGCTGGGATTCAGCTACTCGCGCGAGGGCAACCCCAACCGGCGCGCGCTGGAGGAATGCCTGGCCGATCTGGAAGGCGGCACACAGGCGCTGGTGTTCGCGTCCGGCCTGGCCGCGGCCACGGCGGTGGTGCAGGGACTGGAGCCCGGCGATCACATCCTGGCCCCGGACGACGTCTACTGGGGGTTCCGGAAAGTCGTCGCCGAGGTGTTCGGGAAGTCGGGACTGGACACCACCTATGTGGACATGACCGACGTGGCGGCGGTGCGCGCCGCGGTGCGTCCCGCGACCCGCCTGGTGTGGGTGGAGACGCCGTCGAACCCGCTCATGAAGGTTACCGATCTTGCGGCTATCGCCTCGCTGGCGCGCCAGGCCGGACCCGGCATCGTCACCGTCTGCGACGGCACCTTCGCCACTCCAGTCTTGCAGCATCCGCTCGATTGCGGCATCGATATGGTGGTGCACTCGACCACCAAGTACATCGGCGGCCACAGCGACGTGGTGGGCGGCGCGCTCATCACGCGCCACGACAACTATCTTTTCGAGCGCGCCCGCAAGGCGCAGCGCTACGGCGGCGCGGTGCCCTCGCCGTTCGATTGCTGGCTGACGCTGCGCGGTGTGGAGACGCTGCCCTACCGCGTGCGCGCGCAATCGGAGAACGCGTCGCGGATGGCGGCCTGGCTGCAGGCCCACCCGGCAGTGGAGCGCGTGCATTACCCCGGCCTGGCGGACCATCCCGGCCACCAGATCGCGGCGCGCCAGATGTCGGCCTTCGGCGGCATGTTGTCGTTCCAGGTGCGCGGCGGCGCGGAGACCGCCATGGCCGCGGCCGCCCGCTGCCGCCTGTTCATCCGCGCCACCAGCCTGGGCGGCGCGCACAGCCTGATCGAGCACCGCGCCTCCGTGGAGGGGCCGCAGACCAGGACCCCGCCCAACCTGCTGCGCGTCTCGGCCGGCCTGGAGCACGGGGACGACTTGATCGGGGACCTGGAGCAGGCGCTCGCGGGTTAGCGCGGCAGGAATTAATCTGTTAGAAAGCCCACCGGCCAGCAACTACCCTGGTTGTGCGACGGACTAAGCCTCACTCGGGTGGAGAAGTGAGCCAGGACTCCCTGTATCGGCAGGCAGCGGACACCTACGGTCCTTCACTCGACCGGCTCGCGCGGGCTTACGAGCTGGACCCCGATGCACGCCGTGACCTGCTCCAGGAGATTCATCTGAATCTCTGGCGCAGCTTCGCGCAGTTCGACGGGCGATGTTCGCTCAGAACCTGGGTGTACCGTATCGCTCATAACGTGGCCACCGGCCACGTGATCCGGCAGCGGCGGATCAGAAGCAGGCTGGTGAGCATCGAGAACCTCGACACCATGCCAGGCAATGACCAGGGTGAAGGTGCCGCGAGCCAGGCCGAAGCACTCGAGCGCCTCTCCATGCTGATCCAGCGCCTGAAGCCGCTCGACCGTCAGATCATCGTTTCATATCTCGAGGACATGGACGCGAGTTCGATTGGCGAGATCACCGGGTTGTCGCCTGCGAACATCGCTATGAAGGTTCACCGGATCAAGAACATCCTGAGGCGCTGGTTCGGCGAAGGAGGCTTTCATGCCGAGTGAGTTCCCCATGAACAACCCGCGAAATATCTGGCAAAGCCAGCCAACGGAGCCATTCAAAATGTCAACAGATGAAATACGCCGTAAGGCGCAACAACTTCAGAGGAAAGCCCGTTTAGGGGCGGTCTCCTGGATAACCATCGGGCTCTTCCTTTGTGTGGGTTTTGCGCGGACCTTCGCCAGAACTCACGAGGTGGTTCCGCGCATCGGATGGGGGCTGCTGAGTCTCTGGGGAATCTACGGCGCATATCAGGCATACAAATGGATCTGGCCGGGGAAGTTGCCGTTGGACGCCACGGTGGGCACTTCCCTCGAGTTCTATAGAAGCGAACTGGAGAGGCAGCGGGACTACGTCCAGCACGTCTGGCGCAGGGCCGGTCTGACGTTCTGTTTTTTGGGCCTCGCCATCGTCTTGGTTCCAGCGCTAATCCAGTCTCTTGGCGCCCCCCGGCTGCTGCGCAACGCCGTGCCATTCTCTGTGCTCGCCGCCATATGGTTTGCAATTTTCTGGCCCACGAGGAAACGAGCGCAGCAGAAGCTTCAACAGGAGATCGAGGAGTTGCGCCTGTCTGGGACGGAGAACCGATCGTGACATTGGGCCACGCTGACGGCCGCGGCGCCGCAGGCCGGCCAGTCTGAATAGTTACAGCCCCGGATACCCGAATTTTTCTATGGCATTCCCATAGGAGTTGCCGTAATATGGGATAAGGACGCAATCTTGATGAGCGGCAAAACCGACGTCTGGCAGGGCACGCTGGCGCTGATGGTGCTTAAGACACTCGAAACCATCGGGCCGCTCCACGGGTACGGCATCGCCCGCCGCATCGAGCAGGTCAGCGGAGACCTGCTCTCGGTAAATTACGGGACGCTGTATCCGGCCCTGCTCAAGCTGGAGCAGGAGGGCTACATCGCCTCGGAATGGGGCGTCTCGGACAACAACCGCAAGGCCAAGTACTACAAGCTCACGCGCGCCGGCCGGAAGCAACTGGAGCGGGAGGCCAGCAACTGGGAACAGGCCACCGCCATTCTGGCGCGGTTCCTGGCGCCGGCCAAGGAGGCGCCATGAGAGGGTTGCGCGCGTGGCTGTTCCGGCTACTGGGCATGTTCGATAGAGAACGCCGCGAGCGGGAGCTCTCCGAAGAATTGGCCAGCCATCTTCAGATGCACATCGAAGACCGCATCCGGGCCGGCATGGACCCGGCGGCGGCGCGGCGCGACGCGCTGATCCGGCTGGGCGGCGTGGAGGTGACGAAGGAGCGCTACCGGGAGCGCCGCGGCATTCCGTGGTTGGAGATAATGCGCCAGGACGTCATCTATGGCCTGCGGACCATGCGGCGGAATCCCGGCTTCGCCGCCGCGGCGGTGCTCACGCTCGGCCTGGGCATCGGCGCTACGACCGCCATCTTCACGGTGGTTTATGCGGTGCTGCTTCGTCCCTTGCCCTATCCGCAGCCGGACCGCCTGGTCTATATCAAGGAAAACCTGGTCACCGGGATCAACTTCTTCGCCGGCAACAGAGAGTTCGCCACGTGGCAGCGGCGCAGCAAGTCTCTGAGCACGCTTGCGGCCTACATGAGCGGGGAGGCCACGCTTACCGGCGTGGGCGCGGCGGAGCGGGTGACCACGGGCTCAGTCACCGCGTCGTTCTTTCCTCTGCTGGGAGCGCAACCGGTGTTGGGGCGCAATTTCCTGCCCGAGGAGGACCGGCCCGGCGGAGTGCGCGTGGCCATCCTGAGCCACGCATTCTGGCAGCGGCGCTTCGCCGGCGACCGTTCGGCGCTCGGCAAGGTTCTAGCATTGGACGGGCAAGGTTATACGGTCGTGGGCGTGCTGCCGGCGTCGTTCCTGGTTCCCGACCGGTATGCCTTCCTGAGGGGTCACGACTACGACGTCTGGACGCCGTTCGCGCTCGATCCTTCGGGCGCGGGCTTCCAGTTGGTGCGCGCGGTGGGACGGCTCGCACCCGGGGTAAGCCGCGAAGCCGCGCAGGCGGAGCTGGATGCGCTGCTGCAGCCCCTGGTGCGGAAGGGCCGGACCAAACACGTGGTGCTGGCGGATTGGCAGGAAGAGATCGCGGGCGGCGTGAAGCGCTCGCTGCTGTTCTTTCTGGCCGCCGCCGGCTTCGTGCTGCTGATCGCCTGCGTCAATGTGGCCAACCTGCTGCTTTCGCGCGCCTCCGCGCGGGAGAAAGAGATGGCCGTGCGGCACGCCCTGGGCGCCGGCCGGTCGCGCCTTGTGCGCCAACTTCTCACCGAGAGCGGTTTGCTGGCGTTGAGCGGGGGCATTGCCGGCCTGGCGCTGGCATTCTGGGGAAAGGATCTGCTGGTCGCGTTCATCTCCCGCAATCTGCCGGTGGTGGAACCGATTCGTGTGGATTACCGCGTCCTGGGCTTCACGCTGGCTCTCGCGCTTCTGACCGGGCTGGTATTCGGCCTGGCGCCGGCCCTGGAATCCGCCGGGGTCCGGTGGCACGAGGCGCTCAAGGGGGCGGGCCGCGGCGCCGCCGGCGGCCGGTCGCGCCATGGCCTGCGCGATCTGCTGGTGGTGGTGGAGGTGGCGCTCGCCATGGTGGTTCTGGTCGGCGCGGGCCTGCTCATCAAAAGCTTTCTGCTGCTGCGCGGAATCAATGCCGGTTTTCAGGCGGACCGCGTGCTCACCCTGCGGGTCAATCTGACGGAGTCCAAATATCCCACCGCGCGCGAGCAGTCGCTCTTCTTTCAACAGGTTTTGGAGCGGCTCCAGGGCCTGCGCGGGGTGCAAGCGGCGGGCGCCACCGGCAACCTCCCTTTGGGCGGCAACCGTGCGGATGGGGCGGTTACCATCGAAGGCCGGCCGGAGAGCGGCTCCGACATCGCATCGGCCACGGTGACGCCCGGGTATTTTCTCACTCTGGGCATCCCTCTTCTGGCCGGGCGCGGCTTTACGGATTTCGATCGCGAGGGCGCGCCGGGAGTGGCGCTGGTGAACCAGTCCTTCGTGCGCCGCTATTTCCCGAATGAGGACTGCCTGGGCAAAAGAGTGAAGAGCTGGTTCACGAAGAACCAATGGATGTCCATCGCCGGCGTGGTGGGCGACGTGCGCGAGGACCTCAAGAAAGAGCCGCCGCCGGAGATCTACCTATCGTACTTGCAGGCCGGCCGGTCCTCCATGTACCTGGTGGCGCGGGCCGCGGGCGACGCCAAGAGCCTTTCGGCCGGCATCCGCGCGCAAATGGCAGCCATCGACCGGGACCAGCCGCCGGACGACGTGATGACCATGGAGGAGCGGCGCGCCGAAGACCTCGCTCCGCGGCGCGTGGACATGCTGCTGCTCGGCTCCCTGGCCGCGCTGGGGCTGGTTCTCGGAGCGATCGGCATCTACGGCGTGGTGTCCTACTCGGCCAGCCGCCGTACCCATGAGATCGGCATCCGCGTCGCGCTGGGCGCCGGCCGCGCGGACGTGCTCTCGCTGGTTCTGGGCCAGGGCCTGTGGCTGGTGCTGATCGGGGAGACCGTGGGCCTCGCGGGTGCGCTGGCTTTGAACCGCGTGGTAGCCAGCATGGTCTTCCGGATCACGACCACGGACCCGGTCACGTATGCCGGAGTTGCCGCGATCTGGGCCGCCGTGGGAATCGTGGCCTGCTATCTGCCGGCGCGCCGGGCCATGCGGGTCGATCCGCTGGCGGCCCTGCGCTCGGAGTAGCGGAGCCGGCCATCCGCGGTACGATGTTGAGGGGATACGGGCGGGCGTATGGATTTCTACAAGAAGTACGAACTGTTGGATGCGCTGGCCGGAGAAGGGACGCGGAGCTTCAGCGCGCGACAGGCCGCTACCGGGCGCAACGTGACCGTGCACCTGCTGGTGGACGGCCGGACTCCGCAGAACGAGGCCCTGCTGGCGCGCATCCGCGCCCTGGCGCCGCAGGCGCTGGCCAAGGTGATCGAAGTGGGGGACAACGAGGGCACACCCTACGTGGTCACCCACGCGCCCCCCTATCAACACCTGGCGGAATGGCTGCGCGATCAGGAGCGGCCGGCGGCGCCCTCGGAAACGGGCAAGTTCAAGCGAGCCGGCGCGTGGCGGGTGCCGCCCGATCTGGCAGCGCCGCCGGCGGCGCCGGCATCCGCAGCCCGCGGGCCGGCGGCAGCGCCCCCGAGTGAGCCCGGGGCGTCCACGAAAATGTTCCAGCCGGCGGCCGGGCCGCCGGCGACCAGGCAGGATGCGCCGGAGCCGGGCGAGTTTACGCGATTATTCGAGTCGCCCGCCGCACCGCCGCCCGCCGCACCGCCGCCCCCCGCACCGCCCCCCGCGGCATCGCACGAGCCGGGGGAGTTCACACGGCTGTTCCAGGCTCCCACGCCGCCGGCGGCCTCCGCTCCGCCACCGCCGGCCACGCCCTCCGAGCCGGGCGAGTTCACGCGGTTGTTCCAGTCGCCGCTGCCCGCCGCAGCGGCGCCGGGGGATTGGCCGCCGCAGCCTCCAACGCCTTCCCAGCCGGGGGAGTTCACGCGCCAGTTTCAAGCGCAGCCTTCGGCGGCGCCGCCCGCGCCCGCGGAATCGCAAGGCGAATTCACCAGGTTTTTCCAGAAGCAGCCGCCGGCGGGGCCACCCCCGGCATCCTGGAGCAGGCCCCCGGCCGCGCCCGAAGCTCCGTCCGCCCAGCCGGGCGGGTTCACGCGCATGTTCGGGAGCGGGCCCGGCGCAGCGCCCCCGGTGGCGCCAACCGCTCGACCGGGCGGGGGCGGCGCCACGCAAGCCTTCTCCGTGCCCGCGGCTCCGCCGCCCGCCGCCGCGCCACCGCAGGGGCCGAGCGAGTACACGCGCATGATGTCCGCTCCCGCGGGGCTGCCCACAGCGCCATCCGCGGCAGCGCCTACACCGCCACCGCCGCCCGCCGGTGCGGGGCTGAATCTTCCGGCCATGCCGCAGGCCAACATACCCCAGCCGCCGCAGTTCGCCGCGCCCCAGCCGCCGGCGTTCGCCGTGCCGCGTCCGCCCATGCCGCAGATGGCGTCCGTGAAGGCGCCGGCGGCGAATGCCCTGCAAACCGCGATCTTCTGCCTGCTCTCGTTTCTACTGGGTGCGCTAGTCATGTTTCTGCTGCGGCGCTAAGCCGAAGTTCCCGGCCTTTTTGATGCCATTTTGCCCGTAAGATCTTGAAGGGCTTGTGGATCTGGATTTGCTGCGGCGCGATTGTGTACCCATGTAAATATGAGAAATGCGTCTTGTATTGTCGGATTGTTAGCTGTATCATGGACCCATGTGCGTCGAGTCCGTCCCCAATCG
>JAIQEX010000186.1 GCA_020073615.1 Terriglobia bacterium
GGATTTTGTGTCAGCAACAAAATCATCGGCGAAGTATCCGGTGGAGTCAAATGTGGCTTCGGAGAGAGAGGCGGCCAAGGGAAGAAAGGGATTCCAAAGGGAAAGAAACCGCAGGTTTCGTTCCCTTTGGGCTACAGCAACGAAATGCCGCGACTTGCCCTGGGATGCGTATGGTTCGGGCAGTCAAAATTGCAAATATTTTTGGCTAGATTTTTATTCCTTTTAAGCCTTTAATTTGGGTGGGGTCATTACCCGCTAGCGCGAACGTCTTCCGCGACGCCTGGAACGCGGCCCGCGCCGCCTGGTTCACCGTCGTGTTCGGCTTGATGTTCATCAGGGAGACGAAATGTTTGCGCTCCGCCCTTCCCAACCTTCGCCCATTCAGGGCCCGGAAAGTCCGCCTGGTCAGCTTGCGAATGGCCTGCGCATCGGTAATGTCGACTTCCGCCAGCTTGCTCGGCCCGGAGATCTGGTCGATCGAATACCGGCCGGTCATCGTTGCGATGTTCACGCGAACTACCTGGAACACGTCGTCGTATGTCATAGTCTCTTCGACCCTGGATACCCTGGATATCCGTTGGATTCTCTCCCGGCCAACAATCGTATGCAATCCACGGGGTGAAGTCAACGCTCCACAGCGCAGCCGCCCGGCCGTCCGGTTCGCGGCTCACTCGGAACCGGAAGTGACGTTCCAGCCCTCCACCGTGACGTGCGATTTACTCCCGCCCAGCAGCTTACTGGCAAAGGTGGCCGCGACTTCCCGCTTCTCGCCCGGCATCAGGGAAAAGTAATTGTCCTCCCAATAAACCGGCCGTATATCTCCCCCGCGTCTTCCCTTCCGCACGGTCAGATGAACGAAGAAGGCGAGCTGGGATGTGGGATTCTCTACGGCCACGTGGTCTATCTCCTCGGGGCCTCTTCGCTCCGCGCGTGAAGTCACTTTGATTCTCACCTGCGGCAGTTGTTCCAGACCGGTGAGGTCCGCGTAGGTCTTGATGGGCGTGAATCGCCCGTTCCCGGCGGCCCAGTCCGACACGTCCGGCTGGGTGGAGAGCCAGTAGAAGTTGTTGCTCACCGGCTTGCCGGCGGCGTCGGCCAGCGCCAGTCTGACGAAGTAGACCCTGGAGAGTCCCTCAACCGGCGGTATCTCGAATACCCGCGTAGCGCTGTCTTCGGGTATATCCACGGACGCCTGCCGAGAGAACTTCTCGGTAAGATCCATGTTATAGACCTTCGCTGTTACCTTGTATCCGATGAATGGCCGGTAATACGAATTCACCACCACGATGGACCGGTCGTCGTAAGAATACTGCACGTGAAGTAACTCGTTCGCCTTCTTCGTTCCGAAGTATCCTCCTCCCGGCCTCAGATACCAGTCATACAGATGCCAGATGAGCGACGGCCAGGCGTTGTTGAGCATCCATTGAATCACTCCGGTCGCCGTGTACTTATTCCGTCCGAACGCCTCGAACATGGCCCGCTCGCCTTCGTACGCCATTACCTGGCTCTTCATTACGTAGTCTTCCAGGCCCCTGGCCTTCCTGTACCGGCCCTCCAGCGCGGCCGTGAACACATTGACATTGCGGTAACTGCCGCCGCCGGCGTGAAAATTCCAGAAGTCGTCGATGGGCCACAGATGTTCCTTGGGCAGCATCTCGCGCAGGCTCTCCAGCACCGGAATCGCCGGCCCCGGGCTGGTCTCGGTGTTATAGCCGAACGCGCCGCCCCGCTTCTGGTCCTCCAGCCAATAGTTCGGGGCGACATACTCGTACGGGCCGGGCATCTTCACCCCTGTGAGACCGGCGCCCGCGGTCTTCCGGTCCGCCGCGGAGGATATATACGGGTTCGGCCACTGTTCCTCCTCCAGAACCTTCAGATAGACCTTCTCCGCCTCCTCGTTGGGCGATTCGTCGCTCCCGTAGAGCCACACGAACACGCTGGCATGGTTGCGCAGCCGGCGGATCTGGTCGCGCAGCGATTCCCCCGCAATCCGGTAGTCGTCCGGTTTCCAGTCTCGCCAGCGCTCCCAAAACGAGCAACAACACCATCCCGGCATGACCAGCATGCCGTAGCGGTCGGCGGTATCGAAGAAGTGGCCGTTCATCAGCTTGCCTTCGAGCCGGATGGTGTTCAGGTGCATGTCGCGGGCGTAGCGGATCTCGTTCTCCTCGCGCTCGTCGTCGTAGCGCAACATCAAGTCCGACGTCCATCCGCCGCCGCGGATCAGAATCTTCCTGCCGTTGATCCTGAACAGCCGATGCCGCGCCCCGTCGAGCTCCGAAGTGACTTCCCTGATCCCGAACTGCACATCCTGCCCGTCGGAAACCGCTCCGCCCACCGCGAACTCCAGGTGCAGGCGGTACAGGTCCTGCGCCCCCAGGCCGTACGGCCACCATAACTTAGGATGGGCGATCATAAGTTGCGGATACTCCTCCGGGCCGAGGGTGACGCGCGCCGATTCGTGCGCCGCCAGCCGCACCTTCTTCGCTACGGAGATGTTCCCGATGGTCCCCTTCAGCGTACCCTCGATCGCCTCGGCACCGGCATTGTTCAAGCCGGCATACAGCGTCAGACGCGCCGAGTCGAGACCGTTATCCAGATGAGTCACCACCTGGGTGTTACGTAGCACGACCGGGCCGCTCGCCAGCACGTAAACGTCGCGAACCAGGCCCATGTCCTTGTCGGGCGGCATGGGATTCCAGTCCACGTAAGTGATGGTAAGATCGTTCGGCTCCGGCGGAATCACTTCGACCGCCAGCGCGTTGGCCGCGCCCGGTAACGCCGCGTCCGTGATATCGAACTCGAACATGCGATACATGCCTGCCACCTGTTCGGCGGTCGCAATCCGGCGCCCGTTCAGCCAGATGTTCGCGCGGTAGTTGATGGCGTCGAAATTCAGCCACAGCCGTTTCGCTTTCAGGCCGGCCGGAAGCCGAAACTCGGTGCGATACCACCACGGCACAGCGAACGGACTGTCGCCCGGCATCGGCAGGTTGGAAAAATTCTGCCCGATGTTATAGCTCGTTCCGGGAATCGACCGCAGATTCATCCCGAAGTAAGGATCGGGATAGACCTTGTTGTTCACGAGGGCGGACACCACCGTCGTAGGCACACTCGCCGGATACCAGCCGCGAGCGGGAAAACCGCTGGTCGAAATCTCCTCCCCTTTCCCGGTCACTTGGGCCGACGACTGGATCGACCATCCCTTTCCCAAGTCGATGCGGGCGCTCAAAACCTGCGCGTCCATGTGGAGCGGCACCAGGCACAGGAGCGCCGGCAGCAGGGCGCGCATCGGGTTCCATGGCATGCCTACATTCTCCATCACCGCGCCGGAGCGTGTGGCACAATCGAATCTCAGTGCCTACTCCGCACACTGAGAAAGTCCGCCTGCGGCGCACCCTCGGCCTGTGGGACCTCATCCTTTACGGCGTCATCGTGATTCAGCCCACCGCGCCCATGTCGGTCTTCGGGGTGCTGAGCAATCGCGGGCGCGGCCACGTGGTCACCACCATCCTCATCGCCCTGGTGGCCATGCTGTTCACGGCCATCAGTTACGGGCGCATGGCGCGCGCCTATCCCAGCGCCGGCTCGGCGTTCACTTACGTCGGCCGCGAGATCAATCCCGCGCTCGGCTTCGTCACCGGCTGGAGCATGGTCATGGATTACATGCTCAACCCCATGATCTGCATCGTGTGGATCGCCCAGCAGGCCCACGTCTTCGCCCCCGGCATACCGTACTGGGGATGGGCGGCGTTTTTCGCGCTCCTGTTCACCGGCCTCAATATCCAGGGCATCCGCACGTCGGCCCGCATGAACGCCGCGCTGGCCGCCGCCATGGGCGCGGTGATCGCCGTCTTCTTCGTGTGCGCGGCGCGCTACATCTTCGGACACCCGCACGCGGCGGGGTTCTTCACGCGGCCGTTCTACGATCCCGCGACCTTCGCCCCCGCGGCGGTGCTCGGCGGCACCTCCATCGCGGTGCTGACTTACATCGGCTTCGACGGCATCTCCACGCTTTCGGAGGAGGCGGAGAACCCCGAGCGGAACGTGCTGCTCGCCACCGTGCTCACCTGCGCGGTCATCGGCCTCCTCTCCGCGCTCGAAGTCTACGCCGCGCAACTGGCATGGCCGGCCTCGGAACCCTTCCCGGACGAGACCACCGCGTTCGTTTCCGTGGCGGGGCGGACCTGGCCGCCGTTGTTCGCCATCGTCGGCTTCACCCTGGTGCTGGCCAATTTCGGCTCCGGCATGGGCGCGCAATTGGGCGCCGCGCGCCTGCTCTTCGGCATGGGGCGCAGTAACGCCCTGCCCAAATCCTTTTTCGGCGCCATCGAACCCAAGCGCCTCATCCCGCGCAACAACGTGGTGTTCGTAGGCGCCGTCAGCCTCGCCGGCGCCTTCCTGATCGATTACGACCTGGGCGCACAGATGCTGAACTTCGGCGCGCTCATCGCCTTCATGGGCGTCAATGCCGCTGCCCTGGTGCGTTATTACATTCGGGAGAAGCAAAAGAGGCTGCGCAACTTCCTCCCGCCCGTTCTGGGATTCGCCGTCTGCCTGCTCTTGTGGCTGAATCTCAGCCGCACGGCACAGCTTGCCGGCGGTACTTGGATGGCCGCTGGTATCCTCTTCGGCGCCTGGAAAACCCGCGGCTTCCGGAGGGAACTGGTGAACTTCGAAATCCCGCCCGACGGGCAAACCTGAGAGGTATCGGTCCGCCAGGCGCCTTTGCCGCGCAACTTTCCGGCCCGCCGGGCGGCCCGCACCTCGGAGGAAAATGCGGCCTCGCCCGGCTGGCCGGCGCTGAACGCCATCCGCGGGGCACCTGCCCGGGGTCATCGGGCCGATGCCGAAAAACGGATGTCGTTTTATCCCGGCCTCTGATCCGGCCGGGAAGACGTATTCCGACTGTCTAAAAATACTACACTCTTCACCAATTTACAAGATTTAATCGCGCCGGCGATTTCAATTCCCATCTTCCAGGGTATGAATTCACCCGCTTTAACATTCCGCCGCCCGGGGGTGGCTTATCCTGGAAAACGGGGGCACCAATGGCGAAGAAGACACAACGCACAGTGGCCGATCCGGCGCGGCCCACAGTGGTTCCGGGGCCGCGGAAGCAGCGCGCGAGTGGTCCTCCCGCTCCGCAGTTCACCACCCACAAGAAACGCGCGGCCTGGTTTCAATCGCGCGCCGCATACCCGGTGCGGGAAGCGGACGTCGCGCGGCTCACGGGCGAGCGCCGGAAATTCGCGGCTGCTGCGGGGGCCGGCGCGCCCCACTGGGAACAGGCCGGGCCCACCAATATCGGCGGCCGCATGACCAGCCTGGCCGTGCACCCTGCGAATCCGGACCTGCTGTACATCGGTGCGGCCGGCGGCGGCGTCTGGAAGAGCGAGGACGCCGGCAGGTCCTGGACCTCGCTGTGGCACGCCGAAGCGTCGCTGAACGTCGGATCGCTCGCCATCGATCCCCGGAATCCGGACGTGATCTTCTGCGGCACCGGCGAGGCCAATGGCTCGGCCGACTCCTATGCCGGGGTAGGCCTGTACCGCTCGAATAACGCCGGCAAGACCTGGAAGCTGCTGGCGGCCTCCGCGAAAGCGGGCATTCCCCGCCGCATCGGCGTGATCGCCATCGACCCGTCGGACTCCAACCACATCCGGATCGGCGGCGTCAGGCACTCGTCGCAGGAGGTATCCGGCATGTTCGTCTCCCGCGACGGCGGCACGAGCTGGGCTCGCGATACTCAGATCTCCCCGCTCGACAACTGGTGCCATGCCATCGTGTTCCATCCCAGCGCCAAGGGAGTCCTGTTCGCCACGGTGTATGAGCAGGGCGCGCGCAACGGCATCTGGCGCAGCGACGACAGCGGCGCCTCCTGGAAGCAACTGGCCAAAGGCCTGCCCGAACCGGCCGCCATGAACCGCACCAGCCTGGCCCTGGCGCCCTCCAGTCCGGATACCATGTACGCCATCTCGGCCGACGGGCAGGAAGGCGTTCTGGGAGTCTTCCGCAGCACCGACCGCGGCGAAAGCTGGAAGTCCATCGGCGGCACCCATTTCCAGCGGGAAGGGCAGATGTCCTATGGAAACTGCATCGCCGTACACCCCGCCAATCCGCAGCATGTGTTGTGCGGCGGCGTCGATCTGCACCTGACCACCGACGGCGGCAAGACCTGGCGCTACGCAACCAGGTGGGATGCGGATCGCGGCAAGCCGCGCTACGCCCACGCCGACCACCACGCGCTGGCCATGCCGGCAGCCGCGCCCGGCCGCGTGTACGATGCCAACGATGGCGGCATGGATTGCAGCGCCGATGGCGGCGCCACGTGGACCAACCGCAGCAACGGCCTGGCCGCCACTATGTTCTACGATCTCGACGTGTCCCAGACCGACGGGAACATGTACGGCGGCGGCGCCCAGGATAACGGCACCATCATCACCGCCGATGGCAACGCCGGAAACTTCTCGGATATCCTGGGCGGCGACGGCGGCTGGATGATCATCGATCCGCGCGACGCCAGCCACGTCTTCGCGTCGTATTACAACTTCAACATCTTCCGCCTGCGCGACGGTAAGTGGGCCGACGTAACGCCGTCCATGCACGAAGCCGAGCATAACTCGGTATGGATGGTCTACATCACCATCGATCCCAACGATTCCCGGACCTTCTACACGGCGTCGCAGCGCGTTTGGAAGACCACCAACGACGCCCGGACCTGGAAGCCGGTCTCCGGTGTCCTCGATGGCACGCCCATCTCCGCCATCGAAGTCGCGCCCGCCAATTCCAAGCTGGTCTACGTGGGCACGGAGAAGGGCGGGTTCTACCGGAGCACAGATGGCGGGGCCACCTGGTCGGGCAACCTGGCCGGCACCATCCTGCCGGGGACCATCGTTACCCGCATCGAAACGCACCCCAAGAACGCCAGGACCGTGCTCGTGACCGTGGGCGGGACCGGGACATCGCATCTGTTCCGCTCCGACGATGCCGGCGCCAACTGGGCCGATGCCGATGGCGGCAAGCTGCCGGATGCGCCGCACCACGCCATTGTCATCCGTCCGGATGCGCCGGACACCATTTTTGTGGCGGGGGATGCGGGGCTGTTCCAATCCCTGGATTTCGGCAAAACCTGGGCCAGCTACGGTGGCGATCTGCCCAACACCATGTTCGTCGACCTGGTCTATCAGCAGAAGGAGAAGACCTTGACGGTGGCTACCTACGGACGCAGCCTCTGGCGGACCCTGTTGAGCTGAGTTCCCCGCTCAGGCCCCGGACCGCTTGCGGAACCATTCCTCGCGCCGGCGGAGGTTTCGGGGCGGCTCCGGAACTTTCTTCGTTATGCGCGGCACCGCGGCCTTCTGCCCCGGCTTCCGTTTCGCCATGCTTCCAGTATGGCGCGCCATTCAGTCTTCGCGGAGCGTGACCAGCGGGTCCACACGCGCAGCGCGGCGCGCCGGCGCGTAGCACGCCAGCGCGGCGAACAGGATCAGAGTGCCGGTGGCGGCGGCGAAGACCGGCAGGTCGTTGGGGCGGACCCCGAACAGCAGCTTCCGGCCCAGCATCGCGGCCGCCCACCCGAGGCCGACGCCCAGCACGATGCCCACGCCGGCGATGCGCAGTCCTTCGTGGAAGACCAAGCGCAGTACATCGCCTGGGGCCGCGCCGAGCGCCATGCGCACTCCGATTTCGTGGGTGCGCTCGGCCACCGAGTGCGAGATCGCCCCGTAGATTCCGATGCCCGCCAGCAGCAGCGCCGCCACGGCGAAGGCTGTGAGCAGCCACATCAGAAAACGGCGCTCGGCGGTGGAGCGCGCCACCAGTTGCTCCATGGCAAATACGTTGTACGCGGGCATGTTGCCGTAAGCCGTGCGGACCACGCGGGCCAGCGTCTGCAACATGGGACCGGGATCGCCCGCGGTGCGGACGACGAAAATAGGCGCGCCCAACGGGTTCAGCTCCGCCCGGCGGTAAATGGTGGGGCGCGGATCCGCCTCCAGACCGAAGTGGCGCGTGGCGCCCACCACGCCAATCACCGTATACCAAGGGCCGTTGCCGTCGGCCAGGAAACGGATGCGCCGTCCAACTGGGTTGGCGGGGAAGTAGCGGCGCGCGGTAATCTCGTCGATCAACAGCACGGGCAGGTTCGCCGGATCGCGCTCGTCGAACAGACGGCCGGCGCGGAGCGGGATTCCCATGGTTGGGAAGTAGCTGGCCGTGGCGGCGCGGAATTCCACTTCGGGAGGATGCCCGGCGGTGTCCTGGCCCTCGATGTACAGCAGGCTGGCCAGGTTTTGGCCGAGCATGGGAAGCCGGCTCACCGCGCCCACGCTCCGCACGCCCGGCGTGGCCAGGAGCCGGTCGCGAACGGTGTGGTAGACGTTGAGGCGCCCGGCGCCATCGGGCACCTGCGTGGAGACGGAGGCCACGTTGCGCGGTTCGAACCCCGGGTCCACCGCCAGCACGCGCAGGAAGCTGCGGATCAGCAGGCCGGAGCCGATCAACAGAGCGAGCGCGATGGTCACCTGGGCCGTGGCCAGAGCCCAGCGCACCGCGCGGTTGCCCGCGGTGATGTTCCGCCCTTCGCGCAGGACCGCGGCGGGGGAGCCGGAAATGGCGCGCCAGGCGGGAACCAGTCCCGCCAGCACGGCGGTCACGATCGCGATGGCGCTGGTGAAGAGCAGCGCGCGCCCGTCGAGCGAAATGGGAACCGTCTGCACCAGGGCCGGCGGTCCGTAGGCCAGGATCAGCCGTACCAACACCAGCGCCAGAGCGAAGCCCAGCGCGCCTCCGGCTACCGTCAGCACGGCGCTCTCGGTGAGTAGCTGGCGCAATAGGCGCGTGGCCGAGGCGCCCATCGAAAGGCGCACGGCGATCTCGCGGCGGCGCGATTCGGCGCGCGCCAGCAACAGGTTGGCCACGTTGGCGGAAGCCATCAGCAGCACGAACCCGACCGTGGCCAGCAGCAGGTACACGGCGGGCCGCAGACGCGCGGCCAGCTTGGCTTCGAGCGCGACGCCGGCAAAGCTGAGGTTCCCGTTGGCGTCGGGATACTCCGCGGTAAGCTGCCCTCCGATGCGCCGGACCTCCTCGCGCCCCTGCGCCGAAGTCACGCCACGCCGCAGGCGGCCGACCACCTTGAGGAAGCGCAGGGTGCGCGGCGAGCGCGCCAACTGATTCGCGGCCAGCGGCATCCACAGGTCGATGGCGGTGGCCGTGCCGGCCAGCGGGTCCCCGCGCCAGCGAAAGTCCTGGGGCAGAACGCCCACTACCGTCACCGCGCTGCCGTCCAGGCGGAGCGTCTTGCCGGGCACGCCGCGCGATCCGCCGAACCGCCGCTGCCAGAAGCCGTAGGAAAGAACGGCCACCTGCCTGGGCTGCGCGCGGTTGTCGTCTTCCGGCGTGAACAGCCGTCCGATCGCCGGCTGCACGCCCAGCATCGGGAACAGCGCCGCCGAGGCGTACAGCGTCTCCAGGCGTTCCGGTTCGCCCGCGCCGGTAAGCACGTTACTCCACACCGGCGAAATTCCGGCGATGGATTCGAACGCGCGGGTCCGCTGCCGAAAGTCCAGCAGGTTGTCGATCGCGGTCCAGGGATCGACCTCCGGCTGGTCCGGCCGGGTATGGTCGATTTCCATGAGCCGCTCGGGGTGCGGATAGGGCAGGGAGCGCAGGGCCACGTGATCCACCACCGTGAAGACCGCGGTGTTGCCGCCGATGCCGAAGGCGAGAGTGACCATGGCGATGCCCGCGAACACGGGATTCCGCCGCAGCGTGCGGCAGGCATAGCGCACGTCGTGCCCCAGGCCGGCCAGCACGGGGCCCTTGGGTTCCGGCGCGAGCGGCGGCTCCGCCGGACGCTCGGCAGCGCGTAATTCGGCCGCCAGCGCGGCCCAGTCGCGCACGTGCGATCGGGCGCGGTCGGCCGCTTCCGCCTCGCCGAGTCCGGCCCGCAGCGCTTCCTGCCAGGCCTGCTCGAACTGGTCGGCCAACTCGGCGGCGATCTCGTTCTCGCGCTCGGGAGACAAGCCCAGCTCCGGCAGATTCCGCCGCACGTAGGCGTTCCAGTCAGGAGGCATGGTCGAACCTCGTCAGGCGGTTGAGCGCCGCGAAGAATTCGCGCCAGAGGCGGCGCTGCGCCGTCAGGGCTTTTCGCCCGGCCGGAGTCAACGCATAGAAGCGCCGGCGGCGCTCGCCGGCCTTTTCCACCCATTTGCCCTGCACCAGGCCTTTGCGCTCCAGCCGGTAGAGCATGGGATAGATGGAGGCCACCTGGTATTGCAGCCGCGCGTCGGAGCGCGACTCAATCAGCTTGGCCAATTCGTAGCCGTGGCGCGATCGCGCTTCGAGCAGGGCCAGTATCACGATCTCCGCGCTGGTCTTCTGGAGGTCCCGCTGTTCCATATACACCGCCGCTATATATAGTGTCACTATAGTACTGCAACGGCGAAGCTGGTGCAAACGGTGAATTTCAATCTCGACGGTAGAGTAGGAGAGAGGGTGAGCGCCGAGGGCGCCGACCCCCTCTCCCCTCGTCGAACCGGACATGCGGATTTCCCGGCATCCGGCTCTCCTGAAAACTCTCGCCTGAGGCATGCACAGGCAGTTGTGCGGTATTGGCTCACAAATAAATCAACCCCAATTTCTGAAGCTGTTCATAGTAAGTCACCCCCTCCGGCGGTCGGAAGGGCCGCTGGCTGCGCCGTCTCAGGTGCTGCACGAGACGGTCG
>JAIQEX010000023.1 GCA_020073615.1 Terriglobia bacterium
AATTTCTGCACGGCGCGAAACACGCTGTGCTTGGCCGCGCCCGGTTGACACTCCAGGACGCGGCTCACATCTTCAATGCACATGCCTTCAAAGTGCCGCAGCACGAAGGCGGTCCGTTCGGTGGCGCTCAAATCCTGCATGGCTTCGGCCACGCGCTCGCGGACCTCGCCGCTCAACGCCATGCGCTCGGGCGAGGGCGCGCCGGAGGGCAGCGCGAGCACCGCGTCTTCCATGGTGGCGCCTGCTTCGGGCGCCGCCGCCTGGTGTTCCGAGCGCCGCCGCCGGGCGCGCATCAGGTCCAGCGAGCAATTGGCCGCGATGCGGTAGAGCCACGTGCCGAAGCTGGCGCGGTCGTCGAATTTCGCGAGCTGCTTATAGGCGCGGAGGAAGCTCTCCTGCACCACGTCCTCGGCGTCCTGTTCGTTGCCAGTCATACGAAATGCCAGCCGGAACAAGGAGCGGCCATGGCGCTCCACGAGCACCCGAAACGCGTCGGAGTCTCCCGCCCGCGCCCTGCTGACGAACGCTGCGTCGGTCAGCTCCATCCGGCTGTTCTTTAGACTGCGGTGTTAAAAGGTGGTTAGCAACGCCGCGCCAGCGGAGCGAGAGCCCGGCGTTTATGCGGGGAGCGCCACTTGGCTTTCCGTGGCCTGCGCAAACAAATACAGTGTAAACAATGGCTTGGGGTCGCCCTTGCCCCAGCGGCCCACCTGCCACTTCGCCCGCAGAACCTGCACCGTGGCGTGCTCGGAGAGGTCCAGCAGCATCTGATACGTGCCGCAGTAGAATTTCTGGGGGAACGATAGCAGCGGTTTGGCGCCCCAATCCGACCCGTCGGCGGAGCCCCAGACCGAGATATCGAGACTTTCCTGCTCGATGATGCGCGTGATACCGAGGGTGAGAATCAGCGTCCCGCCCTGCTCGCGGTCCCCCAGACTGACGTCGGGACCGGCTCCGGCTTCGCGCACCGTGGTCTCTGGCAATAGGAACTGTGGAAGCATGGCATCTTAGCCCCGCCCGGTGGAATTCCGGTCAGCTCTTGTGGAGCTTCATTAGTTGGTGCCGAGCTTCCTCCAGAGTCTCATATTTCTTACAAAAACAAAAGCGAACTTGTTGATTTCCGCCTCCCTGGGCGTAGAAACTGGATCCCGGCACCGCCGCCACCCCCACCGTTTCAATCAGGTGACGAACGAATGCCACGTCGTCGGGGAAGCCGAGTCCGGAAATGTCCGTCATGACGTAGTAAGCGCCGCGTGGAACGAAGCATCGGAAGCCGGCGCCTTCCAGGGTGGACACCATGTGGCCGCGCCTCCCGGCGTATTCCGCGGCCAGGCCGCGATAGTAGCCGTCGTCCATAGCGAGTGCCGTCACGCCGGCCTGCTGGAGGGGCGCCGCCGCCCCCACGGTCAGAAAATCGTGCACCTTGCGGATGGAATCGCTCAGGTCCGGCGGGGCCAGCACCCAGCCCACGCGCCACCCCGTCACCGCGTACGTCTTGCTCATGCTGTTCACCAGGATGGAGCGCTCCCGCATCCCTTCGAGCGACGCGATGGGAATGTGCGCCGCGCCATCGTAGAGGATGTGCTCGTAAATCTCGTCGGTGATCGCCAGGGCATCGAACTCGCAGCACAGCCCGGCGATGAACTCCAGCTCCTCGCGCGTGAACACCTTGCCGGTGGGATTGTTGGGACTGTTCAAAATGATGGCTTTGGTGCGCGGCGTGAAGGCGCGGCGCAACTCTTCGCGGTCGAAGTGCCAGTCCGGCGCGTACAGCTTGACGTAGCGGGGTTCCGCTCCGCAGAGCTGCGCGTCGGGTCCGTAATTCTCATAGAACGGCTCGAAGAGCACTACCTCGTCGCCGGGGTCGACCACGGCCATCAGGGAAGCGATCATGCCCTCGGTGGCGCCGCAGCACACCGTGATTTCGCGCTCGGCGTCGAACTCCATTCCGTAGGTGCGCCGGTACTTGGCCGCGATGGCTTCGCGGAAAGGCCGGGCGCCCCAGGTGATGGCGTACTGGTTGATATCGGCGGCAATGGCGTCGGCCGCCGCGCGCTTGAGCGCCGCGGGGGCCGGGAAATCGGGAAAGCCCTGCGCCAGGTTGATGGCGTGGTGGTGCGCGGCCAGGCGCGTCATTTCGCGGATGACCGATTCGGTGAAATTCCGGGTTCGCCCGCTGCGGAAGCGCTCGCGGAGAGTAGTGGCCGAGGATGACACTCTTCGAGAGTATCCCAAGTAACGCGGGTACCATACAAGTGAGCATGAATTTTCTGCGCCCGGCTTCGCGTGTTCTGACCTTCGCGGTGGCCGCCGCCGCGCTCTACATGGGCTGGGTCTTCTGGTCCCGGCACCAGGCCGCGCTCCAGTGGAACGAAAGCCATCGGCGCCGGCAGGCGGCTTGGAACGCGGACCTGGAACGCGTCTACGGCGGGACAGCACTGAAGATTTTGCAGTTCTACGCCCGCGACGGGAACCTGGCGGAGGGCGAAAAGACGGTGGTCTGCTACGGGGTGCTGAACGCAAAATCGGTGCGCATCGAGCCGCCTCTCGAGGGTGTTTCCGTTTCCCTCAGCCGCTGCGTCGAGGCGGCGCCCAGACGCGACACAAAGTACACGCTCACCGCCGAGGGCGCCGATGGACAGACCGTCTCCGCATCCTTTGCGGTGAAGGTGAAACCTGCGCGGCAGCCCCGGTAGAATTGAAAGAGGATGTCCGGAGCCGGAAAGCTCGTTGTCGCGTTCGGTGTCGCGCTAGCGGCATTTGCGGCGCGGGACCCCGGCCTCGACCGCCGCCTGGAGGCCGCGCGCGAGCTCAAGCGGCAGGGTTCCGCGCAAAAGGCATCGGCGGCTTATGACGCCCTGGTGGCGGCGTTTCGCGCCGACGCGGACCGCAAACTGTTTGCCCAGGTGCTGCGCGAAGCGAGCGAGGCCGCGACGGCGGCGGGCGACTACCCGCGGGCCATCGACCGGGCCGCCGAGTTGGCGCGCGTCTATAGGGAACAGAAGGACCAGCGGAGTGAAGCCATGGCCATCAACTACATCGGCCAGGCACGGCTCTACCTGGGAGACTATGCCGCCGCGCTCGCGGATTTCGAGCGGTCGCTCGCTATGGCGGTCGCGCAGCACGATGCCAACGGCGAGGTCGTGCGCCGCAACAATATCGGCAGCATCTACTTCTTTCAAGGCCGCTATCTCGACGCCCTCCAGAATTACGAGCGCGCGCTCGGGCGGGTGGAAGAAAGCGCTTTCGCCGAGCGCGAGTCGGACCGCCAGCTTACGCTCGCCAACCTGGCCATCGTTTATGAGCAACTGGGACAGAACCAGAAGTCGCTGGAGTACTACCAGCAGGCGCTGGCCGCGCTCTCCGGCTTCGCCACCAGCGAGCAGGCGCAGTTGCTCTCCAACGTGGGTACGCTCTACCGGCGCATGGGCGACCCGGTGAAGGCCCTGGAGAATTACCGGTCGGCGCGGCAGCTTTTCGCGCGCGGCCAGCACTCCGACGGCGAGATCCATATCCTGTATAACATCGGCATCGTGCTGGCGCTGGACTACGGAAACCTGGACGGCGCCCTGGCATCGTTCAGCGAGGGGCTGAAGCTGGCGGAGGCGACGTCCAACCGGCGCCAGGCGGTGCTCGGGCACCTGTTTCGCGGCGAAGCCCTGTACCGCATGGGGCACAACAGCCAGGCGCGCGAAGCCTACCATGCGGCGCTGGCCCAGGCGGAGGCAACCGGCGCCGCCGAGGAGCAATGGACGGCGAACTACGGACTGGGGCGCATCTACCGGCGGGCGGGAGAAGCCGGGCCGGCGCTCGAAGCGTTCCGGCGCGCCATCGCGCAGATCGAATCGGTGCGCAGCGGCCTGGGCCAGGCGTCGTTGAAGTCCGAGTTTCTGGCCAATAAGCGCGAGGTGTACGACGCTTCGATCGACGCCCTGCTGGCCACCCCCGGCGCGAGCCAGGAACAGCTCTTCGAGATGTTCGAGCAGGCCCGCTCGCGCAACCTGCAGGACGCGCTGCTCAAGACCATGACGCGGGCGACCCTTCCCGCCGTACAGAATCGCCTGGGCGCGCACGCCATGCTCATCGAATACTGGGTGGGCGACGGCCAGATGGCCATCCTGTGGGCCACGCGGGACCGCTCTGCGGTGTTGCGGAGGCCGATCGCCGCCGGCAGTCTCGAGCGCATCCGCCAACTCACCGGGCTGGCGCAAACGGGCGAGGATGCCGCGTGGCGGGCGGAGGCGGAAGCCGCGGCGCCGCTGCTGCTCGCGGGCATTCCTATCGACGGCGACGTCAACCAGCTTCTGATTGTGCCCGACGGCGCGCTGCTGTCGCTGCCCTTCGAACTGCTGCCGGCCGCGGGCGGCGGTCCGCTGCTCATCGAGCGCGCGTCGGTCAGTTACCTGCCTTCGGCGGCCCTGCTGCTGCGGGAGGCGGCAAGCCGCCGCGCGGCGCTGCCGTGGGAGCGGCAACTCCTGGCCTTCGGCGATCCGCTGCCGCCGGCGGCCGAGAGGCTGCCCAGCGACGAAACCTGGACGCGGCTGCCGGACGCGGCGCGAGAGCTCAGATCGGTTGCCCGGGCGCTCGGCGGCCGCTCGGAGATCCATGCCGGCGCCGACGATCTGAAGCGGCGCCTGGTGGAGGGCCGGCCCGCGCGCGCGCCGCTGCTGCACTTCAGCACGCACGCCGCGGTGGACACGCTCGATCCCAACCGGTCGCGCATCCTCTTTACTCCGGAGGCCGGCAACGGCGCTTCGCAGTATCTGTTCTGGCGGGAAGTGCAGGGCCTGGCGCTGGGCGGCGTGGAGCTGGTGACGCTCTCGGCGTGCGATACCGAAGGCGGCAAAATGGTGCGCGGGGAAGGAATTCAGAGCTTCAGCCGGGCATTCCTGGCGGCCGGCGCGGGCGCCACCGTCACCACGCTGTGGCGCGTGGCCGACGGGCCCACGGCGGACTTCATGCGGCTGTTCTACGCGCGGCTGGCGCACGGCGATGGCAAAGCGGAGGCGCTGCGCTCGGCCAAGCTGAGCTTCCTGCGGAGCGGCTCGGAGCTTGCCCAGCCGCGCTACTGGGCGGCATTTGTGCTGAACGGCGACGGGCAGACCCCGGTGCGTCCGGTGCTGTCGTGGGTGTGGATCGCCGCCGCCGTGCTCGTGTGCGGGTTCGCGCTCGGCGGCGCCCGCGGCCTGTGGAAACGAAAGAAGCTGCGCAACCATAATTGAGATTTCGACCTCGTGAAATCGGTTATTCTTGGAGTGCAATGACGATACGCACATGGTTGCAGTGGACGGCATGCCTGGCAGCGGCGGCCGCCATGGCGCTGGCCGACGAAGGCAAATGGACGCCGCAGCAGGTGTTGCAGCTCGATGCGGCGTGGCTCCGGCAGCAGGGGCTGGAACTGCCGGTCTCGCGGCTCTGGGACCCGCAGCGCGGCACGGGGCTATTGGCCGCGACGGTGAGCACGGGCGGCTGTTCGGCGGGGTTCGTTTCCGCCACCGGCCTGATGCTCACCAACCACCATTGCCTGTTCGGCGTGATCCAGGAGAACAGCCGGCCGGACCGGGACCTGATCACCAACGGGTTTCTTGCGCGGACGCCCGAGGAGGAACTGCGCGGCACCACCACGCGCGTCACCGTGCCGCGCAAATTCACCGACGTCACCAGGGAAATGGAATCCGCCATTCCTGCCGGGGCCGGCGACCTGGCGCGCGCCAAGGCGATTGAAACGAAGCAGAAGGCGCTGGTAGCCGCGTGCGAGAAGACGCCGGGGGCGCGGTGCAGCGTGGCTGCCTTCGAGGGCGGATTGCAATATGTGCTGGTGGAAAGCTTCGAGCTGACCGACATCCGGCTGGTGTACGCGCCGCCGCGCGCCATTGGAGAATTCGGCGGCGAGCCCGACAACTTCCGGTGGCCGCGCCACACCGGCGATTTCGCCATGGCGCGCGCATACCAAGACGGCAAGCCGTATCACCCCGAGTTTTTTTTCCCGATCTCGCGGGCCGGCGTGAAGGCGGGCGATTTCGTGATGGTGCTGGGCTATCCGGGGCGCACCATGCGGTCGCTGACGGCGGGGGAGATGGCCAACGAGCGCGACTATCGCTTCCGGCTGCGCGCCGAAGTGTACGGCGAGTGGATCGGACTGCTGGAAGAAAGCACCAAGGGCAGGGCGCAGGGGTCCATCGCCGTGGCGGCCACGCTGAAGAGCTTGAATAACACGCACACCAACGCGCTGGGGCAGTTGGCCGGGATGGCGCGGGGGCGCATCGTGGAAAAGCAGCAGGCGCAGGACGGCCAGGTGATGGCGTGGGCGGAGGAGCACAAATTTGCGGGCGCGGTGGAGGCGAAGAAAGAGTTGGACCGGCTGGCGGAGGAGAGCCGGCGGAGCGCGCGGCACGACTTTCTGCTGCAGGCGATTCCCTCCGGTCCGCTGGCGCTCAAGCAGGCCACCACGCTGGTGCGCCTGGCGGCGGAGCGCGCCAAGCCGGACGCGGAGCGCGAGGGCGAGTTCATGGAACGGCAGTTGGCGCGTTTGCGGGCGACGCTGGAGCGCGAGCAGAAAAGTTTCTACCAGCCCGCCGACGAGGCCCTGCTGGCGGCCTACGTGGAGCGCGCGCTGAAGCTGGGCGCGGGCGAGCGCATCGCGGCCATCGACGAGCGATTCCGCGGCGTGAGCGTGGGCGAGGCGGTGGCGCGCCTCTACGCCGCGACCAAGGTCACCGATGCCAGCGAGCGCCTCAAGATGTTCGCCGAGAGCACGGAGCAGTTGCGCGCGCGCCAGGACGCGCTGCTCGACCTGGCCTTTGCGCTGGAACCGGAGCTGCGCGCCTGGCAGACGGCCGCGCGGACGCGCGACGGCGCCCTGGCCCGGCTGCGTCCGGAATGGCGGCGGGCGGTGATCGCCCACGCGGGCAAGCCCGTGGCGCCGGACGCCAACTCGACGCTGCGCGTGAGCTTCGCACATATCGCGGGGTATGTGCCGCGCGACGGGGTGTTCTACACGCCGCAGACCACGCTGGCGGGCATGATCGAGAAACACACCGGCGAGGAGCCGTTCGCCGTGCCGGCGATTATTCTGGAGGCGGCCAGGCGCGTCAAGCCCGAGCAAATCCCGCTCGACTTCCTGTCGAACGCCGACACCACGGGCGGCAACTCCGGCAGCCCGGTAGTGAACGGCCGCGGCGAGCTGGTGGGCTTGAACTTCGACCGCGTATGGGAGAACGTGGCCAACGACTTCGGGTACAATCCCGAAATCGCGCGCAACGTGAGCGTGGATATCCGCTTCTTCCTGTGGCTGCTGGAGGACGTGCAGAAGGCGGACAACATCCTGCGAGAGCTCGGCGTGAAGCGCTGAGGAGGCGGAGGCATATGCTCATCGCCATACGCAGCCTGGGGCGGGCGAGCGGATTCTCAGCCACCGCGATCGCGGTGCTGGGCCTCGGCCTGGGCGTCAACATGATCCTTTTTAATGCGGCCTACGCGCTGTTGTGGCGCCCGCTGCGGTTTCCCGCGCCGGACCGGCTGATGACCGTGATGCAGCGCGACGCGGCGGGCGAGGCGAACCAGGTGATTTCGGGATGGCAAAGCGCGGTGCTGCGCGAGCAGACGACAGCGGCGGAGGAGATCGGCCTGGCCGGCACATCGCCGCGGGTCACCGTGTTTCAGGGAAACGAACCGGTGGACCTGGAGGCCGCCGAAGTGAGCTCGGGCTATTTTCGGGCGCTCGGGCTGCGGCCTCTGGCGGGACGGTTCTTCGCGCGCGAGGAAGACCTGGGCGAGGGCGCCGAACAGCAAGCGCTGCTGACCGAGGCTGCATGGCGGAAGCATTTCGCGGGGGACTACAACGTGGTGGGCCGCCGCTTCGCCTGGCAGGCGGGAAGCGAGCGCCGCCAGTTGCGCGTGGTGGGCATCGTGCCGGGCGCGGCCACGCTGCCCTTCGCATCCGGAGCGGAGCTCCTGTTGCCCATCCCGTGGCTCGCCGCCGAGGTGAGCAAAGATCAAAACAATCTGCAGTACCGCGCCATCGTGCGTTTGAAGGCGGGCGTAAACGCGGCACAAGCCTCCGCGCAACTGGACGCGGCCGTCCAGGCGGCGGAGCGCGCCGGCCCCGGGGCGCAGAGCCGCCGCTTCTGGATGGAGCCGCTGCGCGCGGCGCTGGCGCCGGTGAGCCGCCGCACTATCTTCCTGCTGTACGGCGCCGCCTGCCTGCTGCTGGTGCTCACTTGCGCGAACATGGCCAGCCTGTTTGCGGCGCGGCGCATGGGGCGGGCGCACGAGACGGCGGTGCGCCTGGCGCTGGGGGCCACGCGGCTGCGGCTGGCGGGCGCGCAGTTCCAGGAAGCGGCGCTGGTATGCATGGCGGGAACGGCGCTGGCGCTGCTGCTGAACCGCGCGGCGCGCCCGCTGGTGCTGGGGTTTCTTCCCGAGCTGCGGACGGTCGGGGCCGAACTGCTGGTCACCGGGCCGGTGCTGGTGGCGTTTGGAATTGTCACCGGCCTGGTGGCGGCATTGGTGGTGGCGCTGGCGCCCGAATACGCGCGCGGGAAATCCGATCTCGCCGCGACGCTCGCCCAGGGAGGCCGCGGAGGTATGGCGGCCGCGGGGCGATGGCGCGCGGCGCTGGTGGGCGCGCAGGTGGCGCTGGTGCTGACGCTGCTCACCGTGGGCGGCCTGGTGGGGCGCAGCTTCCTCGCCGCCGTGCGCTCGGACGCCGGCTTCGATGCCACGGGCGTGGTCACGTTCCAGGCCAAGCTGCCGGTCGGCCGGGAGACCATCTTGTCGAGCGGCGCGGAGCTGGCCGGGCTGATCGCCGCGCTGCCGGGAACGCGGCGCGTGGCCTTCGCCGAAGAGCTGCCCGTGGGGCCGGCAAGCAGCTCGACCACCAGCACCAGCGCCGGCGGCTTCGTCCCCACCGACCCCAGCATCGCTTTCCGCCTGGTGAGCGGCTCGTACTTCGACACCCTGGGCGCCCATATGAAACGCGGGCGCAGTTTCACCGACGATGAGGTGGCGCGCTACCGCACCGTGGTGGTGCTCAACGAAGCGGCGGCGCGCCTGCTGTTCCGCGGCGAGGATCCCATCGGGCGCATCGTGCACACCGGGTTCACGGGCCGCCGCAGCACCGTGGTCGGCGTAGTGCAGGACATGCGCACCACCGCTCTCGACCAGCCGGGGGAGCCGATGATCTACATGCCGTGCCTGCCCCTGCACCCCGACACGCTGGTCTTCGCGGTGCGAATCGCGGGCCGTCCCGCGGCGTTCCTGCCGGTTCTAAAAAGCCGCGTGCTGGCGTGGAACAGCGGCGTGCGGCTGCGCAATTTCCAGCCGCTCGGCGAGTTGCTGGACGACAGCATCCGCGCGCGCCTGGTGGCGGGGGCGCTGGTGGGCGGCTTCGCCCTGCTGGGCCTCATCATCAGCTCGGTGGGGCTCTACGGCACGCTGGCCGGGCAGGTTCACCAGCGGCGCCGCGAGATCGGCGTGCGCATGGCCCTGGGGGCGACGGTCGCGGGCGTGGTGGCGCTGGTCCTGGTGCGCGGCTGGCGCATGGTGGCGGGCGGAGCGCTGGCGGGCCTGGCGGGATCGGCGGTGGCCGCGCGCCTGGTGCGGCAGGAGCTGTACGGCGTGGGCCCGACGGATGCCGCTTCGTTCGCGCTGGCACTGGGGCTGCTGTCGCTGGCCGCGCTGGCCGCGTGTCTGCTGCCTGCCTTGCGGGCGGCGCGCGTGGACCCGGCAGAGGCTCTCAAGACGGAGTGAGTTTTGTGAAAGCACGAGGCGCCGGAGCGGCCGGAGCGCCGTATGATGATTCTCCTGCCCATATTGCAGGTATTTACCGCTGCCCTCCAGACAAAGCTTCGCGATATCTTTACAATTACTCCGGCACGCTGACGGCTTTTCGGCTGTCCCGGCCGTCAAGTGGGAGAAAAAGATATGGCATTGCGCATTGTATTGGCCGACGATCATGCCCTGGTTCGGGACTGCCTCAAGGGCTGCCTGGTGAACGCGGGATTCGCCGTGGTGGGAGAAGCTTGCGACGGCGCCGAGGCGGTACGGCACGTGCGGACACTGAGACCGGATCTGGCTTTGTTGGACTTTGCCATGCCGGTCCTAAATGGCATTGATGCCGCGCGGGAAATCTCGCAGCTCGCCCCGCGCACCAAAACGATTCTCACGACCGGCTATAGCGAGAACCAATATGTGATCGAGGCTCTCCGGGCGGGCGTCGTGGGATTCGTGCTGAAGAAGAGAACGATGCAGGATCTCCTGGAGGCTATCCGGGAAGTGGAGCGGGGCAACGTATACCTGAGTCCGGGCATCTCGCGCGCCGTGGTGCAGGAGATCATGAACAAGACGACTACATTCGAGATGCTGACCCCGCGGGAGCGGCAGGTGCTCCAGCAGATTGCCGAAGGCAGAACCACGAAAGAGATCGCCGTCCAGCTTGGGATCAGCAGCAAGACGGCGGCATCGCATCGGGCCAGGTTAATGGAGAAGTTAGACATTCATGAGACCGCCGGCGCGGTCAAGTACGCCATCCGCCTGGGCCTGATCCAGCTCGAACAGCATCCGGTTTAGCCGTGGGGTAGGCCTCCGAGGGGGCCTACCCTACTCTGCTATCTTGGAAGTACCGGCCTGGGCTTTCCTATGATCACGCGTGCAGAAGCGCTCGAACTGTTCCGCTCCGACGACCTGATCGGTATCGGCATGCAGGCCGACGCCGTCCGCCGCAAGTGGCACCCCGAGGGCATCGTCTCCTACATCATTGACCGCAATATCAACTACACCAACTTCTGCACCGAGTATTGCAGCTTCTGCGCGTTCTATCGTCCCATGGGCCACGCGGAAGGCTACGTGCTCCCCAAGGAAACGATCTTCGAAAAGATCCGCGAGACGCTGGCCCTGGGCGGCACCGGCGTGCTGATGCAGGGCGGGCTGCATCCCGATCTCAAAATCGAATGGTACGAGGACCTCTTCCGCAGCATCAAGGAGCGGTTCGCCATCCACCTGCACTGCCTGTCCGCACCCGAGGTCACCAACATCGCCGAAGTGAGCGGCCTGAGCCTGCGCGACACCATCGCGCGGCTGCGCGACGCGGGCCTCGATTCCATTCCCGGCGGCGGCGCCGAGATCCTGGACGACGGCGTGCGCCATCGCATCAGCCGGCTGAAGTGCTCGACCCAGGACTGGGTGGACGTGCATCGCACGGCGCACTCGCTCGGCATGCGCACCACCGCCACCATGATGTTCGGCTGCGGGGAAACCATCGAGCAGCGCATGAACCACCTGGAACTGGTCCGCAACATCCAGGAGGAGACCGGCGGTTTCACGGCGTTCATCCCCTGGACCTTTCAGCGCGAAAACACGTCGCTCGGCCACTTCGTCAAGGAAGAGGCCACCGCCGTGGAATACCTGCAAACACTGGCGATTTCGCGCATCTACCTGGACAATTTCGAGAACGTGCAATCGTCGTGGGTGACGCAGGGGCTCAAGACCTGCCAGTTGGGGCTGCGCTTCGGGGGCAACGACGTGGGCAGCATCATGATCGAGGAGAACGTGGTCTCCGCGGCCGGCGCGCATCACCGCGCCAGCGAAGAGGAACTGCGCCGCATCATCCGCGACGCGGGCTTCATCCCCAAACAGCGCGATACGCTGTACCGCACCTATTTCCTGAATTGAGTGCCGGGCGCGGGCGATTCGTTCACTTCCAGGCGGAAGACGTCGGGGCGCGCGTAGTGGCCGGCGACGTCCAGGTCGAACTTCCCTTCGGCAATCGCCCCCGGATCCAGATCCGCCTTCAGGATGCATTCTCCTTCATAGTTCGGCCCGGCCAGGACCTCGCCCTGGGGGTCCACAATCACGCTGCCACCGCGAATCCACTGGGATTCCGGGACGTCGGCGGGGCAGTGGTACTGGCACGCGGAGAGCACGAAGCAGCGGCCCTCGAGCGCGATGTGGCGCATGGTGGAAGCCCAGCGTTCGCGGTCGTCCACCGTGGGCGCGCAATAGAACTGGATACCCTTGGCGTACATGGCCGCGCGCAGCAGCGGCATGTAGTTCTCCCAGCAGATCACCGCGCCGATGCGGCCGAAACCGGTCTCGATCACGGGCAATGTCGAGCCGTCCCCGAGGCCCCAGATCAGGCGCTCCATGGCGGTGGGCATCAGCTTGCGGTGCTTGCCGGCGAGCGACCCGTCCGGCGCAAAGAACAGCACCGTGCAATAGAGCGTGCCGCCCGCGCGCTCGATGACGCCGATCACCAGCCACAGGCCGTGCGTGCGCGCAGCCTCGGCCAGGCGCGCGGTGGCGGCGCCAGGCACGTCCACCGCGTTTTCCCAGTAGCGGCGGAAGAGTTGGCGGCCCTCCGCGGTGCGCGACCCGACGCGCGCGCCGAAGTCGGCTCCTTTGGGATAGCCGCCGAGGAACGCTTCGGGAAACACCACAAGCTGCGCGCCGCCGCGGGCGGCCTCGGCGATCCAGCGCTCCGCCTGGGCGATGTTGTTCTCGCTGTCGAAGGGAAGCGAGCCGGCTTGCACCACCGCGACGCGGACGGGGTCCATGGTTCAGGGCTTCTTGGCGCCCGAGCCGTCGCCCGACATGGCGGGCGGCGCGGCCGGCTTGTCATCGCCGAAATTCGCCACCAGGTATTCGAGGAGCGCGTCGCGGTCCTGAATTTTCGTGCCCCAGCCGGACATCTTGTCGAGCTCCTTGTTCCACGTGGCCTTCGACAGGCGCTGCGAATGAATCAGGCGCAGGCTGTGGCAAGGCAGGCAACTGCGGCCTTCCTCCTTTTGCCCGCGCTCGAGCGTGGCTTGGTCGGCCGCCAGCGCCGGTGACGCCAGCACGCAAGCGAGGATCAGCAGTCTCGGGCTCATGCCGCCTTCTCCACAGTCACTCCCACGCGATCGACCGCGTTCCACAGGTATCCCGACGGATTCCACGGGCAGACGAACGGCTGGACGCGTCCCGACGAGTCGGTGGCGCGGGAGAGAATGGTGTAATAGCCGGGGTCCGAGGGCCGCCACTCGATCCGCCATAGCCTCCAGGCGAAGGGCAATTTGGGCGAGGAGAGCTCCGCGTCGCGCCAGCGGCTGCCGCCATCGGTGGAGACTTCCACGCGCTCGATGGCCTGTTCGCCCGCCCACGCGAACCCGCGGACGGCGAGCGCGCCCAGCGGCACTTTGGCCTGCTCTTCGGGCGCCGTGATGCAGGATTTCACGGGCATGCCTTCGATCACCTCCAACTCGGCCGGCTTGGGAGGCGAACCAGGCGGCAGGCTGTACTTCGGGTAGCGGTAACCCGGATTCATGAAGAAGCCGCGGTTCATTTCCGCCGCCGCCGAGAGCCGGATCACCCACTTCACCGAGCTCGTCCCATCCCAGCCGGGGACGATCAGGCGCACCGGGAAACCGTGTATGTCCGGTGTCTGGCCGTTCATGCTCAGCGCCAGGATGGTGGCCGGATGCATGGCCTTCTTCATGGGCAGGGAGCGCACGAAATCCGGCGTGGCGGCCAGGCCGGTATCGGCGCCGTCGGTATCGAGGTAGGCGGCCGAGGAAGCCGCGCCGGCGAGCGCCAGCACGTCCGCAACGCGCGGCCCCTTCCACTCGGCGTTGCCTATGGCGCCGCGTCCCCACTGGACGCCCGGGATCTTGGGGATGTAAAACGATCGCCCGTTGCCCGTGCATTCGATGGTGGCGGGCACGGTGAATTGCGGCAGCTTCTGCAGATCGGCCAGCGTCAACTGGAGCGGCTTCGCCACCATGCCGTCGACCGTCAGCCGGTACGTCTTCGGATCAATGGGCGCGGGGCGGGGAATATGCTGGCGCACGAAGAACGCGTCCACGGGAGTGACCCAGGAATCGAAGTAGCGAAGGGGCGTCTCCAGGTCCTCGGGCCGATCGTTGTGCAGGATCATGGGGCGCTTGCCGGGAATGACGACAGCATCGTCGGCGCCCCGCGCGAGCCGGGCGGCTGCTGCCGCGGACAGCAGTGTGGCGAACATCTGACGCCGGCTGGGTTGCATTGTTCTAACAGCCTAATGCAGGCCGGCGGATTTGGCAATCCTTACTTTGCCGGCTTGGCGGCGATCGCGAAGTCGAAGACCTGCATGTTCACCTTGCCGTCGGTGTACTGGACCACGGCGTACTCGCCGGGTTCGAGCGGGTCTTTGGGCCAGATTTTGTAGAGGCCATCGGTAGTGAGCTGCCGTTGCAGGATCCCCATCAGCGTCGGCTCTTCCTCCACGATGTCCTTGGCTACCGGGTTGTAAGTAAGATTTTCCACAATCCGCACCACGCCCTTGGGCGTGAGTTTAGCGATTCCGAAGCGCTCGGTCTCCGAAAGCTGGATGTAGAACTCCTGCGCGGGATCGGTGAAAATGTTCGGCGAGTGCGCGCCGGCCACCTCGAGCGTTGCCTTGCCGGAGAACGCGGGGATGGGCGACAGCTTCTGCAGGATGGAGCGCCGCTTGTTGGTGTGCACGGAAACCTCGCCGGGCTTGAGCACCCTGGTCTCCTTGCCTTCCACCCAGTACACGCCGGGATCCTGCGGGATGCGCCGCACTTCCTGCTGCACGGCGCGCTCGACGGTCTCCTCTTCGGAGATGATTTTAGTTTCCTTTTCCAGTTCCGATTTGCGCGCGGCGGCTTCGGTTTCAGTGCGTTGCAGGTCCACCAGGTCGAGCGGGATGTCCTCCCACTGGCTCCGCTCCACGCTATAAAAATGGACGCGATCGGACTGGACCTGGTACTCGCGGACGAGGTGGTAGCTGCCATCCTTCATATACAGCTTGACGTTCGCCGCCCAGGCGGCAACCGCCAGCACGGCCAGCGCCAACAGGTACTTCACCATATTCCTACTGACTACTGTAGCGCCGCCGGGGTTTCGCGCGGGCGGGACGGAGGCGGGCTTTCCTGAGGAGCGCGGTGGGCTGACTACTGTGGCGCCGGGTGGCTCGAGGCGGGCAGACGCCCAGACGCCGTCGGACCTCGTAGAATCAACAAAGTGCGGGTCCTTCGAGAGATCATTTGATCGAATCCACGCTGGAAAGCCAGATTCCCAAAACTCCAGATTGGATTCGAACTCAACTGGGCAGGATCATCGGGGGCACAATACAGGAACCACCTGCCTGCCATGACGGCGATAGACGTGGAAGTCGGAATCCGTCGTGAGTACTAATGGATCGGCCATTGTCTCGGACATGCGCACCAGGCAGGCGTCGGCAAAACTCATCGGTACGCTTGCGTATTTCCGCAAGAACGCTACCACTGCCTCCACGTTTTCGTCCAAATTGAACCTCGCGAGTACGGCTCTCCGCGAAAGCATCGCGTTCAATCCTGGCCCGCCCCGTTCGCCAAGCAGATGGTAGGCTTCAGACAGCACCGCCTCGCAGGTATACCAAGGCGGTGAATTCTCAGACGCCTCTTGGACCGCCCATTTATGGTGGGAGTCGCGGCGGCTAAGCATCGCCACGAGAAAGCCGGCATCAACGAGCACGCTTCTTGCCATAGCCCGTCGCTTTCAAGTATCTCTTCCTTCTCCCGCTTATGTCGGCTGGCAAGCCGTCAACTGAGCCGATCAGGTCAGCGATGAGGTTGAGCCGCGACGAACTCGACGTTGGTCCAGCGCCCCGTCGCAAGCGTTCGCGCACCACGTCCGACTTTGCGCAATTGCGCTCACGGCATTCCGCCTCGATTTCCCTCGCTAGCTGATCCGGAAGCCGCACCGTCAACGATCTCATACTTTGAGTGTAATACACTAGCGTCATGCTAGCAAGACAACTCAGTACATCGCTATTATTAGACGGGTTGGACCCATTGGTGGATTGCGTGGACCTGTCGGCTTATCGGTTCGTGATTGTAGCGCTGGAAGCTTGCCCAGGCAATGGGATCCTTGGCCCGATTTGGGCAGGTGTCATGACTGCCGGTCGCAGTACGGACAATTCCACCGCCTACTCGATCGACGGAAAGTTCGGCGTCCTCACGAATCCATGCCCCATAGATGACAGATTTGCTCGGCCCAAACTCGTCCAGGGCCCAAGCTCGCCGGTCCAGTTCATCGCCGCGTGTTCTGAGACCCGCTCGCTCAAGGATTTCGTAGGGATCGCCGTCGGCCTCTGTCCGTTGAGCCAAGAGCGGGACCATCAGTTCCTTGGCTTCAACGAAGCACGCGGCGAGATCGTGCCAGCCCAGTTCGCGAAGTCCAGCCTCTGTTTCGGCTACCAGTTTCGGCTCTCCGAAATTGCCGAAGTGCCACGTGATGCTGTCGAGAGTGAGGCTGATGTCCAGCCAGTGTGTCGCTGCCATTGCTCTGAGCCCCGGGGGAAGCTGCACAATGTTTGCTGCGAAACTGCCGTCCGGGGAGTAGGGATCTCCCGCGGCACGAGCGGTCAGGAGTTCCTCAAGCCCCTTCATCAGACCGGCATCATCCTTCTCCAACGCTGGCCATTGTCGTTGGTTGGGGGTTTCGCCCACAGACCGAGTATAGGTAACCTGCGCCCCCTGGTGCTATGCGTCAAACGGCACCCGGGTTGGGCGAGGCACGGACCTGCGCTCGGATTCGGGATTCACGCCGCAAAAGGGTGAAAATGTATCCAATGTCGGGAGCCAATTATTTGAGAGCCAGCCCGCTTACCGGCGCGCCTGCTTTGCTCCGATTGCCTCAGCAATGATGGCCGTCACCAGACTGTTGATGCTGACGCCTTCTTGTTCGGCTTGTTTCCTCAGCTTTGAGTAGAGGGTCCTGGGCAGGCGCTGGCGCCATTGAGCGGCCGCGATGCTGGGCGTTGGTATCTTGCGACCCGATTCCCTGAACACCTCCATACAATCGCGGAGAGCTTCGCGGCCATTGGTGATCGCCTCGTCAATGGTATCGTCGGGGTTTCGTGCGGGCTTCGGCGGCCTTTTCGGAGAGCCCGTCGGACAGGCCCCGTTCTATGCATCCGCGCCGCTCATCTTCAGCACCCCATTCCTGAAAGCGCGCAGGCTCGGGGAAAGGTTGGATTCGACCCGAAGGTGCCGCCCGACCTGGGAGGCCCACTTGCACTTCTCCTGCCCAATCCTAGGCCACCCTTCCGCTTTCAGAGCGGGCGAACCCCCCGGGAACACCGCGTCGGCCAAGATTTCCCACGTTCCGCACACCGAGTCCTGGACATAGGCGTTAAGAACGTCTGTTTTGGCCCGCGGGAATTCCTTGAGAATTGCCCTTCTGTCACCGAGCAGCCATGCTTCCATCTCTTCGATAGCGAATCGAAACAGAACACGAGGCTTCGGGTGGCACCGCTTGAGGACCTGGAGCAACTCGTGCTTGAAGGCAATGCAGTCGCGGTCATCGAGGTCGACAACGACAATAACCGCTGCATCCAACTGGAGACTTTTGCCGTAGCCGGCCAGTACCTTGGGTAGCCGGTCCAAGAGAATGCGTTTCGCAGGATCGGTCTTGCCTCGCAGATCTCTTGGAAGTCTGCCGATACCCTTGTAGGGGTGTGTCTTCCACGTGTGTGGGTTTCCCGGCTCCCCGAGGATCTTCGGCAGCAATGATCTGAGAAGCAATTCAGCGGATGCGTCCTCGATCAGAATCTCGAGGTGCATCAGGCCGGCCTCGCGTCCAGGTAGTCGCTGTACCAGAGGCTGCCAAGTTGCAGCCCTTCCTTGACCATGCTCTGAACCGTCGAATCCGCGCTGGCTTGCCTGATTGTCGAAAAACCGTCACTGCCTTTCTCCAGGACCCAGGTCTCCTCAGGCCTTAATGCGTCAACAAAGTAAGGCTGGTGAGTGGTTACAAAGATCTGCGGGGCGTTTCTCCGCCCGGTGGCATGCGCTCGAAATTCAGCGGCAAGGGTCTCCAACAGTTTGTGGTAGAGGCCATTCTCAGGCTCTTCGATGCAGATGAAGGGAGCAGGATCCGGATCCTCCAGTAGCAACATGTAGGCAAACATCTTCAACGTGCCATCGGACATCTGCTGTGCAAAGAACGGGTCCTGGAACCCTCGGTCATTGAATCGGAGGAGGAGTCTGCCGTCGTCTGTTTTCTTTGTGTCGATCTTCTTGACGCCGGGAATCTTCGACGCGATCTGGTTTAGGATCGACTGAAATCGGCCCTTGTGCTCGCGCTCCATGAACTGGACTACGTTCCCAAGATTATCGCCGTGCATGTTCAGATGTTTCTGCGGGCCGGCCATAGGCAGGCTGCGCGCTGCGTCGGGGGTGAAGTAACTGAGATACCAGCTTTCAAGGAACTTTCTGAATTTCGCGATGCGGGGATGAGCCTTTAGCGTGCCCAACGTTGCGACGCCGAGTTTTCTTCGGTCCGTCAACTCGACGGGAACTTGGCTTGACTCCTCCCCTTCGAAGCTTTCCTCCCCCGCCCATGCCTGCCCTTCCCCACTCTTTAGTAACAGAAATGAGAGTGGCCTCCCCCACTTTTGTCCTTTGCGCCGCTGGCGCAGCCTCTCCTCTGAAACGAAGGGGCGGCCGGACCTGTCGCGGCCTATGGAAAGCTCGTACGTGATTGGCCGGTCGCCGGGGCTCTCACGATAGTAGATGTCAAAGTGAATCGGTCCACTCTCGCCGGATGAAACCAGCCGGTCAAATCCGCCCCGCTGCTTCAGGTCGCAAGCTTCCTCCACGCCTACGGCCAGGCAGTCCGACAAGAACCCGAATGAATCGAACAGGGTACTCTTGCCGACTCCGTTCTTGCCGATCACCGCCACAAGCGGCGTAAGCGCCGGGGTGTTCTGCTGGTTCCAAAGCTTGCCAATCGTGATGTCCTTCAGCGCCCGGTAATTCTGGACGCGAAAGCCCTCAATCAAGGCCATGGGTCATTCCTTTGCAAACACAAGCATACGATATCAGCGGCTGGGCGATCTGGTGTGCGTGTCAGGCTCACAGCCACGGGCCGCGTCAGACCAGCGGATTCCGCCAGCGGAGCCGTGGAAAACGCGCAAAATCGCCGTCGGAGGAACAAAGTTCTGCCCCGTGCTCGATGGCCAGGGCGGCAAGATGGGCGTCGGAGGTCAGATTTCCGCCTGCGCCGAGCGGCAACAAGAGATCCTTCATGATCCGAATATGCTGAGCGGTGGGTTCGACTGCGACGACGGCGGGATGGGCTAACCAGCTATCGATGAGGTCGAACGCGGACTGCACCTCGATCGGCGCGCGAAAAACGCCCGCCCGCGTAGTCAGGCGAAGGAATGCCAGAAGAACGGTCCAGGAAAGCCCGACGGTTTCGGTGCCGGAGAGGGTTGTCTCCAGCCAATGTTTCGCCTTGCGATGGAGCGGCGCATCCTGGTTGACGGCGTAAATCAACAGATTTGCGTCAATCAGGATCATTTTCGCAACGAGAGCTTGCGGCTCAACTCTTCATCCTCCATCGTGTCGGCAGCGGCCAATGCCTTATCCCAGCGGAAATTCTGTTCGGGTCCAAGCGGATATGTCTTTTGCACGAAGGAGCGTCTCCCGGGCCTGGTCCGCGCCAGACCTGCCCGCAGCGCTGAGTTGAGGGCTTCCTTAAACGACAAGCCCCGCTCTTTCATGGCTCCCCGGATGAGGGCTTCGACATCGGGGTCCAGCGTGACCGTGGTCCGCACAGCATCATCATAGCATCACTGGCCCCGCAGTCATGATGCGTTACGGAATCCGGCTCGGAGGCCGACATACGGTCCGCTAATTCCGCCGCCGCCCGCCCGTCATCCGTTCAGTGGCCGCGCCGTCCCGGAACCGGACAGTCCGAATATTTCCCGAACCGGGCTCGCGGTATCCTCGTATGTGTACAAGAAGAACTTGCGGCCGCCCGGGCAGTGGCTATCCGTTTGCGGCCATAATAAGGATTCGAGGATCTATCCGCCTATGCCTACCGTAAGACCAATCGCCGCGATACTGCTATGCATGCTCGTCGCCTTGCCGGGCTTCTCCCAGACCCCGGAGATCGCCACCACGACACACCGCGGCGTCTTCAACTGGCTGACCAAGGACTACGCGCCTACCACCGTGCCCAACGTCAGCTTCGAGGACTCGCCGCGCCTGGAAAAACTGATGCGGGCGGGAATCATCTACCTGTCGCTGCGCGATGCCATCGCGCTGGCGCTGGAGAATAACCTGGATATTGAGCTGGCCCGCTACAACCCGCGCCTGGCCGATGCCAACCTGTTTCGTGCCAGCGCGGGCGCGCTGCTGCGCAACGTGTCGAGCAGCATTTCGAGCGGTCCTTCGTCGGCGTCGCTGGGCGTGCTGGCGGGCACAGCGCTGGGCTCGGGCGGGACGGGCGCAAGCACGGCCAGCAGCGGCCAGTCCGGCGTGCTGAGCGGTTTGAACGTGCAACTGGCCGGCACCGCCATTCCCAACCTCGACCCAACGCTTTTCCTCCAGGGGGAACTGGTGCACAATACGACCATCGAGACGGCCACCAACATCACCGGCACGAATTTTCTGGTGACCCAGTTCAAGGGCGCCACCTACGGCATCCAGCAGGGATTCCTCACCGGTACCAACTTCACGTTGGGCATGAGCAACCAGTTAGGCCTTACCCAGAATTCGCCCTTCGCGCAGTTCAATCCGTTTAACCAGGCAAGCCTCTCGCTGAACATCCAGCAGAACCTGTTGCAGGGGTTCCGGCCGTCGATCAACAACCGCGCCATTCGCGTGGCCCGGAACCAGCGGCACATTTCCGACCTCACCTTCAAGAACCAGGTAATGGCCACGGTGGCGAGCGTAGTCAATCTCTACTGGGACCTGGTGGCCTTCGACGACAGCCTCAAAGTCAAGCAGCAGACCCTCACGCTCGACACCAAGCTGTATGAGGACAACAAGCGGCGCTCCGAGCTGGGCGCGATCGCCCCCATCGACATCATCCAGGCGGAAGCGGAGATGAAGGCCGCGCAACAGGACGTCACCACCGCGGAATCGCAAGTCGAGCAGCAGGAGATGATCCTCAAGGGCGTGCTCACGCGCAACGGTTTGAACAACATCGCGATCGCGACGGCGCGCATCGTGCCGACCGATCGCGTGGAAGTGCCGGCCCAGGAACCGGTCCGGCCCGTGCAGGACCTGATCACCGAAGCCATGGGCAACCGGCCCGACGTCGAGCAGAGCAGGATCGGCATGGAGGATACGCGCATCAACACGCTGGGCATCAAGGACGCCATGCTGCCGCAGCTCAGCGCATTTCTGAACATGTCCAACTCGGGCGTCGCCGGCCAGGTGAACGCCGTGGTGGCGCCCATTCAGAATCCCGATGGAAGCACCTCGCTCCGGGAACGTACCGCCGGCGACGTCAATTCGTTCTTCCTGGGCGGATACGGCTCCGTGCTGGGACAGATTTTCGGACGCAACTTCCCGAATTACACGGCCGGCCTGCAGCTCACGATTCCCCTCCGCAACCGCGCCGCGCGCGCCGACCTCGTTACCGATCAGTTGAACTACCGCCAGCAGCAGATCCAGGACCGGCAGCTCGGAAACAGCATCAAGGTCAACGTGCTGAACGCCTGGGTGGCCGTGCGCCAGGCGCGCTCCGCCTACGATACCAGTGTGGAAGCGCGGCGGTTGCAGGACCAGACTTTCGCCGGCACGCGCCGCAAGTATGAGCTGGGAACGGCCACCATTCTGGACGTGGTAATCACGCAGCGCGACGACACCACGCGCCAGCTTGCCGAGGTGGACGCGCTGGCGCAGTACGTGCGCGCGCGCACCAATCTGCAGAATACTCTGGGCCGCATTCTGCAGGACTACGACGTCAGCATCGCGGAAGCCGCCAAAGGCGTGGTGGCACGCGATCCCGACCCGATTCCCGCCGTACCTCCGGGAGCCGCGGCGAACCGGACTCCGCCCGTTTGGAACGGCATCAAGCAGCAGAAGTAAGTCGGGTATCCTGAAGGTTGGCTCGCATCTATCCGTTCCAACCTCTCCGCTACACCGCGCAAGCCGGCCCTCTGGGGAATCTGGTCACGCAGCCTTATGACAAGATCACCCCGGCCATGCGCCGCCGCTATCTTTCGAGGAGCCCGTACAACCTGGTGCGCGTGATCCTGGGCGAACGAACCCCGGCCGACGACGACGCCGACAATGTCTATACCCGTGCCGCGCGCCATCTGGACGACTGGATACGCGCCGGAATGCTCGTGCGCGACCGCGAGTCCGGGGTGTTTCCCTACTTCCAGGAGTTCACCGTTCCCGACAGCGGCGAACGCGTCGTGCGCAAGGGGTTCATCGCCTTGGGCGCGCTGGAGGAGTACTCCGCAGGCGTGGTGTACCGCCATGAGCAGACGCTTTCCGGCCCCAAGCAGGACCGGCTCGAACTGCTGCGCCACACGCACGCGCATTTTGGTCAGCTCTTTATGCTGTACCCGGACCCGGCGGGCGCCGTCGACGCTCTGCTCGAGGAAGCGGCAGCGGCGCCGCCCCTGACGGAAGTCGAAGATGAATATGGCGCCATCCACCGCGTCTGGAGAATCACCGCCACCGCGCGCATTCAGGAGCTGATGAGCGATAAGAAGCTGCTCATCGCCGACGGCCATCACCGCTACGAAACCGCGCTGGCGTTCCGCAACGAGAATCCCGGTCTCGCGGGCGCCGGCCGGGTGATGATGACCCTGGTCAACATGCATTCGCCCGGCGTGAAGATTCTGGCCACGCACCGCCTGGTGAGCGGCCTCGACCCCGCCGGGCTGCCCGATGCATTCCTGCGCCGCGCGGCCGGCGATTTCGCGGTGGAGGAGATCGATTCGCTCGACCGGCTGAAGCGCGCGTGGGCAGTGGCCGGGGACCGCACCATCATCGGAGCGGCCATGGGCAGCCGGCTTTTCCTGATGGCGGCCCGCCTCGGGGAGGGCGGCGCGGATGTCCGCGTCCTGCACGAGCGCGTACTCGGGAATTTGCTCGCCATCGGCGAAGACGCGGTGCGCGAGGAGAAGCATCTGCGCTATATCCGCGGCCTCGAGGCCGCCGTGGAGGAAGCGCGCCAGGGCGCCGCGCAGATCGCCTTTCTGCTGAAGCCCACCACGGTCGAGCAGGTGGCCCGCACGTCATTTGCCGGCGGCGTCATGCCGCAGAAGTCCACCGATTTCTATCCCAAGCTGCTCTCGGGACTCACGATTTACAAGATCGACTGAGCGGCTGGCCGTTCTTCCAGAGGTACATGGCGGCGTATGCCCGCCAGGGCCGCCAGGCTTCGGCGCGGCGCTCCAGTTCACGAGCGCTTCCCAATGCCAGGGCACGCAGCAGGCCGAGGTCGCCGGAAGGGAAGGCATCGGGTTCGCCCAACGCCCGCATGGCCACGTACCGCGCCGTCCATTTTCCAATGCCGGGAACTTCGCAGAGCCGGGCCACAAAATCGTCCGGGTCCCCCACGCCCGCAAAGCCGATCTGCCCATCGCAAACCGCACGGGCGAGAGCGCGAATGGTTGCGGCTCGCGCGCCAGGCAGGCCGATCGCGGCCACGTCGGCATCGGCCAGGACCTCGGGCGGCGGGAACAGATGAGTCAGGCCATCGGAGGCGGGGAACGGCTGCCCGAATGCCCGTACCAGGCGGCCGGCGAGCGTGGTGGCGCCCTTGACGGTGACCTGCTGGCCGAGAATGGCCCGCGTCGCCAGCTCGAATCCATTCCAGCAGCCGGGCACGCGCAGCCCCGGGCCGGCCTCCAACCGGGGCGCCAATGCCGGATCGTCTCTCAGCCTCTCCGCGATGGCCGCCGAATCCGCGTTGAGATCGAACATGGCGCGGATCCGCTCGATGATGAAGTATAGGGAGCGTGGGTTGCCGAACTGCAGGCGCGCGGCGAGCGCGTTATTCCCCTCGTCGAGGGAGACCGCAATGCATCCGTGGCTGCCATGCAAAGAAATGGAGCGGCGGTAAACACCGGCTTCCACCACTTCGACGCCGGGCGTGGCGCGAACCGCCAAAAACGCCAGCATGCCTTTCCAGTCGTAGGGTGGGCGGAAACGAAGGCGGAAAAGATAATGGTTTTCCGGCTGGATGGCCCTCTGGCGCGCCAGGCGCCGGATCTGACTGGGCGTCCTGCCATACACCTTGCGGATGGCAGCATTGAACCGGCGGACGCAACCGAAGCCCGACGCAAGGGCCAACTCTTTCATGGGCAGCCTGGTCTCGTCGATGAGTTTCTTCGCGAAGTGCAGGCGGCACGTCTGGGCCACAACGCGGGGAGTAGCCCCCAGGTGACACAGGAACAGCCGGCGAAGGTGCCGCGAGCCAATCCCCAGGCGTTGCGCAAGATCGTCCACGCCATTCTCTTGTAGGGCACCCTCTGCGATCAGCCGCAAAGCACGGGAAACGGTGTTGGGAGTTCCCAACCAGGCCGGAGTTCCCGGCGAGCATTCCGGCCGGCAACGCAGACACGGGCGAAAACCGGCCGCGGCGGCCGCGGCGGCGCTCGGAAAATACTGGACATTGCCCTCTTTAGCGGTGCGTGCGGGACAAATGGGGCGGCAATAGACTCCACTGCTCGACACGCCAATAAAGAACTTGCCGTCAAAACGCGCATCGCGCGACAGACGTGCCCGCGAACAGACCTGCCAATCGAGCTCCATATCCGGCCAGTTCTATGATAGGCTCTTGCGCACGGTATGCTGGACGTTTTCGGACCTTGAACCGGTTGCTTGGCGCCCCGGTTAACACTCTCCCCTCCCCTTCCGTCTTCCCCTCAGATTGATTCCAAGGAGGGACACAATCGATGCGCAACACAATCGTATTCGCAACGCCCGTGGCCGCCGCTCTGGCGCTTTCGGGCCAACTGATCGCCGGCGGATTCTTTCTGCAACTGGGAAATCCGGAGGCCAGCGCGGAAGCGCGCAAGGTCAACGCGATCGTCACCGTGAAGGCCGCCGGCTGTCACGACCCGGCGACGGCAAAGCTCACCGCCACGGCTATCGGCATGGTGAACGGCCAGCGGCGCGAGATCCCGCTGAAGGTCGAGGCGCTCTCCGAGCCCGGCATGTTCGCGCTCGCGCAGCAGTGGCCCAAGGAAGGGCGGTGGGTGATCGAGCTGGTGGCGAAAAACGGCGAGCAATTCACCAACACGCTGGTGATTGCTTCGCCCCAAGGTGTGGACCGCCTGCATGCCAAGGGGGACATGCGCAAGTTCGCCGATGCCGATGTCGATGCCATGCTGAAGCAATAGCCGCCCGCTATGATGCAACTGATGCTGGTGTCCGCTGAGACGCCCGAAGAGGACGGCCTGATCCGCGCGGCAGCCGCGGGCGACCGTCCCGCCTTCGGCGAACTGTATCTGCGGTACGCGCGCATGGTGCACGCCATCCTTCTGGCGCGCGTGCCGCCCGGCGACGCCGAGGATCTGGTGCAGGACGTGTTCATCGCGGCCATGCGCCAGCTTCGCGGGCTACGCACGGCCGCGGCGTTTCGGGGGTGGCTGGCCGCCATCGCGCGCAACCGCGCCATCGATTATTTTCGCGCTGCCCGCGAGAGCGTGCCGCTCGACGATGCCCTGGAGCGGGAACACGCCGCCCGCGGCGCGGACACGGAAGCGCGGGACGCGCTGGACCTGATCCGCACCCTGCCGGAAGCGTATCGCGAGACGCTGGTGATGCGCCTGGTGGAAGGCATGACGGGGCCGGAGATCGCGCGCCGGACCGGCCTCACGCCCGAATCGGTGCGCGTCAATCTCTGCCGCGGCATGAAAATGTTACGGGGTCTGTTGGGAGACAGGGAAAAGAAATGAGCGAGCATTATTTATGGGACCGGTCCGGGCCGCCCGACCCGGAGATCGAGCACCTGGAGCGGACGCTGGCGCCGCTGCGCTACCGGCACCGCCCGGAACTGGTGCGGGAAGCGGCTCCCAGGCCGCGCCTGTGGTGGGCCGCGGCGGCCGCCGCGGTCGCGGCCGCGGTGGGGCTTTCGCAATTGGCGGCGCCGCCCGCCCCCACCACCGCCTGGCAGGTGACCAGTCTGAACGGCCAGGCCCGGCTCGGCAACCAGGGCGCGGCCGTTGCCATGGCGCTGCGCCAGGGCGAGGTGCTGCGCACGGGGAGCGCCTCCGGGCTCACGCTCGAAGCCGATGAGCTGGGCCGGATCGATGTCGGCCCGGATTCGCAACTGCGCGCCGCTACCAGCCGCCGCGTGCTGTTGCAGCAAGGCGTTCTGCATGCTTTCATCTGGGCGCCGCCGCGCCAGTTCGTGGTGGATACGCCATCGGCCCGCGCCACCGATCTCGGCTGCGAATACACCCTCACTATGGACGGCTCGGGCAACGGCCTGCTGCGCGTGGCCATGGGCTGGGTGGCGTTTCAATTCGCGGGCCACGAAGCGTTCATTCCCGCCGGCGCCCGGTGCGCCACGCGCCAGCGCGAAGGACCGGGCATTCCGTTTTATGAGGACGCGCCGGAGCCGCTGCGCCAAGCGGTGGCCGCCGTGGAGCGAGGCGACGCCGCGGCGGTCGGCTCCATCCTCGCCGCCGCTCGCCCCCGCGACGGCCTCACACTCTGGCACCTGCTGGCGCGTGTTCCGGCGGGGGACCGCGGCCCGGTGTTCGACCGTTTTGCGCGACTGGTGAACTTGCCCGCGGGAGTTTCGCGCGAGCGTGCGCTCCGCAACGACCCGCGCACCATGGACCTCTGCTGGGACGCGCTGAACCTGGAGAACACGGCATGGTGGCGCGGCTGGGAACGGAAGTGGTAACGGCGCGCCCCGCTACGCCGCCACAACGTGCTGCGGCTGCCCGGCGAGGAACGCCCAGATATTTTCCACGGCCAGGCGCAGGCCTGCCTCCAGCGCTTCGGGCGTGATGCCCGCGCAATGCGGGGTCAGGACCACGTTGGGCAGTCCCAGCAGCGGATTGCCCCGCGCCGGCGGTTCGCTGGCGAAGACGTCCAGGCCGGCGCCGGCGATGCGCCCCACCGCGAGCGCTTCCGCCAGCGCCGCCTCATCGACGATGGCCCCGCGCGCGGTGTTGATCAGGATGGCGGTGCTCTTCATGAGCGCAAACTGGGGAGCGCCGATGAAGCCCTCGGTTTCGCGCGACAGCCGCAGGTGGATGCTGACGACATCGCTCGCGCGGTAGAGCTCCTCGAGCTCCACCTGATCGACCCCCGCGACCGGCCTCGGGTGCATGGTCCAGGCCACGGTGCGCATTCCGATACCCCGGGCCAACACGGCAAAGCGCCGCCCGATGGCGCCCAAGCCGACGATGCCGCAGGTTTTTCCCGCGAGCTCGACCGATTGCCCGCGCGGCCACTCGCCGCGCCGCACGGCCGCGTCCAACTGCGGAATCGCGCGGGCGACGGCCAGCAGCAGGGCCAGAGCATGCTCGGCGATGGAAACGGCGGAAACGCCGGGAGTGTTGGTCACGGTTACGCCATGGCGCGCCGCCGCGGCCAGGTCGACGTGGTCCGTGCCCGTGCCCCACACCGAGACCAGGCGCAGGCGCGGGCATTGGGCGAAGACCCGCTCGGTGAACCGGGAGGACGCCCGGATGTTGAGCACCACTTCGGCCGCCGCGATGCGCGCGATAAGCCGCTCTTCCGAGCCGGGCAGAGTGTCGTGGTAAGCGAGCGTGGCGCGCGCCTCCAGGTGCGGCCAGACGGCGCTGGCGCGCAGCACCGGCGGGGCGTCGTCGGGGATGGCGATGCGGGTCATCTGGTCATCCTCGCACTGCCGGGGGATGCTACGGAAGCCGGATCCGCTTATCCACTCAGCCGCCACCGGAATCGGTGTACAATACAATGGCCGTTGAAATACTGTTTTGCTTCCCGAAAGGGTTTGGGGGACTGAATGGAGAAGCCGGCGCAAAATATTCAAGACAGCTTTTTGAACAACGCTCGCAAAGACAAGATTGTATTGACGATCTACCTGATGAGCGGCGTGAAGCTGTCCGGTCGGATCAAGTGTTTTGACAAGTACTCGTTGGTCCTCGAGACCAACAATCAGGAACAACTGATCTTCAAGCACGCCATTTCGACGGTGGTCACTCAGAAATCGTCCCACACCTACGGGGCCAGCCCGCAGATGGCGGGAGCCAGCGTTTCGGCGGGCTCCACTGCTCCGGCGGCGGCCAATCCGGAACCATCGGAGGCCTAGCACACGGCACTTCGCAACCCCGTACGCGAGCGGGCGATCCTGGTTGGTCTGGAGTGGAAGACACGCCAACCGGGCCGCGCTGGCGCCATCCGGGTGGAGGAATCGCTGGACGAGCTGGCCGAACTGGCGGCGAGCGCGGGTGCAGAGATCGCCGGGCGGACGATTCAATCGCGGCAAGCGCCGGAAGCGGCCACGCTCGTCGGCCGGGGCAAAGTCGAGGAACTGCGGTCGGCGGCACAATCGACCGATGCGGGGGTCGTGATCTTCGATCACGATCTCACTCCTACCCAGCAGCGCAACCTGGAGAAAGCGATCGACCGCAAAGTGATCGACCGCACGCAACTGATCCTCGATATTTTTGCTTCGCGCGCCCGCACGCGCGAGGGCCGGCTGCAGGTAGAGTTGGCGCAACTGAACTACCTGCTGCCACGGCTCACCGGCCGGGGCGCCGAGATGTCGCGCCTGGGAGGCGGAATCGGCACGCGCGGACCGGGAGAAACGCAGCTCGAAACCGACCGGCGGAGGATCGCGAGCCGCATTAAAAAGGTCAAGGACGAGATCGAGGGAGTGCGCGCCGGCCGCGCGCTGCACCGGCGGCGGAGAAGCGCGGTACCGCTGGCGACGCTGGCGCTGGCCGGTTATACCAACGCGGGCAAATCCACTTTGTTCAACCGGCTCACGCAGGCCGGCGTGCTGGTGGATGCGCGCATGTTCGCCACCCTCGACCCCACGGTGCGGCCCTTGCAACTGCCTTCGCGGCGGCGCGTGCTGGTGAGCGACACGGTGGGCTTCATTCGCAACCTGCCGACCACGCTGGTGAAGGCATTCCGCGCCACCCTCGAGGAGGTGAACGAGGCGTCGTTGGTGCTGCACGTGGTGGATGTGGCGGCGCCGGCGGCGGCCGAGCACACGGCGCACGTGCTGAAGGTGCTGGGCGAGATCGGAGCGGCGGAGATTCCGCAGATTCTCATCATGAACAAAGTGGACAAACTGCCCGCGGGCGAAGCCGATGCGGAGACCATGAAGCGCCGCCTGCTGAGCGAGGCCGGCGGCCGTGTGGAGGCACGGGCGGTGGCGGTCTCGGCGCTGACGGGAGGCGGCATCGACCAATTGCTGGCGGCCATCGACACGCTCCTGCCGGTGGAACCGATCGTGCGCGCGACGTTCCGCGTGCCCGCCGGCGATGGCGCCACCATTGCGCTCTTGCACGCGCTGGGCCGGGTGCTCGAGAAGCACTACGCGGAAGACTGGTGCGTCATCGAGGCGGAAGTTCCAGAGTCGCTGAAGAGGCGGATCGAGCAGCGCCCGTGAGCCGGCGCCACGGCTGTGGAAAACGTTGTGGGAAAGCAGCGGCGTCGATCATTCAAGCGGCGGCAAAAACAACACTTAGGACGAATTGAACCAGGGGGCAGCATCCGCCAGTAAGTCCATGTGGATGAAAGGCTTACATGCGATAAACCAGAATCAATAGCAGATGTTGCCGAGGTCTTCGTGCGGATGGTCACAAATGGGCGGTTTTCCACAAATTTCAACCCGGGCAAATCACGGGCTCAGGGAGCATTGGGCTGCGGGACGAGGCCGGCCTGCTGTAGGAGGGCATGGAAGCGCGGGTCGGCACGCAGGGGATCGTAGATCGGCTCGACTCCCAGGAACAAGACGTCGGTTTCACGGCCGTCGATGGCTTGGCGCAAGTGGTCGAAGACGCGCTCGAAGTCGCCCAATCCGATGTAGGTCCACGCCAGGTTGAGATGGGGCACGAATTCGGCTAGGGCGCGGCGTTCGAGGCCGGCCACCGTGTCGAGAGCGGCAGTGCGGTCTCCGGAGCGCGCCAGGGCGTTGCCCAGACGGCCGACATAGTACGGGTCGTTGCCGCTCAGCGAGACGCCCCGCCGGAAGGCAGCGAGCGCCTCCGGGAAGCGGTCCCGGGCGGCCTCGCACAGACCGGTCATGGCATAGCCGGGCGCCCAGTTGGGACGAACTGCCTGCGTGCGGCGGGCATTCTCCGCGGCTTCCTGGTAGCGCCGCGCGCAGTACAGGATCACGGCCACATCATTATTGGCGACGTAAGAGGACGGGTCCAGATCGAAAGCCCGGCGGGCCTCGGCGGCGGCTTCATCGAACCGTCCATGGGCGGCGAGCCCCAGAGCGTAGCTGTGGTGCACCGCCGAGGAGGACGGGGCGGCGTCCAGCGCACGGCGGAAGCACCGTTCGGCTTCCAGCCAGTCCCATTCCTTGAACAGGGCGACCAGGCCCAGCGCTTCCCAGGCTTCCGGCATGGCGGCGTCGCTGCGCAGGGCCAGAGCGGCGGCGGCCTTGGCCTTGGCGGTGGTCTCCCGCCACGGCGCCAGATGGAAGAAGGCCAGCCACGCGTAGCCATCGGCGAGAGCCGCTTGCGCGCGGGCGTTGCCGGGCTGCCGCGCCACGGCCCGTTCGAAAAATTGAATGCTCTTGCGGAGACTGTCTTCGGTGCGCTCTTTGCGCAGGTATACTCCCTGCCAGTAAGAATCCCGTGCTCGAGCGTCGGTTCCGAAAGAAAACGCCGGGTTCTCCAACGGCCGGCCCAGAAGGAAGGCCGCGGCCGCCAGCACGGCCAGCAGGAGCAGGCTTCCCACCGCCCACGTCCACGGGCGGAAGACGGAGGGCACGCTTGCTCCCAAAGACGAGAATACGGCCTTATAGGAGCCTTTGGGCAACTCGATGAGAATGCTTGCACCCGGGCCAGCGGCCAGGTAGAACTCCTGCAACTTCCGGCGCAGCCGGCGGGCTTCGACGCGCACCAGGGCGTCCGACTTGGAGTCGTAGGATTCGGTGCGGCGGAAGACGTCAACGGCAATGGCGTACTCCTTGAGTTCGTCGCCCCGTCCGGCGAGGGTTTCCTCGACCACGTAGGTGAGGAAGGCCTGCATGCGCTCGGACCTGCTGAAGGGCGGAGAGACGAGAATGGCGCGTAGTTGCTCCTGGACCGCACTCGCGGCCACCACCTGTCCGGCCCCATTGACGGGCTGCACAGGCCTCAACAGGGCCCACAAACCTGCCGCCATAGAATCCCCGCGGAGAATCGACAGAAACAGACTATCACATCCGGAATCACGAAGCTAGCGGCAAATTCGGGCGCCGGCTTACGGGGCTGCTTACGCCGTGCTTACGCCGGGACACGCTCGATTTCGGATGGTTCAGTCCTAAACTTGACCCAGCCGCGAAAAGACTCACTGCCACGTGGGTAAGGCGGCAGGTTTGGGAGGTGTGCATGAGACGGTTTCTCATCGCTGTGGCTTGTTTGCTGGTGTTCGCCGGGTTGGCCGGAGCGAATCCCGTGATTCTGCAGATGCAGTTGGGCATCAATACTGCAGGGACTACGTGGAACTGGAATCATGTCGGCACTGGCGGGCCTCTGGGCGTTAGCGCGACGCCAGGGGGACCCTTGATAACCGGTCCCGGCCTTGGAGAAGGCGTCTATTACCTGTATGCCGGGGACCAGCGCAGCGACATCAACAACGTGAGTCTTCAACTATGGGCCACCGACAGCGTCACCAACGCGGCCTATCATTTCAATAACACGTTCTTCAACATTACCGGCATACCGGGCGGCACCTTTGGCTTGTGGGACCCTCCCTTCGTGGAGAATTTTGACCATTTCAACCCGCTCCCGACCATCTGGTTGGGGTGGGCTCAAGGGACCGCGGACTTGGTGGGAAGCACCGCCGCACCGAATGGCGCCAATGACATCTACCTGGTACTGGGAATCAACCAGCAACCCCAGGCGCCAGTGCCGCCCGGCGTTCCCGAACCGTCCAGCATGTTCCTTATGGGGCCGGCGCTTGCGGGCCTGGTAGCGCTGCTCGGAATGAAGTTCAGAACGGCCTGACCGGCGGTGCGGGCAGGTCTGTGGCGGCGCTGAATCGGAGGACAGCGCCGCCGGGGTACGGAGCCTCCGTTCCGGGAAAGGACAGAGTGAAATGACGGTCGTGAGAAGTTTCGGACTGCTTCGCTGTTCGGTAATTGCGCTGTCCATCGTTGCCTTGGCGTGCAGTGCACTGGCCTCACCCATCGTGCTGACGGTTTGCTCGGACGGCCTCTCCACCAATGTAATCTCGACAACCGGGTGCAGCCTGTCGGCAACCGCTTACTCCATGACCGCGAGCGCCACCGGCGGGTTCCCCGCCTTCGGGTCGCACGCAACGGTCACAGTCTCGGACTACCAGGCACAAGCCAGCGTCGAGAGTGGGACGCCCTTTGGCCCCTACGCTCACGGTGGGTTTACCGACAATCTGACGGTGAACGGTCCGGCTGGTTCTGGATTCGTGCAGTTCGTTCTGGACCTGACGGGCTCGATCAGTTTCAGTGGCGGTATTCCTGTCATGACGGATCCCAACGTTGCGGAGTCCGGCACTAACAACCTGTTGGCCATGGCCTTTTTGGACCTGACTGACTATTCGGCGGACCAGGACTGGTCACAAGTTGTGATCGGCTCGGGAAGCGTGACTACCCCCATGGTGCCCGTCCAATTCGGCACGGAACTGTCTTTCCGCCTGGTTCTGGGAAGCTCAGCGCAGATGATAGGCGGCAATTTCCCCGCTCCGGCATCGGGAACCGTGGACGTAAACTTCGGTAACACCGCCCACATCACTTCGGTTCGCGTGTTCGATGCCAACGGCGCCCCGATCTCGAGCGGATTCAGCTTCGCTTCAACTTCGGGCTACGACTATTCGCTCGCGGCGGAATCGGCCGTTCCCGAGCCCGCGACCTGGACCCTGCTGGTCGTGGGATTGCTTGGGTTCGTCGGCTCCAGGCGGCGATAAGCGATCATTCAGAAATCACCGCAACAACCGCCCCCTTACCCCCTTACGGGGTGCGGGCATTTCCCCAACTCCCACTGTGTTACCATGCCAGAAGGAATCGGCTCCCGGCCGTCCGAAATACGTCCGTTTTTCCCGAACCGAATCTTATTATTCAAATGAATTTACGTTCTCTTTTCAGCTTGTTCTCTTCGGACCTCGCCATTGACCTGGGAACGGCCAACACCCTGGTCTATGCCAAGGGCAAAGGGATCGTGGTCAATGAGCCCTCCATCGTGGCCATCAACAAGAACACCGGCGAAGTGGAAGCCGTGGGCAAGGAAGCCAAGGAGATGCTGGGGCGCACACCCGGCAACATCGTGGCCATCAAGCCCATGAAGGACGGGGTGATCGCCGACTTCAAAGTCACCGAGAAAATGCTGAATTATTTCATTCAGAAGGCGCACGGGCGCAAGATGCTGGTGCATCCGCGCATCGTCATCGGGGTGCCGAGCGAGATCACGCAGGTGGAGAAGCGGGCGGTGATGGATTCGGCCTACCGCGCCAAGGCCAGCGAAGTGCACCTGGTGGAACAGGCCATGGTGGCGGCCATCGGCGCCGGGTTGCCCATCACCGAACCCTCGGGCAACATGGTGGTGGATATCGGCGGCGGCACCACGGACGTGGCCGTGATCTCGCTCTCGGGCATCGTCTACTCGCGCTCGGTGCGCGTGGCGGGCAACGAGATGGACGACGCCGTGATGCAGTTTCTCAAGCGCAAGTACAACCTGCTGATCGGCGAGCGCACGGCGGAAGCCATCAAGATGGAGATCGGCTCGGCCTATCCGCTGGACAAGCCGCTGAGCATGGAGATCAAGGGGCGCAACCTCATCGAGGGCGTGCCGCGCACCGTCAAGGTGGAAGACGCGGAGATACGCGAAGCGCTTTCCGAGTGCGTGGCGACTATTGTGAACGCCATCCGGGTGGCGCTGGAACGCACGCCGCCGGAGCTGAGCGCGGATATCAGCGACCGCGGCATCGTGCTCACCGGAGGCGGCGCGCTGCTGAAGAACCTGGACAAGCGCATCCGCGAAGAGACCGGGCTGCCGGTATCGATCGCCGACGATCCGCTGGCCTCGGTGGTGCTGGGAACCGGCCGCATGCTCAGCGATTTCCGGCTGCTGCGCAAGATTTCGATAGACTGAAGACAGAAGGCGGCCCGGGCGCATGGAGTCGTTTCTCAACCGGTACCGGAATATTACCGTCCTGCTGCTGGTGATCTTCGCGCAGCTCATCGTGCTGGCGCTGCAGGTGAAGAACGACCAGGACGTGCAGATGATCCGCGTGTGGACGGTGACGGCGGTGACCCCGGTGGCGCGCATCCTGGACGGGCTGCGCGGCGGCAGTACGGGCCTCGTGCGCAATTACATTCTGCTGCACCGGGCCGATGCGGACAACCGCCGCCTGCAAACCGAAGTGGACCGCCTGAAGCTGGAGAACATCGGCCTCAAGAACCAGCTCAACCAGGCGGACCGCGCGCAGGCGCTGCTGTTGTTCCGCGCGCATACGCCTTCCAAGACGCTGGCGGCGAGCGTGATCGCCACCGGCGCCGGGTGGAATTCGAAGGTGGTGTTCGTGGACCGCGGCACGGTGGAGGGCGTCATGCGCGGCATGGCCGTGGTGACGCCGGAGGGCATCGTAGGCAAGGTGATTGCGGCGTATCCGACGGCCTCGCAGGTGATGCTCATCACCGACCAGGACTTCGCCGCGGGAGTGATTTCGCAGAAGGGGCAGGTGCGCGGCACGCTCAAAGGACAGGGCACGCCGCTGTGCAAAGTGGATTATGTGCCGCTCGAGGAAAAAGTGGAGGCGGGGGAGATGTTCTACACCTCCGGCGACGACCGCATTTTCCCGCGCGGCTTTCCCGTGGGCGTGGTGAAGGCGGTGCACAGCGCGCAGCCGTTCAAGGAAATCCTGGTGGAGCCGAGCGGCTTGCAGCGCGGGCTGGAGGATGTGCTGATCCTGCTCGACCCGGTGCACCAGGATATCCCGGCGACCCCGGTGGCAGGCCAGCCGGTGTACATTGCGCCGCCGCCGCCGAGCGCGGCCGCGGGCAACACCGGCACGGAAGCGGCGGCCACTCCGCAAACTGCGCCAGCGGGGACGGAAGCGGACAAGCTGCGTTCGGTTTATAAGGCCGCCGGCGACGCGCAAGGGCACACGTTCGGCGAAGGGCTCCCCGGCTCGAAGCCACCGGATTTCACGAAACTGCCCGGCCAGGGGACACCGGCGCCAGGGGCTGGGGGCCAGGGGCCAGGGGCCGGGGGCCAGGGGCCGGTGCAGACACAGGGGCCGGGGGCCAGGGGCCAGGGGCCGGTGCAGACACAGGGGCCGGGCGGGGTACCCGCCGCCGTTGCGGGTCGGGGCCAGGGGCCGGGGAGCGGTGTCCAGGCGCCGGTTCCGCCGGCGGCGCCCATGGTGGGTCCGAAACCGGGGCCGGCGCCGCCGGCTGCGCCTGCGGTGGGTCCGAAGCCTCCTTTTGTCGGGCCTAAGCTTCCCGACGCGACGCGGCGCGCGAATCAGGCGGCGGGCGCGGCTCCCGGAGGCATCCCCCGCCGATGACCTATTCCGGCGGGCGCATCCTGCTCAGCAGCCAGCGGGAGGGACAGGTCTCGCGGTTCCGCGCCTGGGTCCTGCTGGCCGTGCCGCTGGCGGCCATCCTCTTCCAGGTTTACGTCCCGCTGTTTTTTCCCTTCCTGGGATTTCTGGAGATGCCGCTGCTGGTGGTGGTGTATTTCGCGCTGATGCGGCGCAGCCAGATCAGCGGCCTGCTGGTGGGCGCGGCCGTGGGGCTGGCGCAGGATTCGCTGTCGAAGAACCCGCTGGGCATGTTCGGAATCACCAAGACGCTGGTGGGGTACTTCGCGGCTTCGGTGGGGGTGCGCCTCGATGTGGACCACACCTTCATGCGCCTGGTGATCTCGTTCTTCTTTTTCGTCTTCCACCAGACCTTCTATTGGGTGATGGAGCGCGCGCTGCTAGGCCACCAGCCGGCCTTCGAGATGCGGCGCTGGCTGGTACTGGGCGCGCTCAACGCGCTGGTGGGGATTTCGCTGTTTCATTTTCTGGACCGGCTGCGGGAGACGGCATGAGCGGCATGGCCGCGGAGCGGGCGCGCGCAAAAGGGCCGGCGGCCGCTCTGTGGGCCGCCTGCCGTCCGCGGCAGTGGATCAAGAACCTGCTGGTCTTCGTGCCGCTCATCTCTTCAGTGAGTTTCCGGTCGCTCGAGGCGATGCGGCGCAGCACGCTGGCGGCGGTGGCATTCACGCTCATGGCCAGCGCGGCCTACCTGCTGAACGACCTGGCCGACCGCGAGAGCGACCGCGCGCACCCGGAGAAGCGGCATCGGCCCATGGCGTCGGGCGCACTGAGCGTGACGGCCGCGGTGACGGCCGCCGTGGCCTTGGCGGCGGCGGCGCTGGCCATAGCCGGGCTGCTCGGGGGGAAGGTGGTGGCGGTCCTGGCGCTGTATGCGGTGTTCAATATCGCGTATTCCGCGGGTCTGCGCCAGGAGCCCATCCTGGACGTGCTGCTGGTCTCGTCGGGGTTCGTCATGCGGCCAGTGGCGGGCGCGTTCGCTATTCCGGTGCGCGTTTCGGGGTGGCTGTTCGTGGTGTCGCTGCTGCTTTCGCTCACGCTGGCGCTGTTGAAGCGGCGCAACGAGCTGACGAGTCTGGAGAGCGGGGCGCTCGATCACCGGCCGGCGCTGGGCGGCTACAGCCTGCCCTTCCTCGACCAACTGATCGCCATCTCGACCGGCGCGGGGATCATCAGCTACGCCCTGTACACCTTTCAATCGGAGCATGGCGAGCGGCTGGTGATCACCCTGCCGTTTTTCCTGTACGGCGTGTTCCGCTATCTCTACCTGGTGTACGAGCGCGGCGCCGGCGGCAGCCCGGAGGAGATTTTTCTGCGCGACCGCGCGCTGCTTGTGGACGCCGTGCTCTACCTGGCGGTGACCCTGGCGATTCTGATGGCGAAGAATTGAGCGATGACCGCGCCCGCGATTCTCTACGCCACGCTGCGCTTCGTGTGCTGGGAGGCGGCGCTGTTGGCGGCGGCGATTTGGCTGGCAGGGGCGGTGGGACGGAAGCGGGCCCGGCGGGCGGAAGAGGAATGCCTGGTGGTGCTGGGGATTCAAGTAGCGCTCGAATCCTCGCTGGCGGCGCTGTTTTCGTTCACGGGCGCCAACTGGGTGGGGGCGTATTGGGGGGCCGCGGCGGTCTGTGCGCTGGCGGCGATTCTGGCGCCGGACGGTAGGCGGGCGCTGGCGCGCTTCCCGGGCGTGATCGGGCGCCTCGAGATTTTCCGCTACCCGCGCGCGGCGGCGCTGGCAGCCGGTTTGCTGGCGCCGCTGGTGCTGCTCTCGTTCCGGCCGGTGGAAGAGATCGATTCCATCAACTACCTGCATTACCTCATCGACTGGATGGCCAACCGCGCCACTCCGTACACCTTCGCGAGCAATTATGTGGCGTTCTGGGAGCTGTCGTTCCTGCCCTCGTGGATGGTCACCGGGGTGGACCTGTTTTTTCCGCTGCTGGCGTTGAAGGCGGTGGTGCTGCTGGCGCTGGCGGCGTGGCTGGTAGGGCGCGAGCTGGGGCTGCGGGGCGGGCTGCTGCTGTCGGCGGTGGCGGGCAGTATGACGCTGCGGCATTTGTGGTACGAATACTCCGGCGTGCCCACGCTGAAGAACGACGCCCTGCATGGGGCGGGGTTTGTGGTGTTGGTGCTGGTGGTGCTGCGGGCGAGGCGCAGGCGGCGCCGCCTGCGTCCGGATGTGGACGTGACGCTGGCCGCGCTGGGAGCGGCTCTTGTGGCGGTGAAGTATACGGGGCTCTTCGTGGTGGGATTGGCCCTGGTGGCGCTGTTGGCGAACCGCACGCGCGCCGGGCTTCGCGCCTGGGTGGGCGCCGCGGCCTTCTTCCTGCTCACCAGCGGGCATTATTATGTGCGCGCGCTGGTTTTGCACGGCAACCCGTTTTATCCGTTCCAGATTAATTTCGGGCCGGTCCATCTGCCGGGCACGGCGGACCTGTCGGGGACCTCAATTCTCTACAGCCTGCACGACGCCCGTTTGTGGCGCGCGTTCTTTTGGCCCGGAGGGGGCGTCTCTCCGGCGGGGCTGCTGTTTCCCCTGACGCTGGCCGCGGCGCTGCTGGTGGGCACGTGGCGGGCGCTGGTGGCGCACGATTGGGCGGCGTGGGCGCTGCTGGCCGGATGGCTGCTCTATTTCCGCTCGGTGTACAGCGCCAGCGCATACCCGGGGGACCTGGCGTTTGTGTTGAACAGCCTCAACAGCATTCGCTACGTGGATGGCGTACTGGCGGTGAGCGAGTTGTTCCTGGTGGCGTTGCTTGCCAAGAGGTTCCCGCGCACGGCGGCCGCGCTGGTGGCGGTCAACCTGGCAAGCCGGCTCATGATGCTGTATGGGCACGTGCCGCGCGATCTCTTTCCGCCCGCCGCGGTTTGTGCGGTGGCAGCTTTGGCGTTTCTGCTGTTTCTTTCGCTCGTTCGTCTCCAGAGGACCGCGTGCGCGGCGGCCGCGGCATTATGCCTGGTGCTGGGCGGGCCCTTCGTCGTGGAACGGAACCGGGCGCTGTGGACCACCTACTGGAACGAGGTGAAGCCCGCGCTGGCGCGGGTGCGCGGCGGCGCGCTAGCGGAACTGGCGCTGCCCGAGGCGGGCTACTTCGCGGGCCACGTGGTGGCGGCGGGAAACCCGGTCCGCACGGAGGTGCGCAGCCTGCTTCCCGAGGAGATCGCGGCGCTGCCGGCCGGCGCGCGCCCACGCTTCCTGGCGGTGCTGCCTACGCCGGTGGCCAACGACTGGCGATTCCGCCACCGCGGGGACCTGGCGGCCTGGGGATACCAGCCGGTGGTGGAAAGCCGGGGGGCGGCACTTTTCGAGAGGACGGATCGGATAAAATAGTAGACGAGAGTCCGCAGTACTTTTGTGATCCTTCCGCCAGCCGATCCAAATCTCGAACAGCAGGTTTCCGAAAAGCCGCCCTTGCGCGACGATACGCGGTTCGCGGCGGGGAAGGTCGCCGTCTTTCAATACTTCACGGTGGTCGTCTTCTTGTTTCTGATCTCCGGCTTCTGGAAGCTGCAGGTGCAGAACCCGCAATATTACGACGACCGGGCGCAGCAGAACCGCATCAAGTCGGTGCCCATCCTGGCGCCGCGCGGGCGCATTCTGGACCGCGACGGGCGGGTGATCGTGGACAACCATGCCTCCTTCAGCCTGATTCTGGCGCGGGAATCTCTCAAGGAAGAGCACCTGTGGCCCATCGCGCAGGGGCTGGACCTGGACTTGAGCGACCTGCAGGCGCGGGTGGCGCGCCTCCGCGCGCAGCCCAAGTATGTGCCCATCGTCCTCAAGGAAGAGCTGACGCCGGCCGACCTGGCGTTTGTGGATTCGCACCGCGATTTCTTCCCGGAGCTGGTGCTCATCGCGGCGCAGCGCCGACTGTACCCGCAGAATGGCATGATGGCCCACGTGATCGGCTACACCGGTGAAATCAGCGAGCAGGAGCTGGACATGCCGGAGTTCGCCAAATACAACGCCGGCGACGTGATCGGCAAATTCGGCGTCGAGCGCCAGTACAACGACACGCTGATGGGGGTGGACGGCCAGCGGCAAGTGGAAGTGGATAATCGCGGGCAGGTGCGGCAGGTGTACGCCACCAAACCGGCCGTGCCGGGCAAAGACCTGCAGCTCACCATCGACCTGGATCTGCAGGCGGTAGCGGAGCTGGCCATGGACGGGCGCAACGGGGCGGTGGTGGCGCTCGATCCGCGCACGGGCGAGGTGCTGGCCATGGTGAGCCGCCCGGCGTTCGATCCCAACAAATTCGCGGTGCACATCAAGGCCAAGGACTGGAAGGAGATTGCCGGCAACCCCGATAACCCGCTGCTCAACCGCGCCATCCAGGCGCAGCAGGCGCCGGGCTCGACGTTCAAGCCGATCATGGCCCTGGCGGCGCTCGAGACCGGCACGCTGGACGACAAGTTTACGGTACATTGTCCCGGGGGCGCGACATTCTACGGGCACTACTACCACTGCCACTTGAAGGGCGGGCACGGGGCGGTCTCCATGCACAAGGGCATCGTGCAATCGTGCGACGTGTACTTCTACAACGTGGGCAACAAGCTGGGGATCGACAACATCGCCCTGTACGCCGACCTGGCGGGCCTGGGGCACAAGACCGGGATTGACCTGCCGGGCGAAAAAGAAGGCATCGTGCCGTCCACCAAGTGGAAGCTGCGCAATTTCCGGGAGAAATGGTACGCCGGGGAGACCATTTCGGTATCGATCGGGCAGGGCGCGCTGACGGTGACGCCCATCCAACTGGTGCGCGCCATCGGCGGGCTGGCCATGGGCGGGGTGTGGCACCATCCTCACCTGGTGAAGGAGCTCGACCGCACGGAGAAGCCGGACATTTGGGGCCTGAGCCCCGCGAACGTGAAGGAAGTAATCGACGGCATGTACGGCGTGGTGAACGAAGGCGGGACCGGCGGGCGGGCGCGCCTGCCCACCATCGAGGTGTGCGGGAAGACGGGCTCGTCGCAGCTCGCCTCCAACGATTTCGTGAAGGGCGCCGGCGCCGGACATGCGCAGAACCTGAAGGACAATGCGTGGTTCGTGGGCTTTGCGCCGCGGGCGGCGCCGGAGATCGCCGTGGTGGCGTTCTTCGAGCACGGGGTGCACGGGCAGTTCGCAGCCCCCATCGTGCGCGACGTGATGAAGGCCTACTTCGACAAGAAAACGAGGCTGCTGACGCTGAAGGAGCAGCAGACGGCGGCGGCGGCCCGGCTGGGCGAGATGAGCCACCTGGGGCTGCCCCCGGCTCCCGACCTCCGGCCCCTGAATTAACACATGTCACGGTATCTATCTCCGCGCGATATCGACTGGCCGCTGCTGCTCATCGTGCTGCTGATCTGCGCCGTGGGCGTGCTGCAGATCTACAGCGCCACGCGCGGCACCGAGTCGCACAACGCCTGGTGGAAACAGATCCTGTATGTAGCGGGCGGGCTGGTGCTGATGTGGCTGATCCTGCCGCTGGATTATCACGCGATGTTACACCATATCCCGGCGATGTATATCCTGTCGCTGGTGGCGTTGCTGGGCACCTACGTGGTGGGAGAGTCGGTTTTCGGCTCGCGGCGCTGGATTCCGCTGTACGGCGGGTTTCACTTCCAGGTGTCGGAATTCGTGAAGCTGGTGATAATATTGTTGGTAGCCCGCTACCTGACTGACTTAAGGACCGAAGAACTGGATGTGCGGGAGATGCTGAAACTGGCGGGCCTGGTCCTGGTTCCGGCGGTCCTGGTGCTGAAGCAGCCGGACCTGGGCACGGCGCTCACCTACATTGCGGTGCTGGTGGTGGGCGCGTTTCTGGCGGGATTGCATTGGAAGTATGTGGCCGCGATCGCCCTGGCTGGGGTGCTCGTGCTTCCCGTGGGCTGGCATTTTCTGAAGGATTATCAGAAGACGCGGCTGGTGAATTTCCTGAATCCCGAGCAGGATCCGCAGGGCGCGGGGTACCAGTTGATCCAGTCGCAGACGGCGATCGGATCGGGCGGCATGTTCGGCAAGGGAGTGACCAAGGGGACGCAGGCCCAGCTACACTTTCTGCCGGTGCCGTACAAGGATTTTATCTTTTCGGCCTTTGCCGAAGAGCACGGGTTCCTGGGTGTAGGGTTGATGTTGGCGTTGTATTTCGTGATGATCATGCGCATTGTTCAGAATGCGCAGACGGCGCCCGAGCGGTCGGGAATGTATATCTGTATGGGGGTGGCAGCGTTGCTGCTGGCACACATCCTGATCAACATCGGGATGGTGGCGGGGCTGATGCCGGTGACGGGCATTCCGCTGCCTTTTATGAGCGCCGGCGGTTCGAGTATCTGGACGAGTTTTTTGGCGCTGGGGCTGGTGAACAACGTCCGCCTCAGAAGGTTTGTCAATTAGCCGGGCGGGATGTTCCGCCCGAAGTAAGAAGATTATTCGGGAGCCGGTAAGATCCTGGGGACGGTGGCGCGCGGGCGCTCCTCCGGGGAAGAGAAGTGGTTCCCGGCCGGACGGTGTTGAGGATCGTGGCTCCACCTTCGGCCAGCGTGAGTTTCCAAGCGGCTTTGGTTGGTTGTCCGGGCCCCACGCAGAGAGCCTCCATCTTTTCCGTACCCTCGCTCCGGCTTCGGAGGAGGCAGTCGATGTCCAAGGAGCTAGTCGTCTCCGCGAACCGGCACGAAACACGCGTGGCCATCGTGGAGGACGATCAGGTAACGGAAGTCTATCATCAGAGGGAAAACGAATACTCCCTGGCGGGAAGCATCCACAAGGGCCGGGTGACGCGCGTGCTGCCGGGCATGCAGTCGGCCTTCGTCGATATCGGATTGGACCGCGACGCCTTCCTCTACGTATCGGACTTCTTCGAAGACAACGAAGAGTACGACAAGATCGTGACCAGCGTGGAGGAGAAGGTGTTGAAACTGGACCGCGTGGCCCCGGCGGGTGCGGCGGCAGCGCCGGCGGAAGAGCCCGCGCGCCCCGAAGCCAAGGCGGCGGAACCGGAACCGGAGCCGGAGAAGGCGCCCTTCTTCGAGCCGCCTGCCGTGGCTGCGCCTGCCGCTCCGGCGGCGGGCGGCGCGTATTCGGACCAGCAGCGCCGCGACGACCAGGACCGCCGTGGGCGGCGCTCCCGGCGCCGGCGCGGGGGCAAGGGCGGCGGGCGGGGACTGCCGGAATCCAAGTTCTATTCGCCCGGCGCCCGTGGCGGTCCGAGCCCGGCGGAGCATGCCGCCGGCGCGAGGGACCTTCCCGAGCGGGCGCGCAGCGAGGCCCTCGAGCCGGAACGAGAGGAACCGGAGACCGCGCCGCCCGCGGCGGACGAGTTCTTCGTACTGCCTGGCGAATCGCTGGCGAAGCATTCGAGCGGCGCCGGCTCGCGCTACAGTCCGGCGGAGGAGGCGCCGGAGCCGGAAGAGGAGCCGGACCTCGTAATGGAATCGGCGCCGCCGGCGGAACCCTCGGCGGAAGCGCCGGTGACCGCGGCCACCTTCGAAGCGGAGCATGTTCCGGACCTGCCGGAGGACGTTTCCGCGATTGCGGCCGAACCCGCGTCGGAGCCACAGCCCGAACTGGCGGCGGCGCTCGAGGTGGCGGAGGAAGAGGCCGAGCCGGCGGAGACGGTCGAAGACGTGGACGTGGTCCCGGCCGACGCCGCCGAGCGGGAAGGGGGCGTCGAGGAAGGAGAGACGCCGGAAGCGAGCGAAGCGAACGCGCAGGACGAGGGGCCGGAGCCGGCCCGCATACCCACCAGCCTGACGGCCACGCTGCGCGAGCAGGGAGGGCGCTATCTGCATCGCGTCTCGCGGCGGATGCGGCGCAACAAAGGACGCGAAGGCCGCCCGGACGGGGCCGATGCCCCACGCCCGCCGCGGCATGAAACGCATCCGCCCGAGCCGGGTTGGAAAGCCGCCGCAGGCGTGCCGGAGCAGCGCATCGCACCGCCCGTTCCCAAGGCCGCGGGCGCCACCGACGGACGTCCGGAGAAAGCACCGGCATCGATCAGCGACCTGTTGAAGGAAGGGCAGGAAATCATCGTCCAGATCGCCAAGGAGCCGCTGGGCCAGAAGGGCGCGCGCATCACTTCGCACATCGCGCTGCCCGGCCGCTTCCTGGTCTACATGCCGACGGTGGACCACATAGGCGTGTCGCGCAAGATACCGAGCGACGACGAGCGCCTGCGTCTGAAACGCATTCTGCAGGCTCACCACAGCGGGATTTCGGGCGGATTTATCGTTCGCACCGCGGGCGAAGGCCGCTCGGAAGAAGAGCTGCGCGCCGACATGATGTTCCTCTACAACATGTGGCTCGACATGCGGCAAAAGGCGGAGCGACGGCCCGCGCCCTTGCTGATCCATCACGACCTGAACGTGGTGGAACGGATTCTGCGCGACCAGCTCACCAGCGCCTTCAAGACCATCTGGGTGGACAACGAGGAGATCTACGAGAGCGTGCTCGGTTTCGTGCAGCGTTTCCAGCCGGCGCTGGTGAACCGGGTCAGGATGTACACGCGGGCCAATCCGATCTTCGACGAATTCGGCATCACCGCCGAGCTGGAGAAAGCGCTGCGGCCGAAGGTGTGGCTGAAATCGGGCGGCTACATCGTGATCAACCAGACCGAGGCGCTGGTGGCCATCGACGTGAACACCGGCAAGTTCGTGGGCAAGTCGAACCGCCTGGAGGACACCATCGTCAAGACCAACACCGACGCCATCAAGGAGATCGTGCGGCAGATCCGGCTGCGCGACCTGGGCGGCATCATCGTGGTGGACTTCATCGACATGGACGAGCGCAAGAACCGCCAGAAGGTGATGCAGGCGCTCGAGGAGAGCATGCGCGCCGACCGCGCTCCCTACAAGATTCTGCAGTTCAACGATTTCGGCCTGGTGGCGATTACGCGGAAGCGTGTGAAGCAGAGCCTGGAGCGCGCGCTGTGCACGCCGTGCCCCTACTGCGAAGGTGCGGGATACGTCAAGAGCGCGCTGACGGTGGTAGGCGAAATCTTGCAGGAGGCGCACAAGATCGCCCGCGCGGTGGAGGGCAAAGACGTGTTGCTGCGCGTCGCGCCGGAGGTGGCGAAGCTGCTGAAGTCGAACCAGAATACGTACCTGCAGGAGCTGGAGGAGATCCTGCGCCGGACGGTGATAGTCAAGAGCGACCCGCAGTTGCAGCAGGAGAAGTTCGATTTGGCGTGATTCATCGCCGAGACGCGGGAAAAACGCCTGGGAATTGTCTTACTTCGTGAGAAGCTTGAAGGCGTGAGTCCACTGGTTGTGCAGGAAGCCGGGGATGCACCACAGCATGCACAGCGGTTCGAGGGCGCGGGCGGCCACGATGCCGCCGCAATCGAACGGTTCCCAACCGAACTGCTGCGCGATCTGGGAGACTTGCGCCTTGGCGCCGGGGTGGTCGCCGCAGAGAAACATGGTGGGCATGCCCTGCTCGTAGCGCGGGTTCACCATCCGGGCGTTGCCGACGCTGTTGAAGGCCTTGACCACGCGCGCCTGCGGAGCCCGTTGCTGAACCTGCTCGCCCAGCGATTCGTTCGGTCCCGTGGTGTAGGCCAGCACGCCCTGGACGGGCGGCCCGTCGGCGATGGGATTGGTGGTATCCATCACCGTTTTCCCGGCGAGGTTGGCGGGGCCGGCGAGATCAATAGCCTCCAGCGCGGCGCGGCCCAGAGTGGCGAGCACCACCAGTTCGCCGAACTTCGCCGCCTGGTCGAACGTGCCCGCCGCAGCCGTGGGGTTCTCGCGGAGCCAGTCGCGCACCTCCTGTTTGTTCGGGTCGCGCGTTCCCAGCATCACCTGATGGCCATGCTTGAGGAATCCCGCGCCCAGCACTTTGCCGACGATCCCGGACCCGAGGACAGCAATCTTCATTGGGGCACAACCTCCACTGGATAGGGAAGAGATGCCACAGCCGGGGCCGGGGATGCCGGAATGTGGCGCGCCATGGCGGCGGTGATTGAGGCGCGCGCTCAGTGGGCCGAATACTGCTGTTGCGGCGGGTTGAGCGTGATCTCGATCAGCTTCTCCTCGTCGTCGATATCGAAGATCTTGCCGAAGGTCTGGTAGCCCTTGGCGTTGACCTGGATGAGAATGCTGCCCTGGGGGATGGCCGGCACGTTGACCGAGCCCTGCTGGTTGGTGCGCACCTCAAACTGGGTGCGGGCGTTGCGGGCGAAACTGGCCCGCGGGTGCTTCTTGTTGGCCTTCCAGCGAACGATGACCGCAGCGCGCTCGACGGGGACGCCCGCCTGCGTCTTGACCACGATATTGAGCTTGGTCATGGACGCGGCGTGGAGCGCGAGGGTGCCGGCGACCAGCGCCGGCACAAAAAGGAGGATGGAAAGAGAGATGCCCCGCATACGCATACTCCGATTATAGTCGGGGAGTGCTAGGATGGTAGAGGAAGCAACCCACCAGGCGCCGTTCCAATGTGGGGGCGTAACGGATTCGACGGGATCGAATCGTGGTGGGGAGGCGTGCCGGGTTCCGAGCTCCCGTAAAACGATCGGAAAAACAGAACTGCCAACACGCAGTTTGCATACGCCGCCTAAGTAATTAGGTAGCCGCTCCAGCCGCTGAGCCCGCGCGGCGGTGAGTGAGCGTCATTTTGCGGGATAGGCCAACGGCTTCGGTCCGGAGCCCGCGGTCGAGATCTAATCGGGCTAGGCCGCCGCCCACGCTGGCCGGTTCTGAAGCGGTGGCCGAAAGCAGTTTGAGCCGGCTACGCACGTAGTCTCTTCATTGCGAGCTTTCTCGGACGGGGGTTCAACTCCCCCCGCCTCCACCATTCTGTTTCCGCTTGCCTATGGCATCTCCTCCTCCGGCGGCTCGAAACTGTCCAGCAGCTCCGGGTTCCGCGCGAAGCGCTTCAACACGCCGATAATCTGCGCGCTGCGAAACCCCGCCCGCAGCAGGCGGCGATAGGCGGCGGCCAAGTCCTTGTCCTTCTGGAAAAGTCCCTCGCGCGAGGCCAGCCGGTACTTGCGGCGGATCCATTCTTCGATGAGCGCTTCCTCGTCGACGTCCTCATAGACTTTGCGCACCGTGCGCTCGGCCAGCGCGGGCGCCACGCGGTGCTGGCGCAGATCCCGGATAACGCGCGTGCTGCCGAATTTCTCGCCGCTCAGGCGTGCGGCGGCGAACCCTTCGGCGTAACGGCGGTCGTCCAGGTAACCGGCGTCTTTCAGGCGCGCCAGGATCTCATCCACATCGCCCGCGCGTTCCGCGCGGCGGCGCAGTTTCTCCCGGAGCTCGCCGGTGGAATGGGCGCGCCCCGCCAGCGCTTTCAGTGCGTATGCCCACAGTCGCCCGGCGTCGAAAAGGCGAACCTTACGTTCCTGCATGATGGTGATTCTCTTGCGGAGTATACTGGAAATGGCTTACGTTGCGGGCTTTCCCTTTTTTCTTCGTGAAAGCCGGTCGCCGAGGAGGATACGATGGACAAAAATGCACTTTCAAGCTTCCTGTTGGGATTAGGCGTGGGCGTCGGTCTCGGCATGCTATTCGCGCCGAAGTCCGGTGAGGAGACGCGCCACCTGATCAAGGACAAGGCAGGCGAGGGCACCGAATACCTGAAACAGCGCGGCGCCGAGATGAAGCAGACCGCCGCGCAATGGGTCGACAAGGGCAAAGAAGCTCTGGGCCGCCAGAAGGAGAACCTGGCCGACGCCGTGGAGGCCGGCAAGCAGGCCTATCACGAAACCGTCGGCTAGCCGCCCGCTCGGGCGCTCTACACTTGCTGACGCATAAACGGAGGAGGGGTCTCGCGCATGCCTGACGACGTATTTCGCATCGTGGTGACGGTGGCGGTGGGGTTGGCCGCCATCGCCTTTGTCGTGCAGGCCTGCGTGGTGGTCGCCTTCTTCCGCGCTTCGCGAAACACCCACGCGAAGGTCTCGCAGTTTGTGGATGCCGCGCGGCCCATCATCGAAAAACTCGATCCCGTGATCGAGAGGGCCGGCCCGGCGGTGGAGAAGTTCGGGCTGGCCATGGAGAAGGCCGCGCCCCTGTTCGAGGGAATCGGTCCGGTGGTGGACCGCGCCGGTACTGCCTTCGCCTCCGCCACCCGTATCTTGGACGAAGCCCGCCCGCGCATTTCCGAAGTCTCAAACGAGGTGGTGGGCGTCGTCCATTCGGCACGCTGCCAGGTCGAGCGCGTCGGCGAAGTCCTGCACGACGCCAGCGAACGCGCGCGCGACCGGCTGGAGCAGATCGATCAATCGGTAAGCAACACGGTGGAGCAGGTGGAGCAGGTGAGCGACGCCATGAAGCGCGCCGTCATGCGCCCTGTGCGCGAGGTGAACGGCCTGGCCGCCGGGATCTCGGCCGCTGTGTCCGCCCTGGTCAAGGGGCCGCGCAAGTCTTCCGTCGACCACGCGACGCAGGACGAAGAGATGTTTATCTGACCGCTGCAGGGAGCGGTCTCGCGGTAACAGATCGCGGCATCCAATCATGGCATCCTCGTTGCGTCGCCGCGGGCCGGCATTTTTGCCGCTGTGGGAGAATGACCAGCGGTGTCGTCCAGGTCGAAACTCTTCGTTGGCGTGGGAGCCCTGATCCTGCTGTGGTGTGCGCGCCTGGTGTGGAACTACTTCGATCCCGGCAGTATCGCCCACCTTGCCATGCAGGATCAGTTGAAGCTGTTCGGCTCGGCGATGTACGAGTATCACGCGACGGCCGGGCGCTGGCCGTCGGACCTGGACGATCTCGCGCAGACTTCCCTTCCCCGGCGGAGCTACATCTGGAGGCAGGCCGCCACCACGCTCGTGTTTCTGTGGCCGAAGGACCTGAAGCCCGATCCCCGGGATAACGCCGGTGTGCTGCTGGCTTACGACAACGCAGGCCTGTTCAACAAGCTCGGACTGGTGTGGGTTTGCTGGGGCGATTTGCGGACCGAGCACATGCGCGAGCGGGATCTGCGCGAACGGTTGCGCGCTGTTCCCTCCGCGGCCCGGTGATATCCTGAAGCTATAAACCTGGGACCTTTCCCAACGCTGTCCGTCAGAAGAATAAACCATGAATAAGCTGCTCGCGTGCTGTTTCCTGTTGGCCTCCGGCCTCCCCGTGCGGAGCGCCGGAATCGCCATTCCCATCGAGAGTTACAAGCTCAAGAACGGCCTGCGCGTCGTCCTCTCCAAGGACAATGCCGTCCCCGTGGTGACCGTTTACATGATTTACGACGTCGGCTCGCGCGCGGAGGAAAAGGGCCGCACCGGTTTCGCGCACCTCTTTGAGCACATGATGTTCGAGGGCTCGGCCAACGCGCCCAAGGGGGTGCATTTCGCCACTGTGGAATCGAACGGCGGCACGCTGAACGGCTCCACCCATCCCGATTTCACGGATTACTTCGAGGTGCTGCCCTCCAACAAGCTGGCCACCGCGCTGTGGCTGGAATCGGACCGCATGCGCAGCCTCTCCATCAACGACGCCAACCTGAAAAACCAGAAGGAGGCCGTCAAGCAGGAGCGCCGCCTGACCTTCGACAACGAGGCCTACAACACCGCCATCGTGGATGTCTGGCCCACTCTGATGTTCCGCAACTGGCAGAGCTCCCACTCGCTGATCGGCTCCTACGAGGACCTGGAGGCGTCCAGCGTCGCCGACGTCTCGAAGTTCTTCAAGACCTACTATGCGCCCGACAATGCGGCGCTGGTGATCGTGGGCGACATTCAGATTCCCGACGCCAAAAAGCTGGTCGAGACCTACTTCGCCGACATTCCCTCGCAGCCGCTGCCCAAGCACCCCGACCTCGCCGAGCCGCCCGGCTTCCAGGCCATCAAGAAGGTACAGAAGGACCCGCTGGCGCGCGTGCCGGGCGTGATCGTCGGCTACCCGGGGCCCAGGCGCCGCTCGCCGGACTATTACGCGCTGTACATGGTCGACGCGATTCTCACCGCCGGCGACAGCGCTCGCATCCGCCAGGACCTGGTCAAAGGCAAGCAATCGGTCATCCAGTACCAGGCCGATCTGGGGTGGCCGTTTGCCGGCTCGCTGGACTATCGCGATCCCGAGCCCTACGCCATGTTTCTGCTGCATAACCCGAATTTCACTGGCGACCAGATCGTGGAGCAAGTGCAGGAGGAGATCGCCAAGCTGCAGAGCGCGCCCATCGACGCCAAGGACTTGGAGCGCGTGAGAACGCAGGTGCGCTCGCTGGTGATCCAGGGGCTGCAAAGCTCGCTCGCACGCGCCCGGGCGCTGGCGCAATACGAGCTTGCTGACGGCAACCCGGAGCTGATCAACACCGAGTTGGATAGGGCCATGGCGGTGACGCCGGCCGAAATCCAGGCCGCCGCGAAGAAGTACCTGACCGCGGATAAGCGGGTGGTGCTCGAGATCGTGCCCGCGCCCGCAGCGCCATCCGACGCGGCCGGAAAGAAAGGGGACCAGTAATGCCACCGAGACTCTTTGCCCTATGCGCGCTGGCCGCCGCCGGCCTGGCCGCCCAAACCGTGGACCGCACCAAGGCGCCCGAGACTCCGGCCATCCCGGACTATAAGCTGGCGCCGGTCTACGACACCAAACTGCCCAACGGCCTTGGCGTGGTACTGGTGGAGGACAGCCGCTTCCCGCTGGTCACCGCCCGCCTGAATTTCCAGGCAGGGTCGAAGTTCGATCCCAAGGACGCACCGGGACTCGCCGAAGCCGTGGCCACGCTGCTCACCGAAGGCACCAAGACGCGCACCGCGCGGCAGCTTTCCGAACAGACCGATGCCATCGGTGGGTCGCTCGCGGGCGCCGCCGGAGCGGATGCGCTCACCGTTTCCGGCAACGCTCTTTCCGAGAACCTGGCGCGGCTTCTGGAACTGGTGGCGGACGTGGCTATCAACGCCACGTTCCCGCAGGACGAGGTGGATCTGTACAAGCAGAACCGCATCCAGAACCTGCTGGCCGAGCGTGCGGAGCCATCGTTCCTGGCCGGCGAGAAATTCGCCGAGGTGGTCTACGGCTCGTCGCCCTACGCCCACATCGCGCCCACCGAAGAGGCCATCCGGAAACTGGACCGCACGGCGCTTAACGGCTTTCGCGACACCTGGCTGGCCCCCAACAATGCGAGTCTGTTGCTGATCGGCAGGCTGCCCGCGCGGGCCGACCTGATGAAGACGATCGCGCAGCAGTTCGGCTCCTGGCAACAGAAGCAGGTTCCGGCGGCCCCCAAAGTGGAGCCGCCCGCGCCGCGCCGCCAGATCGTGCTGGTGGACCGGCCCGGTTCGGTGCAGGCCGACATTCATGTCGGCCGGCTAGCGCCCACCCGCGTCTCGGCGGAATTTTTCCCGCTCATGGTGGGCAACAACATTCTGGGCGGCGGCGCCAATTCCCGCATGTTCAAGAACATTCGCGAGAAGGAGGGCTTCGCGTACGACGCCCATAGCGAATACAACACGCAGCGCGACGCCTCCACATTCGCCGCCGTCACCGAGGTGCGCAACGAGGTGGTCGAACCGGCGATGAAAGCCGTTCTTGCCGAGCTGGATCAGATGGCCTCCACCCAGGTGCCCGCCGCCGAGCTCACCAACATCAAGAACTACATGGCGGGAGGCTATCTGTTGCGCCTGGAGACGCAGAACGGCCTGGCCAACCAACTGAACAATATGAACACGCTCGGCCTGCCCAAGAACTACCTGGAGACCTACACTGCACATGTGCGCTCCGTGGAGCCGGACCAGGTGCTGGCCGCGGCCAAGAAGTACATGGCCCCTGGGCAGGCGGCGGTGGTGGTGGTAGGGGACGCCTCGAAGATCGGCGACGCGCTGAAGAAATTCGGAGACGTGACCATCGAAAAGGCCAAATAAGAATCCGCATGTGCGCCGCCCGCGGCGACAGCGCCAGCGCACACGCTCCTGCACACAGGTGCATGAACTGGCACCCGAGCGTTCGGGCGGAGCGATACCAGGACCTTAGGTCAGCTTTGCAAGACCTGCTGCCGCGGCTTGGCCACCGCCGCCTCCCAGACTACCGGCCGGTCCTGGCTCCTCCACTGGTCGATGAAGCCCTGGTAGAGGTCTTCGAGAACCGCCCGCTTGATCTTCATGGTGGGCGTGATCAGGCCGTTAGAGATCGTCCATGGCCCCTCCACAAGGGCCAGGAACGCCACCCGCTCGTGCGGATCCAATTGCGCGTTCACCTCTTCCATCTGGGCCCACAGGCCCTCCTCGATGGTTTTCTTGCCGATCGCGCTGGCGCACTGCTTGCGCGCTCCCTCCGACAGCAGAACGACCGCGAACGGACTCGGCATGCCCGCGCCCATGAGGCAGCAGGCCTCGACGCTGGGATGGGCCATCAGCTTGCCCTCGATGGGTGCGGGCGCGACGTATTTGCCCTTGCTGGTCTTGAACTGTTCCTTGACGCGGCCGATGATGCGGATCTGCCCGTCGGCGGCGATCTCCACCACGTCGCCGGTGCGGAAGAAGCCGTCCTCGGTGAACGCATCGCGCGTGCCCTGCGGGTCTTTGTAATAGCCCGCCATGTTCAGGGAACTGCGGATCAGCAGTTCGTTATTCTCGCCCAGTTTCTGCTCGACGCCGGGAACCGCGTTACCCACCCAGCCTGCCCGCACCGTCCCCGGCTTGGGCAGATGCGTGACCGTGGTCTCGGTCATGCCGTAGCCTTCCACGAGATCGAGCCCCAGCCTGCGGAACCACACCAGCAGGTCGGGCGGCAGGGGGGCCGCGCCGCAAGCCGCCAGCCGGGCCGTATCCAAGCCAAGTTGGCGCAGGATCTTCTTCTTGACGATGCGGCTGACGATGGGAATGCGCATCAGCGCATCGAGACGGGGCTTGGGAATCTTGGCGTACACACCCTGCTGGAACTTCAGCATGAGCCGCGGCACTGAGAGAAACAGAGTGGGCCGCGCGCGCTGCAGATCGGTCACGAAAGTCTCGAGGCTTTCGGCGAAGAAGATGCGCGAGCCCAGCGCCAGGGAGAGCGCCTCCACCCCGATGCGCTCCACAATATGGGCCAGCGGCAGATACGAGAGGATGCGCTGATCCGCCGTCAACCCGAACAGCAGGGCGGGCCTCGCGGCGTCCCGGCTCAAAGCGCCGAAGGTGTGCATCACACCCTTGGGCGTGCCCGTGGTGCCCGAGGTGTAGATGATGGTCGCCAGTTCATCGGCCGGCCGTGCCGTGTTGCCCGCCAGCGGCGGGGTGGCCGCCACCAGGTCTTCCCACGCCAGGCAATTCTCCGTTACCGCGGCCGGGAAGCAAATCGAGACCGTGCCGGCGGGGAGCCCCAGGCTCGCCATTTCTCTTTCGTCGGTGGCGCCCAGGAAGCAGGCCTTGGCCTCGCTGTGTTCCAGGATCTGGCGCACGGTGTGCGGCCGCAGCGAGTAATAGATGGGTACGCTCACGTACCCGGCCATCCAGATGGCCATGTCGGCCATGATCCACCAGGCGCAGTTCTTCGACAGGATCGCCACCCGCGCTCCCGGCTCCCAGTCCTGCGCTTTGAGCCAGGCGGCCATGCGGCGCGCCTCGCCCACCGCCTGCGCCCACGTCCAGTCCCGTACCTTCCCGCCGTCGAACGGCTGCGTCAGAAAAACGCGGTCCGCCCGCTCCTGTTCCCACCGGTAGATACACGCGAGTGGGAGATCGTCCTCCGTCGAAGTGCGCATCCTCGTTCTCCCCAAAACTGCGCGATCTAAACTCCAAAGATCGGCCTGGGTAAATCCATTGCGGGAACCCGTGTAATTTCCCGCTTGCGTTTTTTCTTACCCACGGGTAAGATATCAGTTACCCGGACGGGTGTCAACCGTCCCGCCGCCATCCCCGGTCATGCCCAAAGACGGAGCCGCTGCACCATCGCATTGGAAGGCATTCGCAAGCCGCCGCCGCGACCCCGCCACCAAGCGCGAAGCGGTACTGCAAACGGCGGCGCATCTGTTTTTGGAAAAGAGCTACGGGCGAACCTCCCTGAACGACGTCGCCGAGCGGTTGAACATCACCAAGCCCGCGCTCTACCACTACTTTCGCAACAAGGAAGAAATCCTCCTCGAGTGCTACCGCCTCGGCACCGGGCTCATCGAGGAGATCCTGAACGAGATCGCCGCCCACTGCGGCACCGGCCTCGAGAAGGTCGCCGCCTTCATCTACTCGTACGCCAACGTCATGACCGTGAATTTCGGCCGGTGCGTGATGCGGCTGGATGAAGGCGACCTGTCGAGCCAGGCGTTCGCTGAAGTGCGAACCTATAAGAGAAAGATCGACCGCCGCCTGCGTTCGTTCATCGAGGAAGGGATCGCGGATGGATCGATTGCGCCCTGCGATCCTAAGATCGCGGCCTTTTCCATTGCCGGGGCGGTGAATTGGATCTGCATCTGGTATGAGCCGGAGGGGGAACTCCCGGCCGAAGAGATCGCCTCGCAATTCGCGCGCACGTTGACGCAGGGCCTGGCGCGCACCACGCCGAACTCGGGCGAACGTGAAGTTTCGAGACAGGAGCCATTGCCATGATCGCTGAACCAGTTGTGAAGCCGGCGGGCGGAGCGTCTTCGTCCGGCCAAGCGCCGTCGATGCTCATCCGCAAAGCCGCCGTGCTGGGCGCCGGGACCATGGGCTCGCGCATCGCCGCCCACCTGGCCAACGCGGGACTTCCCGTGGTGCTGCTGGACATCCCGCTCGCGGGCGTGCGCGGCGGCGCCGCGGCGCAGTCGTTCGAAGCCCTCAAGAAGGCCAAGCCCGCCGCCTTCTACGACCCGTCGCTGGCGGCGCGCATCGCCATCGGCAATTTCGACGACGACCTGGCGCTGCTTAAGGATTGCGACTGGGTCCTCGAAGCGGTCTCCGAGAACCTGGCGATCAAGCAGTCGCTCATCGCGAAGATCGTGCCGCATCTCAAGCCCGGCGCCATCGTCACCACCAACACCAGCGGACTGCCGGTCGCTTCCATCGCCGCCGGCATGCCGGACGAGCTTCGCCGGCGATGGCTGGGGGCGCACTTCTTCAACCCGCCGCGCTACATGCGCCTAGTGGAGATTATTGCCACGCCGGAGACGGACCCGGCCGCCGTCGAAGCCGTCGCGCGCTTCGCCGACCTGCGGCTGGGCAAAGAGGTAGTCTTCGCGCGCGACACGCCCAACTTCATCGCCAACCGCATCGGCGTCTTCATCATGCTGGAGGCCGTGCGCCTGCTGCAGAGCGAGGACCTGACTATCGAGGAAGTGGACGCGCTCACCGGCACCGCCATTGGCTGGCCGCGCACCGGAACGTTTCGCCTGGCCGACCTGGTGGGTCTGGATGTGCTCGCCCACGTGGCCGGAAATTTCCCGCGCTCCTCCGCCGCCGCGGAGCAGCAGATGTCGCTGCCGCCCTTCATCCAGACTATGCTCGAACGGCGCTGGCTGGGCGACAAGACGCGGCAGGGCTTCTACAAAAAGGAGAAGGACCCGGAGGGCAAGGAACTGCGCCTGGTGCTCGACTGGAAGACGCTGGAGTATCTGCCCGCCGCGAAGCCCAAGCTGCCTTCGCTCGAGATGGCCAAGAACGCCGAGCGCCTGCCCGAGCGGCTGCGGCAACTGCTTGGCGGCGATGCGAAGAAAGACAAGGCGGCGCGCTTCCATTGGCGCCTGCTGAGCGCGCTGTGGAACTACGCGGCCGATTGCCTGCCCGAGATTGCCGACGATGCCTCGAGCGTCGATCGCGCCATGCGCGCCGGCTTCAACTGGGAAATGGGACCCTTCCAGCTCTGGGATGACGCCGGCGTGCGAGCCACCGTGGAACGCATGAAGGCTGCGGGCGAACCGGTGAGCGCCGTGGCCGAACGGATGCTGGCCGCGGGCGCGGACACCTGGTACCGGAACCACGGGCGGGAGTGCTTCGACCCGGTCGGCGGTGCGTATAAAGCCATTCCCGAAACCGAGGGCGTGGCGCGCATCGCCCACTTCCGCGCCTCCCACGGCGTGGTGAAGCAGAACCCCGGCGCATCGCTGGTGGATCTGGGCGATGGCGTGGCCTGCATCGAGCTCCACTCCAAGAAAAACGCCATCGGCGAGGACATCGTCCGCCTGGTGACCGAAACGCTGCGCGCCGAATCCGATGCGGTGCGCGATTTCGCGGCGTTTGTGATCTCGGGCGATGCCGACAACTTCTCGGTGGGCGCCAACATCATGCAGTTGCTGATGAGCGCGCAGGAGGGCGAATGGGACGAAGTCGATTTCGCCGTGCGCGCCTTCCAGCGCATGACTGCCGCCATCAAGTTCTGCCCTCGCCCGGTAGTGGTTGCGCCGTTCGCCCTCTGCCTGGGCGGCGGCACGGAGATCTCGCTCCATGGAGCGCGGCGCCAGGCGCATGCCGAGCTTTACATGGGGCTGGTGGAAACCGGCGTCGGTCTCCTGCCCGGCGGCGGCGGCTGCAAGGAGATGACCCTGCGCGCCATTGACGCCGCGGCGGCGGTGCGCGAGAGCGGCAAGAGCGAATCGGTCGAGCTTATGGAGGCCTTGCGGCGGGGTTTCGAAACCATCGCCATGGCCAAGGTCTCCACCTCCGCGGCGGAGGCACGGCGCCTCGGTCTGCTGTCGGCCGCCGATGGCATCACCATGAATCGCGACCGGCTCCTGGGCGATGCCAAGGAACTGGCGCGCGCACTGGCCGATGCCGGCTACGCCGCGCCCATGCCGCGCACCGATGTTCCGGCGCCGGGCCAGAACCTGCTGGCCACGCTCAAGCTGGGCGTCTACATGATGCGCCAGGGCGAATTCATCAGCGACCACGACGTGAAGGTCGCCAACTGGGTGGCCTATGTGCTGTGCGGCGGCAACATCACGCCCGGCACGCCGGTGAGCGAGCAGTATCTGCTGGACCTGGAGCGCGAGGCGTTCCTGTCGCTGGCGGGCGAAAAGAAAACGCAGGAGCGGATTGCCTTCACCCTCAAGACCGGCAAGCCGCTGAGGAACTAGGGAGCCACAACATGAGAGACGCAGTCATCGTCAGTTCCGTGCGCACCGCGGTGGGCAAGGCCCCCAAGGGAATGCTGCGCGCGACGCGGCCGGACGACCTGGGCGCCGTTGCCATCAAGGGTGCGCTCGAACGCGTGCCCAGCCTGGACACCAAGGAAGTCGACGACGTGATCGTCGGCTGCGCCATGCCCGAAGCCGAGCAGGGCATGAACGTGGCGCGCCTCGCCGCGCTGCGCGCCGGCATGCCCATCGAAGCCGCCGCCATGACCGTGAACCGCTTCTGCGCCTCCGGGCTGCAATCCATCGCGCTGGCGGCCGAGCGCATTCGCGGCGGCGGCGCCGAGGTCATCGTCGCCGGCGGCACCGAATCCATGTCGCTGGTGCCCATGGGCGGCAACAAAATCTCCATCAACCCGTGGCTCCAGGAGAACTATCCGGACTCCTATCTCAGCATGGGTCTCACCGCCGAGCGCGTGGCCCGCCACTACGGCATCGGCCGCGAGGAGAGCGACCGGTTCGCCCTGGCCAGCCACCAGAAGGCGCTCGCCGCGCAGGCTGCCGGCCGCTTCGACGACGAGATTGTGCCAGTCACGGTGACCTTCATCGTGCCCGACGGAAAGTCCCGGCCGAAGAAGACCGAGATTCAATTCAAAGTGGACGAGGGGCCGCGCGCCGATACTTCCTTCGAAGCCCTGGCCAAACTGAAGCCGGCCTTCCATGCCAGGGGCAGCGTGACGCCGGGCAACGCCTCGCAGATGTCCGATGGCGCCGCCGCGGCCGTGGTCATGTCGGATGAACGAGCGCGCGCCCTGGGCATCAAGCCGCTGGCGCGCTTCGTGGCCTACGCCTACGCCGGATGCCTGCCCGAAGAGATGGGCCTCGGGCCGGTGTACGCCATTCCGAAAGCGCTCAGGCTGGCCGGGCTGACGCTCGACCAGATCGCGATCATCGAGTTGAACGAGGCGTTCGCGGCGCAGGCGCTGGCCGTCCTCAAAGTGCTGGGCATCGATCCGGAAAGAGTGAACGTGAACGGTGGCGCGATTGCGCTGGGCCATCCCCTGGGATGCACCGGCGCCAAGCTGACCGCCAGTTTGTTGCGGGAGTTGAAGCGCCGCGGGGCCCGCTACGGCATGGTGACCATGTGCGTGGGCGGCGGTATGGGAGCAGCGGGAATTTTCGAGAACCTGAACTAGAGGGGAAAGACATGGCGACGACAAAGACGGCCGCAATGGCCAAGCGCGTAAAAGGCGGCAGCTTTCTGATTGAAGAGCGCGAGCCGCAGGACATTTTCACGCCGGAGGATTTCTCCGACGAACACCGGCAGACGGCCAAGACCGCAACCGACTTCATCCTCAACGAAGTGCTTCCGCTCACCGCGGAGATCGAGGCCAAGAACTTCACCATCACCAAGAGCCTGCTGCGCAAGGCGGGGGAGCTTGGCTTGATGGCCGTCGATGTCCCCGAGGAATACGGCGGGCTCGAAATGGACAAGGTGACCTCGGCCATCGTCTCGGAATCCATCAGCCACCTGGCCAGCTTCTCGGTGGCCTTCACCGCGCACGCCGGCATCGGCACGCTGCCCATCGTGTGGTATGGCACCGATGCCCAGAAGAAGAAATACCTGCCCAAGCTCGCCACCGGCGAATGGATCGGCGCGTATGCGCTTTCCGAATCGTCGTCCGCCTCCGATGCCATGAACTGCCGCACGCGCGCGGTGCTCGCGCCCGACGGCAAGCACTACGTCCTCAACGGCGAGAAGATGTGGATCACCAACAGCGGCTTCGCCGACCTGTTCACCGTCTTCGTCAAGATCGACGGCGAAAAATTCTCGACCTTCCTCATCGAGCGCAACACGCCCGGCCTCGCCATCGGCCACGAGGAGCACAAGCTCGGCATCCGCGGCTCGTCCACCTGCCCGCTCATCCTCTCCGATTGCCAGGTGCCGGTCGAAAACCTGCTCGGCGAAATCGGCAAAGGGCATCACATCGCCTTCAACATCCTGAATATCGGCCGCTTCAAGCTGGGCGCGGCGTGCCTCGGCGGAGCCCGCAACAGCCTGCAGAACGCCATCGGCTACGCCAAGGAGCGCAAGGCGTTCGGAAAATCCATCGCCGAGTTCGGCCTCATCCAGGAGAAGCTGGCGGAGTGCGCCGCCGGGGTGTATGTCGGCGAATCGCTAGTGTATCGCACCATCGGCATGATCGACGCGGCGCTAGCCGATATCGACACCCATGCCGAGGGCGCCTCGCGCGAGATCCAGAAGCGCATCGAAGAGTACGCCGTGGAGTGCTCCATCCTGAAGGTGTGGGGCTCCGAGATGCTCGATATGGTGGTGGACCACGTCCTCCAGATTTATGCCGGCTACGGCTACGTGGAGGAGTACCCCGCCGAGCGCGCCTACCGCGATTCGCGCATCAACCGCATCTTCGAGGGCACCAACGAGATCAACCGGCTGATCATCACCGGATGGCTCATGAAGCGCGCCATGGCGGGGCAGTTGCCGCTGCTCGCTGCCATCAAGCAGCTCACGGACGAAGTGATGGCGGGTCCCAGCGCGGGCGACGAACGCGAAGGCCCGCTGGCCGCCGAGCACAAACTGCTGGCCAACGCCAAGAAACTCGCGCTGTTCGCCGCCGGCGCCGCCAGCCAGAAGTACATGCAGGCGCTGGTGGACCAGCAGGAGGTGATGGGCGCGCTGGCCGACTGCATCATGGAAGTCTACGCCATGGAGTCGTGCATTCTGCGCGCCGAAAAGTCGATCGCCGATAAGGGCGAAGCCGCGGCCAAGCAGGCGATCGCCATGACCCGCTACTACGCGTCGAAGGCCAGCGGGAGCGTCGAGGCTTCTGCGCGCAAGGTGATCGCCGCGGTGGCCGAAGGCGACATGCTGCGCACCCAGATGGCGATTCTGCGCCGCCTGTCTAAGCACGAGCCCGCCGATACCATCGCGCTGGGCCGCCAGATCGCGAAGCACGTAATCGCCCAGGGCCGCTATTCGCTGTAAGCGCATGAAGCGGGCCTTCTCCCTCGCCCTGGCCGCCGCCGCGCTCGCCTGCGCCGCCGGCGCGCCCGCGCGGTGGGGATTCGGCCCGTTCCTCCGCCCCGAAGGCGTCAATCCGGTCATCAAACCTGATGACGCCTCAGTCTTCCTCTGCCCCATGCGCGGAGCGCAGGTCCATTGGGAGGTGCTGCACACCTTCAACCCCGCGGCCGTGGTCCGCAACGGCAAGGTCTACGTGCTCTACCGCGCGGAAGACAACACCGGCAAAATGGAAATCGGCGGCCACACCTCGCGCCTGGGCCTGGCCGAAAGCGGCGACGGACTGCACTTCACACGCCGGCCCGCCCCCGTGCTCTATCCCGCCGATGACAGCGAGAAAGCCCGGGAGTGGGAAGGCGGCTGCGAAGATCCGCGCATCGTCGAGAGCGAAGACGGCGGCTATGTGCTGACCTACACGCAGTGGAACCACCAATCCACCGATGCTGCGATTGCCACATCCCGCGACCTGGTCACCTGGACCAAGCACGGTCCGATCTTCTCGCGCGTTCCCGGCGGCAAGTACGCCGCGCTCTCCTATAAATCGGCCGGCATCGTCTGCCGCGCCAAGGGCGGCCGTCTGATCGCCGCCCGCATCCACGGCAAATACTGGATGTACTGGGGCGAGGGCGCGATACGCCTCGCGACCTCGACCGACCTGATCGACTGGCGCCCCGTAGAGGACGCCGCGGGCGAACCCATCGTAGTGCTGTCCAAGCGCCCCGGCCGCTTCGACAGCAGTTTTCCCGAAGTCGGCCCCCCGCCCGTTGTAACCCGCGAAGGCATCGTAGTGCTCTACAACGGCAAGAACGCCGCGCGCGACGGCGACCCCAATCTGCCCGCCGACACCTACGCCGCCGGCGAGGCCCTCTTTGCCGCGAGCGACCCGGCCCGCCTGATCGCCCGCACGGACGGCCCCATCTTTAAGCCTGAGCTGCCCTTCGAGCGCAGCGGCCAGTACACTGCCGGCACCACCTTCACCGAGGGCCTGGTCCTTTTCAAGGGCAAGTACATCCTGTACTACGGCTGCGCCGATTCGCTGGTCGGGGTGGCCCTCTCCTCTCCGCGCCCGCCGGTTCGATAGGAATGGCGAATCGGAAACGCTTGGACGAACCTCTGCGCTAAAATGGCGAAGAACGGCGCTTCCCCCGACGCTCTCCGCGCGCAGCCGGAATGATGGAGGATCAAGTATGCGCACGTGGGTTTACAACCCTCACACTGGCGGGAAGAGCATCCCACCCGGCGTCCAAGCTCGTACGGAGCGGCGCATTCTCGACTACGCCGCTAAGCACTACCCCGGCAGGTTCTCTCGCATCGACGTACGCTTCCGCGGCGCCCTATGCTACATCGACGTGTACAGCGAACCCGCCATGCCGCGCGGAAGTGCTCCACCTCCTGGCGAGACGCGTGGCCAGTGGCTCGAGCGGCTTCGAAATACCCCCATGCATCTCTGCCGGATTCGCTACTTCGGGAACGAAGATCGATGGAGTTTCGCCTGGTACACCTACTCCCACGAAAACGAAGAGTACGCACCGAGCCTCTTGATCACCGGCGAAGACCACGGCTCGCCCGAGGAAGCTTTCGAGACGTCAGCCCATTTCCTTTGAAACCCGGGCCAATCCCGTCACTCGTGCCGGTGCGAGCGGGCGCCGTCTTCGACCTCCTCCTGGCGGAAGTGAGCGTGGACGGAGAGGTGGGCTCCGCTGCGCTTCAGAATCACCCTGATCTGCTTCAACGCAGGAGGTCAGCGGAATCCTGTCGCGCCCACCATTGAAACCACTGATCTTAGCTCTAATCGTCCATACGTGCGAATCGGGCATCTATCGGGCAGATTCACTCTTCCGCTTCCTCGCCGCCGGTGCGAGAATGGGGATGCATGACCCTTGATGACTTGGGCAGGGACAAACGCGCCGCGATTCTCGCCATCGCCGCCAAGCATGGCGTTCGGCGTGTGCGTCTGTTCGGCTCGTTCGCCAGGGGTGACGCCAGCGACGACAGCGATGTCGATTTCCTCATCGAGGCCGGTCCGCGTACTCCGCCGTGGTTCCCCGGTGGGTTGCTGATCGATCTGGAAGAGGAACTGGGCCGTAGAGTCGATGTCGCTGAGGAGAGTACGCTTCATCCACTCATACGGGACCGCGTGTTACAAGAGGCGATTCCCTTGTGAAAGACGACCGCCTCCACATGCCAATGTTTACCATTCCGGGACCATGACAAATCACCGCTTGCACGGAATGGTGAGTCCGCACATTGTGATTGTGAGTCAGTGGCGAGGCGAGGGGAAAATTAGGGTTTCAGGGAGACAAAGAGGCAGGAACGAGGTCGAGTAACATCGGCTGCGGAGAGCGCAGTAGGGTGACGAACTGCTGGAAGGCGTCTTTGCCCTGTTGCCAGCAAGTACG
>JAIQEX010000024.1 GCA_020073615.1 Terriglobia bacterium
GTTGGCGAGAGTGCGTTTGTGGACTGTGGAGCCGATGCGGACGGATTCGCGGAGGAGGATGGCAGGAGGGGAGTTGCGATTGGGGACGGACTCGACGTACATGGGTCCATGATACAGCTAACAATCCGACAATACAAGACGCATTTCTCATATTTACATGGGTACACAATCGCGCCGCAGCAAATCCAGATCCACAAGCCCTTCAAGATCTTACGGGCAAAATGGCATCAAAAAGGCCGGGAACTTCGGCCTAGCGCGCGTACAGACTCCGCGCCACGCCCGGATCGCTGGTGCCTTTGACGATCGCCCGCCCGTCCGGAAAGATGGTCATCTCGTAGGGGGCGATGAGGAAGCGCAGCGCGAATTCGTTGGCGCGCACCTCGCCCAGCGGCGCGTGAAGCGCCGTTCTTGAACGGGTGGACCATGCTGTCCCATGAGATCCCCGTGCCGACGATGTAGTAACCGCCTTCCCGCCGTTCCACGTATTCTCCCATGACCTCTCCAGACTCCAGTGTATCTGTCCCTGCGGTACGCGGCTCCTGGTCAGATGACCAGTATCGGCGATGCGGTATGATCGGAGTATGAGAAACCGCGTGGTCACGGCTACGGAGCTGAAGGCCAAGTGCCTCGCCCTGCTTGATGAAGTGGATGACAGGGGCGATACGATTACCGTGACCAAGCGCGGCCGTCCGGTGGCAACCCTGCAGCCGGTGAGGAAGAAGTCGTGGAAATCGCCGAAGGGCGCCTGGATCGGTAAAGTGGAGATCGTCGGCGACATCGTGAACTTCGACTCGTCTCATCTCTGGGACGCCCTTCGTAAGGATTAGGAGAACCCGGCTTGGCTCCCCGGGACTTGCTGGACACTCACATCGTCATTCGCTGGCTGGCGGATCCGAAGCGGCTTTCCCGGGACCAGGCACGGATTCTCACTGAGGCCGTCCGCCGGCGCGAAACGGTGGCGATCAGCGCCATCACCCTACTTGAAGTCGCAATGTTCAGTGACGGACCTCTGCGGATGAAGCTCAGTCTGCAGGAATTGTTCCGCGAACTGGAGGAGAGCCCTGTCTTTCGCATTCTTCCGCTGACGATCGACATTGCCATGGAGGCCGCCTCTCTGGGGGCGGTCTTGCGCGACCCCGCCGATCGTGTGATTGCCGCCACTGCCCGGGTGCACGGATTGCGCCTGCTGACCTCCGACCAGGGCATCATCGAATCCAACCTGGTCTCCGTGGTCCCATAGGCCTCACCCCACATAGCGCGCGTACAGACTCCGCGCCACGCCCGGATCGCTGGTGCCCTTGACGATCGCCCGCCCGTCCGGGAAGATGGTCAGCTCGTAGGGCGCGATGAGGAAGCGCAGCGCGAATTCGTTGGCGCGCACCTCGCCCAGCGGCGCCAGGCGCGACTGCAACTCCAGGAGATCGATGGGGCGCTCGCGCTCGTGGATCTGCACCGCGTTGCGGCCGCACAAGCTCACCGGCGGACGGCGCGATTCCTCAAGCCAGGGAAATTCGCGGCGCGCGCAGGCGGGGCATTCGGGGTCGCGCGCGGGCCCTTCGATCTGGCGGATTCCGCCGCTCCAGACATCCAGCGTGGTGATGCGGGGGCAGACCAGGTCGCGCCGTCCGCAGAGGATCTTGAGCGCATCGGCCACCTGGAGCGAGGCCACGGCGGAGACGATGGCGTTCAGCACGCCGGCCGTCTCACAGGTGGGCTGCGGGCCCGCGGGGGGCTCGGGGTAAACGCAGCGCAGGCAGGCGGTCCGCCCCGGAATCACCGTCATGGTGAGGCCGTAACTGCCTACGGCCGCTCCGTAGATCCAGGGAATACCGCGGCTCACCGCGAAATCGTTGATCAGGTAGCGCGCTTCGAAGTTGTCGGTGCCATCGAGAATCAGGCCGGCTTCGTCCAGCAGCTCGGCTATGTTGCCGGCGGTGAGGTCCGCCACCACGCCGCGCGCCCGAACCGCGGAATTGATGCGCGCGATGTGGCGCTCGGCCGCGGCGGCTTTGGGCAGCGCCTGGGCGGCGTCGGATTCCTCGAACAGCCACTGGCGATGCAGGTTCGACGGCTCCACGTAATCGCGATCGACGATGGTGATCCGCCCCACACCGGCACGCGCCAGGGCCGCGGCGTGAAAGCTGCCCAGGGCGCCGCAGCCCACCACCGCCGCGTGCGCGGCGAGCAGCGCCTCCTGCCCGCGCTCGCCAATCCCCGGAAACAGGATCTGGCGCGAGTAGCGCTCCCGCCCGGCCGCATCCATGAACCCGATGGTAACAAGGTTCGGGCAAGCTGAAGCATGCCCCACCTGGGCACGGACGCCGATGGTAACAGAGTTGCCAGAAACGGCTTACGTTATCATGATGATGGTGCGCCCGCTGCTCGCCTACTGGCCCTCGGTCACGCTCGTTATTCTGGCGGCTCTCGCGCCTCCGATGCTTCCGGCGCAACACCAGAAGTATGAGGGCCTGCAGGTTCTCAACATCCAGTTCGACCCCAAGGTACAGCCCCTCGACCCCGCGGAGCTGCACGATATTCTGCCGTTGAAAACCAACCAGCCGCTGCGCATCGCCCAGGTGCGCGCCAGCATCGAGCGGCTGTTCGCCACCGGCAGATACGCCGACATCCAGGTGGATGCCGAACCCTACGGGACGGGCGTGCTGATCCGGTTTATCACCAGGAGCAGTTGGTTCATCGGCAACCTCTCGATGGGGGGCCGCGTCTCCAGCCCGCCGAACAGCGGGCAACTGGAAAATGCCACGCGGCTGGACCTGGGCCAGCTTTACACCGAAATCAGCCTCCAGGGAGCCGTCACCGGCATCCAGCGGCTGCTTGAAAACAACGGCTTTTTTCAGAGCCAGGTCCACCCGGTTTTCGATTATGAAACCGGCCGCAGCTACCAACAGGTGAACATCCGCTTCGATCTCGCGCAGGGCCCCCGCGCGCGGTTCAGCCCACCGGTGACGATCGGGGACACGAAGGTGGACCCGAGCCGGATTCTTTCCGCCACCAAATTCCGCCGCTGGATCTTTCACACCTGGAAGCCCATGACGCAGACGCGCGTGCGCCAGGGCCTGGATGGCGTGCGCGCGCTCTATCAAAAAGAGAACCGGCTGGAGGCCAAGGTATCCCTCGAGTCGATGAAGTACGAACCGGCCACCAACAGCGCCATCCCCACGCTGCGCATCGATGCCGGGCCGCGCATCGAGGTGCACACGATAGGCGCCAAGATTTCGCAGAAGAAGCTGCAGCGCTACGTTCCGATCTTCGAGGAACATGCCGTGGACCACGACCTCCTGGTGGAGGGCGCGCGCAATCTCCAGGATTCGCTGCAATCGGGAGGCTACTTCGACGCCCAGGTGGCGTTCAAGGAACAGCGCGTCACCAACGACCGGGCGTCCATCGACTATCTGGTCAACACCGGGCTGCGGCACAAGCTGGTGGCCATCCACATCGCCGGCAACCGGTACTTTCAGACGGAAATGCTGCGCGAGCGCATGTACCTCCAGCCCGCGTCGTTTCTCCAGTTTCCGCACGGCCGCTATAGCGAGAACCTGCTCCGCAACGACGAAGAGTCCATCGTGAACCTGTACCAGTCGAACGGCTTCCGCGACGTGAAGGTGACCCACCGGGTGCAGGACGACTATCTGGGCAAGACCGACAATATCGCCGTGTACCTGACCGTCGAGGAAGGGCCGCAATACTTCGTCAACGATCTGCAGATCGACGGCATCGAGAAACTGGACAAGGCCGGCATCCTGGCCAAGCTCAGTTCCGTGGCCGACCAGCCCTTCAGCGAATACAACGTGGCGGTGGACCGCGATACCATCCTGGCGCAGTACTTCGAAAAGGGATTTCCGAATGCCACGTTCCAGTGGAGTTTCAAGCCGGACGCCCAACCCAACCGGGTGGACCTGCACTTCGTGGTCAACGAAGGCAAGCAGCAGTTTGTGCGGCAGGTGCTGGCCAGCGGCCTGAAGTTCACGCGGCCCGGCCTGGTGTACCGCAATTTCGAGCTGAACCCGGGCGATCCGCTGTCGCCCACCGCCGTCACCGATACCCAGCGGCGGCTCTACGGCCTGGGGGTTTTCGCGCGGGTGAATGCCGCCATCCAGGATCCGGACGGGGAGACCGACTCGAAATACGTCGTGTACGAACTGGACGAGGCCCGGCGGTACTCGCTGGCCACCGGGTTCGGCGCCGAGCTGGGGCAGATCGGCGGATGCCAGCAGTGCCTCGACGCGCCCGCCGGGGCCACTGGTTTTTCCCCGCGCGTCTCGGTGGATTTCACGCGCAGCAACCTCTGGGGGCTGGCGCACTCCATCAGCCTGCGCACGCGCGCCTCGACGCTCGAACAGCGCGCGCTGCTCAACTACTCCTGGCCGCGGTTCGGCGGCCGGGACGACCTGAGCGTGTCCTTGACGGGACTGTTCGAAAACTCACGCGACGTGCGGACGTTCGACTTCAAGCGCGAAGAGGGCTCGGTGCAGTTATCGCAGAAGCTCTCCAAGGCCACCACGCTGTTCTACCGCTACGCCTGGCGTTACGTCACCGTCGGCAACCTGAAGCTTTCGGTGTTACTTGTGCCGCAGCTTTCGCAACCGGTGCGCGTGGGGATCACGTCCATCAATCTGGTGGTGGACCGCCGCGACGATCCCGTGGACCCGCACAAGGGCATTTACACCACGGCGGATCTCGGCCTGGCGGAGAGGTTTCTGGGCTCGCAGCCTAATTTCATGCGGTTCCTGGTGCGCAACGCGACGTACTACCCCATCGGCAAGCGGACCGTGCTGGCGCGCAGCACGCAGTTCGGCAATATCTACGGCTTCCACAACGCCGGAGACCCGAACGAAGCGATTCCCCTGCCGGAGCGTTTTTTCGGCGGCGGCGCCGCCTCGCACCGCGGCTTTCCGGAGGAACAGGCCGGCCCCCGCGATATCTCCACCGGTTTTCCCCTGGGCGGCAACGCCCTGCTGTTCAACCAGACGGAACTGCGCTTTCCCCTGATCGGCGAAAATCTGGGCGGCGTGCTGTATCATGACGCGGGGAACGTGTATTCGAGCCTCGCGGATATTTCGTTTCGCGTGCGCCAGCGCAACCGGCCCACCGGGACCACCAGTCCCGCCTCGGAGGATTTCAATTACATGGTGCATTCCGTGGGATTCGGCATCCGCTACCGCACGCCCGTGGGCCCCCTGCGCGTGGACCTGGGATACAGCATTAATCCACCGTACTTTTTCGGCTTGGGGGGAAACCTACAGGATCTGATCAACGCGGGCCCCAACCCGTGTGCGCCCGGCAACCCCTCCGCCAGCCGGTGCTCGGTGCAGAATGTGAGCCATTTTCAGTATTTTATCTCCATAGGGCAGACGTTTTGAGAAGCACCTGGCCAAGGCGGATCGTGTGCGCCACGTTGTGGGCAGGGGCACTCGCGCGCGCCGATATCATCGACCGCATCGCCGTCTCGGTGGGCAATCGGGTGATCACGGCAAGCGATCTCGACCGCGAGATCCGCGTCATCGCTTTTCTGGACAGAGCCAAGGGCAAGCCGGATTTCAGCCCCGCCGGCAAGCGCGCCGCCGCGGAGCGGATGGTGGAACAGAAACTCATCCGGCGCGAGCTGGAAACCAGCCGCTACCCCGTTCCCAGCGCCGCCGAGGTGGAGCCGGTGATCGAGAAGTTCAAGAAGGACTACTTCCCCAGCGACATCGAGTACCGGCACGCTCTGGCCGACGCCGGTATTACGGAGCAGGACGTGAAGGACGAGTTGCTCTGGCAGCGCACCCTGCTGCTGTTCATCGGAGTGCGATTCCGGCCCGGCGTCCAGTTGACCGCCCAGGAGATTCAGGACTACTTTGACAAAGTGGTTCAGCCGGCGGCGCAGGCGGCCCATCCCGGCCAAACGGTGGATATCGAGGACTACCGCGACCAGATCGAGCAGAAGCTGACTGGCCAGCGCGTGGACCAGGCCGTGGACACCTGGCTCAAAGAGGCCCGCAGGCGTACCGAGATCGTGTTCCACGAGGAGGTTTTCCAGTGACTCGCAGGCGCCTTGCCTGGATTGCCGCCATCCTGGCCGGCGGCATTCTCGCCGCTGCCGTGGCCGCCGTTCTCGTGCTGCGGAGTGCGTGGTTCTACGGCAAGGTGCGCGAACGGCTGGTGAGCGTGGTGGAAACGGCCACGGGCGGGCGCGTGGAAATCGGCTCGTTCCAGTTCGACTGGCGGAAGCTGCGGGCGGAGGTGAAAGGCTTCACGCTCCACGGGACCGAGCCGTCCGACAGGCCTCCGCTTCTGCACGCCGCTTCGGCTGCGGCGGGTCTGAAGATCGTTTCCCTGTTCAAACGCGATGTCGACATTCACGACCTCGAGGTGATCGACCCGCGGATCTACCTGATCGTCTATCCGGACGGCGGCACCAACGTTCCCAAGCCGCGCATCCGGAAGCATAGCGACACCACCACCGTGGAAGACATCCTGGACATGAAGATCGGGAGGTTCCATCTGCAAAACGGAATCTTCGAGGTGGAAGCGCGGATCGCGACGCCGTTCGACGCGCGCGGACAGAATCTCAACGCCCGGCTGCAGTACGACCGTGCCGGCCCGCGCTATCGCGGCAATATTTCCATCCAGCCGCTGGTGGTGGCGTGGCCGGACCTGGCGGTTACGCCGTTCGGCGTGGCGCTGGCGGTGACGGCGGAGCGGAACCGCATCGAGCTGAACGCGCTGAAGCTCACCACGGGAGATTCGGTGATAGAGGCCTCGGGCGCGCTCGAGGATCTCCGCACGCCGCACGGGTCGTTCCCCTACCACGTTCGCGTTGCGGTGCGCGATCTGGACCGCGTGCTGGAGACGAAACTGCTGGAGCGCGGCACCATCCAGGTGGGCGGCACGGCCACGTGGACGGACGGGGCGGGCTTGTCGGCCACGGGCAACCTGCACGCGTACAACATCGACTTCAACGGCGCCTACGTGGCACTCCGCGACTTTCGCGCCGAGGGCGCGGTGGCCGCCGGCGCCAACGGCATCGAGGTGACGGGGATGCGCCTCGCGGGCAACTACCGGGCGCCGGCCAGCCCGGTCCCGCTGGAGGGAAGCATTCGCGCCGTCTCCCTGCGCGGCCAAGACTTGGAACTGCGCGGCATCGAGCTGGGGGGGCTGGGCGGCAGCTTTGGCGGCGATGCACGGCTGGCCGACTTCCGGCGCTTCCGCGTGATGGGCGATATCGGCGGCGTGGCGGCCCGGCGCGTGGTGGCCCTGTATAGCAAGGAAGCGCTGCCGTGGGACGGCATCGCCACCGGCCAGGTGACCATCGAGGGCGTGCTCCAGCAAAAGAACCAGTTGCGCGCCACCGCCAACCTGGTGGTGACGCCGGCCCCGCAGAGCGCGCCCGTTTTCGCCCGCATCACCGCCGCCTACGACGCGCGCAGCGACACGCTGGACCTGGGCCGCTCCACCATCACGCTGCCTTCCTCGCACGCCGATTTTTCGGGCGCCATCAACCGCCAGATCCGCGTCCACCTGGAGACGCGCGATGTCAACGATTTTCTGCCCGTGCTGGGCGAGAGCGCGGCGTCGTTGCCGGTGAAACTGGAGCATGGCGCGGCCGTCTTCGATGGCACGGTGACCGGCAAGGTGGACGATCCGCAGATCGCCGGCCGCCTGTCGGTGACGCGCTTTTCTTATTCCGGAAAGAGCTTCGATTCACTCGCCGCCGACGTGGCCCTGTCGTCCGCGAGCGCCGCGTTGCAGAATGCTTCTCTGGCGCGCGGCCAGTGGCGCGCGCAGTTCCAGGGATCGCTGGGCCTCGACCAGTGGAAGGCGGACGGCCACAGCTCCGTTGCGGGCAGCGGGACCGTTCGCAACGCGCCGGTGGCCGATCTGCTGGCGCTGGTGGATGCCAAGATCGCGCTTACCGGCGCGCTTAGCGGCAGCGCGCAGGTGGCCGGCACCATCGGCAATCCTACCGTGGGCGCCGACCTCGACGTGTCCGACGGCGCCTTCCGCGAGGAACCCTTCGACCGCTTCACCGGGCACGTGAATGTAAACGAGCGCACGCTGGCCGTGGCCTCGGGGCAACTCTTGGCCGGTGGCAAGCAGGTCAGCCTGAGCGCGACCTTCGATCACGAGCCGAAGGTCTTCGATGCCGGCCGCCTGCGCTTCCAGGTGAACAGCAACGCCATGCCGCTGGACCAGGTCCGGACGCTCGTTAAGGAGCGCCCCGGCGTGAAGGGGACGGTGCAAGTGGCGATCCGGGGGGAGGTCGACCTGGCATCCGGCAAGGGCGCCGACGGGTTGCGGGTGCTCGACCTCCATGCCGACATCCTGGGTCACAGCCTGCAGTTGACCGGGCAACCGTTGGGCGATGCGCATCTGACCGCCGACTCGCAGGGCCAGTTGCTGCGGGCGCACCTGGAGACCAACGTGGCCGGGTCGGCGGTCCGCGGCGACGGCGAATGGCGCCTGGACGGAGACCACCAGGGCAGCGCCAACATCACCTTCTCGAAGCTTGATTTCGCGCAGTTGCTCGCCTGGATTTCGCCCGCGGCTCCGGCCGCCAGCCCGCCGGTTTCCGGTTTCGCGGAGGGCGCGGTTCATATTACCGGGCCCGCCCTCAAGCCGAAAATGATGAAGGCCGAACTGCGCATTCCGCAATTCGAACTAAGCTCCGCCCCGGATAGCGCGGGGAATCGTCTGGGCGGAGCGGAGACGCTCACGCTGCGCAATTCCGGCCCGATTGTCGCTACCCTGGCGAACGACGTGGTGACCGTGGAGAGCGCCCGGCTGGTGGGCCGCTCGACCGACATGGCCATTACCGGTAAAATGTCGCTCCAGGACAAGAGCCCGCTCGACGTCCGCGTGAAGGGTAAGGTGGATCTTGCCATTTTGCACGATTTCAACCGCGACTTCGTTTCATCGGGCGAGCTGACGGGGAGCTTCGCCGTGCGCGGCGCGCTCGACGCGCCCCAGGTGGATGGCCGCGTGGAGTTCCAGGATGCGGCGTTCAGCCTGGCCGATTTCCCCAACGGCATATCGAAGGCCAGCGGCGTGATTGCGTTCACCGGCGACCGCGCCACCATCCAAAGCTTCACCGGCGAGACCGGCGGCGGCCAGATAGATCTATCGGGTTTCGCCGGTTACGCGGAAGGCCAGGCCATTTTCCGAGTGCACGCCCGCGTCCGGGAGGTGCGCGTGCGCTATCCCGAGGGCGTCAGCACGGTGGCCAACGGCAGCCTGAATCTCACTGGCACCTCGGACCGCAGCATGATCTCGGGCACGCTCACCATCCTGCGCACGGGATTCAACCCGCAATCGGATTTCAGCTCGATCCTGGCGAAATCCGCGCAGCCCGTCCGCACCGCATCGGCGCGGACCGGTTTCATCGGCGGCCTGAACTTCGATGTCCAGGTGGACACCGCTCCCGACATCCAGTTTCAAAGCGCGCTCACGCAGGATCTGCAAGTGGAAGCGAACCTGAAATTGCGCGGCACCTTCAGCAATCCCGCGGTGTTGGGGCGCATCAACATCACCCAGGGCCAGATGGTGTTTTTCGGAACCAAGTACACCATCAACCAGGGTTCGGTGGCGTTCTATAACCCGGTGCGCGTGGATCCCATTCTGGACGTGGACCTGGAGACCAAGGCGCGCGGCATCGATATCACGCTCAACGTCTCGGGGCCGCTGACCAAGCTGAACCTGACGCCGCGCTCCGACCCCCCGCTGCAATTCCAGGAGATCGTGGCGCTGCTGGCCACGGGGCGGACCCCGACCTCCGACCCCACGCTGCTGACGCAGCAGAGCACGGCGCCGCAATCGTGGCAGCAGATGGGCGCTTCGGCGCTCCTGGGGCAGGCCATCGCCAGCCCGGTGGCCGGCCGCCTGCAGCGTTTCTTCGGCGTGAGCCAGTTGCGCATCGATCCCACCCTGCCCGGAGTGGAAAACAACCCGCAGGCGCGTCTCACACTGGAGCAGCAGGTGACCCCGGACATCACGTTCACCTACATCACCAACGTGACCACTAGCAACCCGCAGGTGGTACGCATGGAGTGGGCGTTCGCCAAGCAATGGTCGGTGGTGGCCCTGCGGGAAGAGAACGGCCTGTTCGGGATCGACTTTTTCTTCAAGAAGCGATTTTAGCCTCATGAAGCACCGGCTCTCCGCAGGCTGCCGCCGGCTGTTCTTATTCGGGCTGCTCTCGCTCGCCGTTTGCGCCCTCGTCAACCCGGGAAATTTTGGAATCCTCGACACTACCCGGAGGTTGCAGGTGGCACGGTGGATCCGCCTCGGCGAACCACCGGTGCGCCCCGCAGATGCGGGTTTTGGAATCACCGGAAAAAATGGGGAGCGCCACGCCTGGTATGGGATCGGCCAAAGCCTGGTGCTGGTTCCTTTCGATGCCGTGGTCAGTGCGACGGTGGTCCCACGTCTTGGCCGTTACCGGCTGGATTCCGTGAAACAACAGCAGATCGTCGAGCTACTCATCGCCTTCCTGATGCAGTCGTTCATCACGGCCTGCACGCTGGCCCTGGCGTATGAGGTTCTGGTGTCTTTCCAGTTTCCGAACGGCGTCAGCATGGCCGGCGCGCTGGCGCTGTTGTTCGGAACTCAAAACCTGCAATATGTGCAGCGAGCCGCGGAGAACAACCTTCTGCTGCTGCTCGCCCTGGGTGCGCTCTACGCCGTCCGGCGCTGGCAGAACGGGAGGGGAGCGCGGTGGGCGGCCATCGCCGGTGGCGCGTGCGGGTTCGCCATTCTCGTCCGCCTGCCCTCGCTGCTGGAAACTGCCGTGCTCCTCCTGTTCGCCCTTTCACTCGCCGGCAACCGGAAGCAGTTGCTCGCCGCGTATCTGCCGCCGGTCGCCGCCGCGCTGGTCTTCGACCGCTGGTATCATTGGCACCGTTTCGGCGAACTGTTCAGTACCTATATGGGTATTTTTGGCAGGCAGTTCAGGCCCGCCGGCGCCCCCACTACGTTTCCGTTCTCCTACCCGTTCTGGAAGGGCTTTTGGGGCACTCTGTTCTCTCCCGATAAATCGGTTTTTCTGTTCGACCCGCTGCTGGTGGTCCTGCTCCTGGTTGCCGCGTGGAAGTGGCGCTCGATTCGCTCCGAGGTGCGCCGGGCGATTCTCTGGCTGACGGTGTTGCTGCTGGGCTACACCGCCTTTTATGCCAGTTATGCCGATTTTGGTGGAGACGTGGCCTGGGGCCACCGCTTTGTGACCCTGCCGGTACAATTGCTTTGTCTGTTTGCCGTCCCGCTGCTGCTCACTTTCTCCGGAGCGCTCCCGCGTCTGCTGCGGCGCACCGCTTGGGCAGCCGTGTGTGCGGCGCTGGTCCTGCAGGCGGCATCGACCACGCTGGCGCCGAACCTGGAGGTTATCCAGCGGGACCGAGGCTTCGGCCATGGCGTGATTGTCAACCGCGCCGTCAACCTGGTCGAGATCGCGCGGAACCGCGAGAACGGCAGCCGGTTCGCCGGAGTTCCAGCCGAATGGCGGAGTCTTTACTACTTCCCGTTTCAGTTGCGGTTTCGATTCGGGCAGCTCGCGGCCTGGGCCATCGGACTGTGGATGGCGCTGCTGGCGGCGTTGCCTTTATTGGTCTTTGCGACGTTGCGGAGCGCCAGGCCGGCGGCCGGCCGCTGACCGCTTAGAATGGAAGCGTCATGGACCAGTTGCCCATCGCCGGAGCAGCGCTTGGCGCAGGCGCAGCGTGGATGGCCTGGGCGGTGCGCGGGCGCTCGTCGGCCGTCTTCGGACCGTCGGTGTGGCGCGGCCGCCGCGACCGCCGCGCGGTGGCCCTTACCTTCGACGACGGTCCCAGCGAGGGCACGCCCGAGATCCTGGAAATCCTGGCGCGCTACCGCGTTCCGGCCACGTTTTTTCAGTGCGGCGCCAACGTGGAGCGGCTGCCCGCGGTGGCGCGCGCCGTCTCTCAGGCCGGCCACGCCATCGGCAACCACAGCCACACGCATCCGCTGTTCTGCTTCCGGTCGCGGCGCTTTATCGAAGACGACCTCCGGCGCGCCCAGGAGGCCATCGAAACCCACACCGGCGTGCGGCCGGCCTGGTTCCGCGCTCCTTTTGGCGCGCGCTGGTTCGGCATGGGGCCGGCGCAGCGGCGCCTGAATCTCACCGGCGTCATGTGGACCGTAATCGGATATGATTGGAGTCTGCAGGCGGACGATGTCGTCGCACGCGTGGCCGGGCGCGTATCGAATGGCGCTATTCTGTGTCTTCACGATGGGCGCGAGCTTCGCGCCCGGCCGGATATCGGTGCGACCGTGCAGGCCGTCCGGCGCCTGGTCCCCCTGCTGCTGGAACGGGGCTATGAGTTCCGAACGCTGAGCCGATTACTATGTCCGACGAATTGATTCAAAGGGTTCTGAAGGTGGTGGCCACGTCCAAGCGGATTCCGCTCGAGACGGTTACCATCGACAAGGAGTTTCAGCAGTTGGGGATCGACTCCATGGATGCCGTGGAGATTCTCTTCGCTCTCGAGAACGAATTCGATATCAGCATTCCCGACGACGACGTGCGCAGCGTGCGCAACGTGCGGCAGATGTGCGCGGGCGTGGAGAAACTGGTGGCCGCCAAGAGCGCCGGCACCGCGGCCAGCCAATAGCCCATGCGGCGCGTGGCCATAACCGGCGCCGGCGCGATATGCGCGCTCGGCCGGAATATCGACGAATTCGCGGCATCGCTGCGCGAGGGGCGGAGCGGCATCGGCCCTATCGAATCGACCGACATGTCCCAGATCCGCTTCCAGAACGGCGCCGAAGTGCGGGGCTACAGACATCAGCCATATTTCGACGACCGCCGCGCGGATTTCATGGACCGCTTCGCCCAGTTCGCGGTGATCGCCGCGCGCGAAGCCGTCGCGCAGGCCGGCGTGGCCTGGACGCCGGAGCTGTGCGAGACGGCTGCCATCGTCACCGGGTCGTGCGTGGGCGGACAGAGCACGGAAGACATCGGCTTTCACGAGGTTTACAAGCTGGGCCACAACCGCGTGCACCCGCTGACCATACCCAAGACGATGGCCAACGCCGGCGCCAGCCACATCTCCATGGAGTTCGGCATCACCGGCCCCAGTTTCACCATCTCCACGGCCTGCTCCTCGGCCGGGCACGCCATCGGACAGGCCTACTGGATGGTGCGCTCGGGCATGACCGATCTGGCCATCACCGGCGGCAGCGAAGCTCCCTTCAGCTTCGGCATCCTCAAGGCCTGGGAGGCCATGCGCGTGGTTTCCCCGGAGACCTGCCGGCCGTTTTCCAAAGACCGCAAGGGAATGATTCTGGGCGAGGGCGGCGGTATGCTGGTGCTGGAGCCGCTCGAAGCGGCCCGCGCCCGCGGCGCGCGCATTCACGCCGAGATCGTCGGCTTCGGCATGTCCGCCGACGCCTGCCACATCACCCAGCCGTCGGCCGAAGGCGCCGCGCGAAGCATGCGGGCGGCGCTGCGCGATGCCGCGCTCGCGCCCGAGCAGATTGGCTACATCAACGCCCACGGCACCGCCACCCCGGCCAACGATCCCACCGAGACCGCGGCCATCCGTTCTGTTTTCGGCGCGCACGCCGACCGGCTGGCGGTCAGCTCCACGAAATCGATGCACGGCCACGCGCTCGGCGCCGCCGCCGCCCTGGAGTGCCTGGCCACCATGCTGGCGTTGCGCGACGGCGTGCTGCCGCCCACGGCCAACTTCACCGAGCCCGATCCCGACTGCGACCTGGACGTGATCCCCAACCACGCGCGGTGCGCGCAGGTGGAGTACGCGCTCTCGAATTCCTTCGCCTTCGGCGGATTGAACGCCGTGCTGGCGCTGCGGAAAGCGATTTGAATCCGGCCCCGCCGGGCGGTACTACCTACATTTCCTGTGTTGAGGAACGAATTGCTGTTTGACAGTCCTACGCCAGAGGCGTAGGATGGAGACGGTGTTCGTGTTCATCGAGTCGGCGGCCTTCGATCGCCTGCGAGCCCGCTACCTCGATGACGATGAATACGGTGAGCTGCAGCAGTTCATGATGCAGAACCCGGAAGCGGGAGCCATGGTTCGCGGTTCGGGCGGTGTTAGGAAGCTCCGCTGGCGGCGAGAAGGCGCGGGGAAGTGTGGCGGGCTGCGGGTGATCTATTTCGTGCGCTATCGGCCGAACGAGTTCTGGATGCTGACATTGTATGCCAAGACGAAGCAAGAGAACGCGCCTGCCCATATTCTGAAACAACTCAAGGAGGTGTTCGAACGTGACTAAGAAGCTCACCGGCCGTGCGCTCACCCGATTCGGGGGGGACCGCGACATCTGGCAGGAGGTCCTGGACGGCGCGCGTGAAATCAAGGCTGGCCGTGGCAAGCGGACATCGGTTGAACCCCGGTCGCCTATCGTGCGGGCTCGCTTGAAATCCGGCCTGACGCAGGCGCAGTTCTCCGCTTTGCTCGGAGTCTCGAAGCGCACCCTGGAGCAATGGGAGCAAGGACGGCGCGCACCGAGCGGAGCCGCAAAAACCTTGCTGAGGGTCGCGGAGCTGCATCCCGAAGTGCTACGGGAGATTGCGGCTTGAAGCGCCGCCGTCCCGTGTGCGCTTACTTCTGGTTGCGGCGGCGATAGGAAATGGCGTAGACCTCCGAGCGCACCGGGAGCAACGGGTCGCCGGAGGCTTCGATGCCGTCCGCCAGGTGTGTCGGATCGAAGATCAGTTTGCGTTGCGCGGCGTCGCTGTCGGCCACAGGCTTGGTGATCGAAAGCGTGCCCAGTTCCATCGTGGGCCGGTCGTCGGGCCAGGTACGGGAGGCGTCGGCGACGGGGTCGCCTTCGGCGGCGAGTTGCACCACCAGGCGAAGTTGAACCGGGCCGCCGGTCACCCGCCGGGCCAACTCGTCGAAGAGAAAGTTCGGGGCCAGGGACGCGGCGGTCCCGGCGTCGAGGTGCTGTTCACCGGCGATGGGGTGGATCTGGTAGCGGCCATAGCGGCTCTTGCCCTCCCGATTGGTGAAGCGGAAGGCGTTGACGGCATAATAAGACTCGCTGGCGAAACTGGTGGGAACCGGTTTCGGGGCGACGAATCGTGCGGCCGCCGGATGACTGGCAAGAAAAGTTGCGATGGGCGGCGGCGCAGGCGCATCCGGACCACTCGCTGCCAGCGCGCGCAGGAACTCCAAGAATTCCTGCGCCGTGGCCACGGGAAATCCGTTGAAGGAGTGGGCCACTATATCGGCCTCGGCGCCCTTCGCCAGGTGGAAACGGATGGCCAACCCGTGCGGGCTGGCATTGGGGTCGGCGTCGGGGATCTGCGGAATGCCGGTGGCGTCGGAGAAGCGCACCGTGACCGGGGTCGGGCTCCCTTGCAAGTGAGGAGCGCGGCTCAGGGTGGCGGCGGTCCGGGCGGGGGTGAACATCCCTTGATAGAGCACGCCCTTCGCGTGGGCAGGGCGAAACCCCGGATGCTTGCCAAAGATGAGCTCGAGCGTATCGACGATCTGCTCGTTGAGGGCCGGGTCTGGTCTGGCGGCGGCGCCGCCGGGTGTTGGCATATGAACCTCCTGAAGAGTGGATGCCGCGCGGGGGGATAAGGACCGGCGCATGACCCATGGCGCTGTGCGGCTTCGCACGGTCCCGCGGCTCCAACCCGCCGTGCGCGCCGTGATACCATCGAACGGACCACCCAAATTAAAGGAACCTCTATGACGCAATTCTTACGCATTGTCCTTCCGCTGGCCGCTTTGGCGGCCACCCTGTCCGCGCAGCCCAAGCCCGCCGCCTCGCAGGGGCTGCCCCCGCTGATCGACCGCGAACTGCTGTTCGGAAATCCGGAGATTGCCGGCGCGCAGCTTTCTCCCGACGGCAAGTACCTGGCATTCCTCAAGCCGTGGAGCGATACGCGCAACGTGTGGGTGAAGAAGGTGGGGGAACCGTTCACCGCGGCGCACCTGCTCACCACCGAGACCAAGCGTCCGGTGCCCGGCTACCTGTGGACGCGCGACGGCAAGTATGTCTGCTATGTGAAGGACAACGCCGGCGACGAGAATTTCAATCTGTATGCCGTGGACCCTGCCGCCACCGCGGCGGCCGGCGCCGATGCGCCGCCCTCCCGCGACCTCACCGGCTTGAAGGGCGTGCAGGTGCAACTGTACGCCGTTCCCAAGAACGATCCCGACGTGGTTTACATCGGCATCAACGACCGCGACAAGGCCTGGCACGACCTGTACAAGGTCAAGATCTCGACCGGCGAGCGCACGCTGCTGCGCAAGAATACCGACAAGGTCGCCCGCTGGATCTTCGACTTGAAAGGGCAGTTGCGCCTGGCGCTGCGCACCGCCGACAACGGCGATAACGAGATTCTGCGCGTGGATGCCGCGGGCTTGACCAAGGTTTACTCCTGCTCCGTGTTCGAGGACTGCGTGCCGCTGCGCTTTCACAAGGACGGCAAGCGGGTCTACATGGACACCAACAAGGGCGACCTGATGGATCTGTCCGCGCTGGTGCTTTTCGATCCCGAGAACGGCCACACCGAGATGGTGGAGTCGGACCCGGACAAGCGCGTCGACCTGAGCGGCGCCGTGTTTTCGGAGGCCACCGACGAGCTGGCTATCACGATCTATACCGAGGACCACGTCCGGCGTTACTTCAAGGACAAGGGATTCGAGGCCGATTTCAAATGGCTGGCCGCGAAACTGCCGGGCAAGGAGGTGTCGCGGGCCTCGGTGACCAACGACGAGCAACTCTGGATGGTGGTGGCCAACGGCGACACGGAGCCGGGCGTGACCTACCTGTTCGACCGCAAGGCGCATACCCTGACGCAGCAGTTCCGCATACGGGAGAAGCTGCCGCGGGAAGGGCTGGCGGCCATGCAATCGGTGCGCTACAAGTCCTCCGACGGGCTGGAGATTCCCGCGTATCTGACGCTGCCCAAGGGCGTCGATGGGAAGGGCCTGCCGGCCCTGGTGGTGCCGCACGGCGGGCCGTGGGCGCGCGACGGGTGGGGCTACAACCCCATCGCGCAGTTTTTCGCCAACCGCGGTTACGCGGTGCTGATGCCCAACTTCCGCGGCTCCGCGGGCTACGGCAAGAAATTCCTGAACGCGGGCAACGGCGAATGGGGCCGCAAGATGCAGGATGACGTCACCTGGGGAGTGAAGTATCTCATCGGGCAGGGCATCGCCGATCCCAAGCGGGTGGGCATCCTGGGCGGTTCCTACGGCGGCTACGCGACGCTTGCGGGAGTGGCCTTCACGCCCGATGTTTACCGCGCGGCGGTGGATATCGTGGGCCCGTCGAACCTCATCACGCTGCTCGAAGCCATCCCGCCGTACTGGGAAGCGGGGCGGAAATCGATGTACGCCCGCATGGCCGATCCGGGAACGCCGGAAGGCAAAGCGTGGCTCAAGGAGCGCTCGCCTTTGACTTCCGCCGACAAGATCAAGACCGCGCTGCTGGTGGTGCAGGGGGCCAACGATCCGCGCGTGAACCGGTCGGAAGCCGAGCGCATCGTGATCGCACTGCGCGACCGCGGATTCCCCGTCGAGTACATTCTGGCCCCCGACGAAGGGCACGGCTTTCAGCGACCGGTGAACAATATGGCCATGTTCATGGCGGCGGAGAAGTTCCTGGCGAAGCACCTGGACGGTCGTTACCAGGAAGGCGGCACACCGGAGGTAGTGAAGCGCCTGGCCGAGATCACGGTCGATCCCAAGACCGTGAAGCTTTCGGCGAAGGTGGATGCCGCGGCGGTGACCGCTCCCAAGCCGGCCGTGGATCTCTCGAGCGGAACGTTTCAGTACCAGACCAAGGTCTCGATGGGCGGCCAGGAAGTGTCGATCAACGTCACCACCACGATCAAAGAGGAGAACGGAGCCTGGACGGCGACCGACACCATGAAGAGCCCCATGGGCGAGGCGACCGACACCGCCACGCTGGAGAAAGGCACACTCATCGTGCGCAAGCGCAGCGTGAAGCAGGGCCCGGTGGCCATCGACGTCGATTTCACGGGCGATAAGGCCGCCGGGAAAATGAGCATGGGTGGCCAGGATCGCCCCATATCCGGCGACTTGGGCGGACCGTTGTTCGCCGATGGGCCGGGATACGTGTACACCATCGCCTGCCTCCCGCTGGCCGTCGGCTATACCACGACCTACCGCAACTTCGACCTGCAAAAGCAGAAAGCCAAGCTGATGCAACTGAAGGTAGCGAGTTGGGAGTCGGTGACCGTTCCGGCTGGGACGTTCGATGCCTTCAAGGTGGAGGTGACGTCGGCGGATGGCGGAAATGACCAGTCCACCATCTGGATCGCCAAGGATTCCCGAAAACCGGTGAAGGTGTCGAGCGTCATGGCCGCCATGGGCGGCGCCACTATGACGATGGAACTCATGCCTTAGGTATTGCGAACCGTCGGGGATGAACGAAACCGCGGATGGCAGGCGGAACCGCCTGCCTCAGCCCGTTAGAGACTTCTCTTCCGCCAGCGGAAAGCCGCCGCGGCTAATCCCAGAGACAGAAGCACGAACGTGGAGGGCTCGGGATTCGCCGTGATGCCGACGGCCGGAGAGGTGAATACCACGGGCGCCGGAACGGAGGGCTCGCTGGCCGGCACCATCCCCAGCGTGATGGCCAGGGGTAGCGGGATTCCGTCCACCAGGAACAGCCCGGTCATCGGGTCCACGGCCGGATCCATTCCGCCAAGGGCCGCCATGACGGCTGGATCCATTCCGCTGCTCATGAGCTGGAACCGCGCCACGGATGCATCTGCGATTGCCGCCATAAAGGCGGGGTCCATTCCGGCGCCCGCCGCCGTGAATATGGGGTCCATTCCGGCGCTCGCGGGCGGGGTGGACATTTGCGCCACGGGCATGCCCGTGAAGGCAGCCAGGACGGCCGGGTCCATTCCGCCGAAGGCCGCCACGACGGCCGGGTCCATTCCGCTGCTCGCGGGCGGGGCGGACACTTGCGCCACGGGCATGACCGGCATCGCCGCCATGAGGGACGGGTCCATTGCGAGGCTCGCAAGCGGGCTAATGAACATGTCGGCGCTGGAGAACCTTGCAGCGGAAATATCCGGGAAGGTGACAATGCCGCTGGAATACGCCATACCCGAAAACAGAAACAATCCCGCCAGCAAGGTCCGAGCCATTGAGGATCCTCCGAGCCACATAGGTATACGATAGGGGCTGCGTCCAAATTGGACAAGAGCAGTCCACAAGGTGCTTGTGTTTCTGCCTACCCTTCACCCCAGGCGCCGTACGATTTCATCCAGTAGCTCGTTGTCCCCATGAATCACCATGACCACCTGAAGCCAATAGAGCGGCAGCGGGGCCAGCAAACCATCGCACCATTCACAGAGGTTAACTGCGTCTTTTTCGGTGGTGACCAGGGCGTCGGCGCCTCGATCCTGAAACTGGTGCGCGAGGTGCCGCAATTCATGAGGGCGATAACGGTGGTGGTCTTCGAACTCGATCCAATCCACCGGTTCCAGCCCCATGCCCCGCAGCGTGCGCCGGAAGGATTGCGGATTGCCCAGTCCGCAGAACGCGCCGGCCCGTTCGAAAGGCCGGCAGGCGGCCGGGTACCGGGCTCCGGTGCGATGGTCCACCCAGGACTGGGGCTGGACGGAGGCGCGAAAGATGGGCGCGCGAGGATTCCACTGGCGCACGGCATGCTCGATGGCCGGGACGAGATCGGACGATTCCGCGCGCGTAATCACGATCAGGCCGGCGCGCGCCAGCCCGGCCAGCGGCTCGCGCAGCCGCCCGAGCGGAAAGAGGCCGCCTCCGCCGAAGGGGTTGAGGGCGTCGATGAGCACCATGTCCACGTCGCGCGCCAGCCGCAAGTGCTGGAAGCCGTCGTCCAACAGGAGCACATCGACGCCGAATTGGCTGCGCAGGAGGCAGCCGGTCTGAAACCGGTCGCTCCCCACGCCTACCGGCGCCAGGCCCGATCGCACGAGCAGCGAAGGTTCGTCGCCGGCCTGCGCCGCATCCAGCACCGCGCCGGGCGGCGCGACCAGGTGGCGATGCGGGGAGCTTCGGCCGTAGCCGCGGGTGAGGATTCCGGGAGAGTGGCCGCGCGCTGCCAGGGCTTCGGCCAGCCACAGCACGCACGGCGTCTTGCCGGTGCCGCCCATGGTAATGTTGCCCACGCTGATCACCGGCACGTCCAGCCTGCGCTGCCGCGCGCGGTCGCGCGCCTGCTTGCGGCGTGCGCCCCACTGCCAGATATACGCCAGGGCCATGGCGATGGCCAGCCAGGGCATTGCCGGGCGGTATCGGGGAATGTGGCTGCTATAAAGCCGGCGCACCTCATCGAGCGCGCGGCCGGTGGCGCCGCGCCGCGCTTCCGCGCAAGCCCGCGCCCGCTCGCCGGTGGCGCGCGCCGCGGCGGGGTCTTGCAGCAGGCGTTCCACCGCTGGGGCGAGCTCCCGCGCGTGGCCGATACGGATGCAGGCTCCGGCAGCGGCGAACTCGTCCGCCATGGCCTGGAAGTTCTCCATGTGCGGCCCGGCGATGGCCGCTTTGCCAAAGAGGGCCGGCTCCAGGATGTTGTGCCCGCCACGCCGCGCCAGCGTACCGCCCATGAAGACCGCATCGGCCAGCGGAAACAATCCGCTGAGTTCTCCGATGCTGTCGAGGAGCAGCACCCTGGGCGGCGCCTGGCCGCCGTCCGCCGCGAGCGCGGACCGCCGCAGGTACGGGATTCCCGCCGCATGCAGTTTGCGGGCGGCGGCGTCGAACCGGTCCGGCTTGCGCGGCGCCAGGATCAGCAGCAGCTCCGGATGGCGTTCCGCCAGCTCTTGAAAGGCTGCGATCACGGCGTCGTCTTCATCCTCATCGCCGGCCGCGGCCGGCGGCATGGTGCTGGCCGCAATCCACACCTTCGCCTGCGGTGCACGCGCCAGCAGCGCCAGCACCGGCGAACCTTCGGGGGCCGGCCGCGGCGTGAAATCGTATTTCCAGTTGCCGCCCTCGCGCACCTGTGCGGCCGCCGCCCCGAGAGCCAGGAAACGCTCCCGGTCCACCGCAGTCTGCGTGAGGATGGAATCGGCGGCGGGCAGCACCGCTTGAAAGAACCAGGCGAAGCGCCGGTAGCGCGGGAACGCGCGGTCCGAAATGCGTCCGTTGAGCACGGCGAGCGCGCTCGCGGAGCGCTTCACTTCGCGAAACAGATTGGGCCAGATCTCCGTTTCCACCACCGCCACCACCGAGGGCCGCAGGGTGCGCAGCACGCGCCGTACGGCGAAGACGTAATCCACGGGGGCGAAGAACACACCGTCGGCGAGGCCGTGCAGCTTTTCATCCGCCGTGGCGCGACCGGCCAGGGTCGCTGTGGAGACGAACAGCGCGGTTTGGGGGAACTGCTGCCGCAGACGGCGCAGGAATGCCACCGACGCCAGCACCTCTCCCACCGAAACTGCGTGCAACCAGATCGCCCCCGGACCGGTCTGTCTAAAGGAGTGCGGGAGGAAGCCGAAACGTTGCAGCAAGGAGCGCCAGTAACCGGGGTTTCGCAGGCCGCGTGCCAGGAAATACAATAGGAGGACAGGCAGCCCAAACGCCTGAAGAGTTCGGTAGAGGAAATAGATGCCTTTTGTTTTCAAACGTTTGGCTCTTTTCATGAGTATAGCCGCCCTGCTGGCGGCGGACAAGGAGACGGCCCTGTTCAAGGCCGCCTCGGCGGGCAGCTTCGCCAACCACCAGACCAACGGGCAGGTCACCATCGGCGCCGACGCCTACGTCTCCGGAGACAAGGTCAAAACCGCGTTCGGCAAGCTGGACCCCTACCAATACGGCGTTCTGCCGGTGCTGGTGGTGATTCAGAACGACAGCGGCAAGACCATCCGGCTCGATGAATTGAAGGCCGTATACGTGGGACCGAATAATGATCGCGTGGAAGCCACGCCGGCCAAGGAGGTCCGCTATCTGGAAGGTCCCAACCGGCCGCGGATGATCCCTGGGCCGGGGGGACAGGTGAAAGTCCTCAAGGGCAAGAATCCACTGGCGGCGTGGGAGATCGAGGGCCGCGCCATGGCCGCACAGATGCTGCCGGCGGGCCAGACCGCCAGCGGGTTTTTCTACTTTCAAACCGGCCTGCAACGCGGCGCCACTCTGTATCTGAGCGGTTTGTCGGAAGCCGCCACGGGCAAGGAACTGCTGTACTTCGAATTGACGCTGCAGTAAAGGGCCGCGGCGCACCGCGAAAGCCGGTCACAGCGCTTCGCGCGGATTTTTTTGCCGCACAACCCGCGCTTCCGCCACGACTTAACGGCCCGATAGCCCGCCAAAGCGCCCTTTTTCCGGCTGCCGGAAAGCTAAACTGAGGGCGACAGAGGAGTTCCGCCCTGGCCCGCGCCGATCCCGGTGCGGGCTTCACTTTTTCCGGAGGTATCATGTTTCCCCGATCGTTGTTCACCGCAACCCTGCTGGCCTGGTCCGCGCTGGCCGGTCCGCCGCTCACCACCATCCAGGATGTGCTCTATAAAGCCGACGGCACGCGCTTCAACGGCACCCTGACCATCAGTTGGAACAGCTTTCAAGCGGTCGACAGCTCCGCCATCGTCATGCAAAGCACCACCGTCAAGGTGGTCGACGGCAACCTCCGCGTGCAACTTGTTCCCACCACCACCAGCAGTTCGCCGGTCTACTACTCGGTGACCTACAACAGCGACGGGCGCGTGCAATTCCAGGAGAACTGGGCCGTGCCCGCGAGCGCGCAGCCGCTGCGGGTGCGCGATGTCCGCACCCTGGCCACCAGCGGGAGCTCAAACGATACCGGCGTCGGTACCGGCCCGGTGGCGGAATCCGACGTGGTCGGCCTGATCGCGGATCTTGGTGCGCGGCCGGTCAAAGGGCCCGGCTTCGCGGCCGGCCGGGTGGCCGTGGTGAGCCCGCTGGGGACCATTGAATCGGCCGCTGGCAACGCTTCCGATTGCGTGCGCGTGGATGGCTCGAGCGGGCCGTGCGGCGCGCAGCCGCCATCGTTCGTCGATGGCGATGCGCCGGCCGGCATCGTGGACGGAGCGAACGCCTCGTTCACGCTCTCGGCGGCGCCCGTTCCCACATCCAGCCTGGCGGTCTATCGCAACGGCATGCTGCAAAAGGCGGGCCAGGACTTCACGCTCACCGGCACCACGATTCAGTTCGTGGCCGCCGCCATCCCGCAGCCCGGCGATACGCTGCTCGCTTCTTACCGCCTCTCCGACGCCGTCACCGCGTCGCCGCTTTTTTCCAGCCCGCAGGTGCTGTGCAGCGGCACGGGTACGGCCACTGGCGGCACCACGCTGATCAGTCTGGGGAGCTGTGTCGTTCCCGCCGGGCTTTTGGCCGCGGGCGACCGCGTGGAGATCCGCTTCGATTTCGCGCACCAGGGGACCGTCTCCGGCTTCACGTTAGAAATCGACTGGGGATCTACTTCGCTGGCGCGGCGCGACGCAGGCGCCTCGGATGCGCTGGTGAGCGGGCGCGCGGATGCCGCCATCCTGGCCGCGGGCACGCAGTTCAACGGTCAATCGTGGGGCAGCGTGCTGCCGCTCGCCGCCACCGTGTCCAGCGCCACCGGCGCCAACGACGCGGGTCTCACCATCGATTTCAAAGGAAAGCTGGGGCAAGCCGGCGACATGGTCACGCTGAGCCATTACACCGTGGTGCGCTTCCCGTAGGGGGCAGCGATCAGCTCGTCTGCTACTTTGTCAAACCCTGTACGTAAATTGCACGGTAGCCGCCGTGCATGGCCTCGGTGCCGTTCACTTCCACGATGTGCCCCATGTGGTCCGCCGCCACGGACTTGGCGTCCACGCCGCCGTCGCGCCGCGGGTGGTGCTCTTCCGGCATCAGCATGTAGAGGCTGCCATCCTGCGTCAGCAGCCCGATGGGCTGCCCGTTCTGCACGCACTTCTGCCCGCAGGAGCGGTGCGCCTCGCCGTGTTTGCCGACTTGCAGGTAACAGGAAAAGTCCACGATCTCGCCCACCAGTGTAACCGCGTGTCCCGGCTCCGGCTTCTTGTTCACCGCCGCTTCCACCGTGGTCGCGGTCCACGGCTCGCCGGGCTTGGTCCCGATGGTGGCCATGGGGTGATCGTACGACCCCTGCTCCACTTTCATCTCGGGATGCAGAATCGCGGATTTGGCCGGCGGCTTCGGGGCTTCCTTCTTGGCGTCCTTACTCTCCTGCGCGGCCAGCGCGAACGCGGCCACTACCATCAGAACAAGTGTCAGGCTCTTGGCTTTCACGGGTGCCTCCATTTCTTGCTAGAGAGCGTAGCACAACCGTGTGTATCATTGGATGGAAGCAATATGGTGTCGATTCGCCTCAGCTCTGAAACCGAACGCCGGCTCTCCGATCTGGCCAAGAAGACCGGCCGGACCAAGGCGTCTTATGCTCGCGAACTGATTGAGGACCACCTTGAGGATCTTGAAGACCGTCATGTGGCCGAGGCGCGCCTGGACAAACGGCGCGCTCCGCTGAGCAGCGCGCAAGTGCGGAAGAATCTTGGTCTGGATCGTTGAGTACGACCCCGGCGCGGAGAAGGACTTGCGGAGGCTCGACAAGAGCGTCCAGCGGGAGATTCTCGATTACCTGGACAATCGCATCGCGAGAGAGGCTGATCCACAGCGCTTTGGAAAGCCTCTGCGCCATAGCCGGTACGGGCTGTGGAGATATCGGGGCCGCGATTATCGCATCGTCTGCGAAATTCAACCCAAGCGGCGCGTTGTACTCGTGGTCGCGGTGGGCCACAGACGAAGCGTTTACGAGTAAGTCAAGCGCCCGCCCAACTTGCTTGCCTACCGATGGAACTGGTCCCCCGGCCGCCAATCCGGCAGCTTCTCCTGGTTGGCGATGTCCTTCCCCAAAAGGAAGCCGTACTCGGCCGCCTGCTGGAGCGCGGTAAAATCCCAATCCGCGTGGAATTCGTCCGACGGCTGATGGTAGTGCTTGCTGTTGAACTCCTCGTACGCTTTCAACCCGAAACCCTCCGGCTTGCCGGCGAATTCGGTGGCATGGCCGATGGAAAACGCGGGAATCCCGGCGTGCGCGAACGAAAAATGGTCGGAACGGAAGTAGTGCCCCTGCTCCGGCGTCGCATCGGGCGCAATCGCCAGGTTGAGGCGCGCGGCGATCTGCTGGGCCAGCGGCCACACCGTGGTCCGCTCCGCGCCGGTGATCACCACGTCCTTGGCGCGCCCCCAGGGATACAGCGCGTCGTAGTTCAAATCGACGGCCGTCTTGGCCGCCGGCACCAGCGGATGCGCCGCATAATACGCCGATCCCTTCAGCCCGCCTTCTTCGGCCGTCACCGCCAGGAATAGCGCCGACCGCTTCGGTTTTTGCGGCAGCGCCGCCCAGGCGCGCGCCATCTCCAGAAGAACGGCGCAGCCCGTGCCGTTGTCGATGGCGCCGTTATAGATGCTGTCGCCGGCGACCGGCGTGCCGATTCCCAAATGGTCCCAATGCGCGCTGTAGATCACCACTTCGTCCTTCAGCTTGGGATCGCTGCCCGGCACCATCGCCGCCACGTTGCGCGTCTCGAGCTCGCGGATCTTGGAGGTCATCTTGCCGCGGATCTGGATGCCCAGCGGGATGGGCTTGAAGTCGCGCTGGTTCGAGGCGGCCAGAAGCTCGTCCACCGTCTTGCCCGCCATCGCCAGCAGCTTCTCGCCCGCCTCGCGCGTCATCCATCCCTGGAAAGAGAGCGCCTTGGCGCCCTCGGCCAGCTTCACCTCCGGGGACTCGCGGCCCCACGAATTGCGCACCACCTCCCAGCTATAGCCGGCCGTCGGCGTGGTGTGAATGATGATGGCGCCGCGGGCCCCGCGCCGCAGGGCTTCCTCGTACTTGTAAACCCAGCGTCCGTAATAGGTGAGCGCGCGGCCCTCGAAGAACTTGGGATCGTCGGAAGGGGGCTCGTTAGTGAACAACACCAGCACCTTGCCCGCGACGTCCACGCCTTTGAAATCGTCCCAGTTGAATTCGGGCGCGGTGATGCCGTGGCCCACGAAGATGGCCTCGCCTTCGAAGCGGGTCTGCGGGCGCTGCGTCTGGCTGACGCCCACGAATTCTTCGAGCCATTTGAAATCCGCATTCTTGCCCCACACGGCGGCCGAGAGCTGCGAATCGGGCTGGGTTTCGATGCCCACCAGCGGCACCTTCTGAAACCAGGCGCCATCGTCGCCCGCCGGCCTGGCGCCAGCGAGCGCGAACTGCGTGGCGATGTATTCGGTGGCAAGCTGTCCGCCGCGCTGGCCGACGCCGCGGCCTTCCAGCAGATCGAGCGACAGGAACCGGGTGTGCTCGCGGATGCGCTCCGCCGAGATGGCGCCCTCCTGGGCGAAGAGGGGGAAAATGGTGATGGCGAGTATTCCGAAAAATCTCATCATGATGGGATGCCTTTCCGTTTACCGACCATAGCACGAGTGACGGCGTGGGACGAGATTTCGGAACTTTTCGGCCTCCGCGCCTTTACCATTAATATAGGGTTTATTCCATCAGACATGAAAACCATAGCAGCGATGTTGGCGGCGTTCAGCGTCGCCGGGTGGAGCGCCACCCTTCCCCTGGCCTTTGAGCCGAACCGCGGGCAGGCCCTTCCGGGCGCCGATTATGTGGCGCGCACGCGTGGGTACGCGATCAGCTTCACGGCTGGCCGCGCAGAGTTTCGCTCCCCTGGGTCGCGCCTGGCGACGGTGCTCGCCGGCGCACGCGCCGACGCGCGGGGCGAAGCCGAGGCGCCGCTCCCCGGCGTGGTGAACTACCTGCGTAAAGGCGATGCCTCGCTCACCGGCATCCCCACTTACGCGCGCATCCGTTATCGCAGCATTTACGCCGGCATCGACGTGGTCTACTACGGCAACCAGGGGAGCCTGGAATACGACTTCCTGGTGGCTCCGGGCGCCGACCCCGGACGCATCCGCCTGCGCTACCAGGGTGCGCGCGGCCTGCGCGTCGATGCCGCGGGCGACCTGCTGATCCAGACCGGTTCGGGCGAGATCCGGCAGCATCGCCCGGTGGTCTACCAGGAGAGCGCGGGCGCCCGCCGCGAGATTGCCGGCCGCTACCTGCTGCGCGGCGGCAGCGTGCGCTTCGCCCTGGGGCGGTACGATCGGGCGCGCCCGTTAGTGATCGACCCGGCACTTTCCTGGGCCACTTATTTCGACTTCGCCAACGCGGACGTCGGTGAGGGCGTGGCTGTGGACGCGGCCGGCAACGTGTATCTGGCGGGCTCGACCATCTCAAATTTTGGCGACCCTGATGCTTACGTCGCCAAGCTCAACCCGCAAGGCACCAGCGTACTCTACAAGGTTACTTTTGGCGGCAGCGATGACGACCGCGCCCACGCCGTAGCGGTGGATTCGGCGGGCAACATCTATGTGGCCGGGCACACAATCTCGAGCGACTTCCCGGCGGACAGTACCTACTTTACCCGCGCCGCCTTTTTCAACGGGCAGCCACACGCGTTCGTGAGCAAGATCAATCCCGCGGCCAACCAGTTGGTATGTTCCCACTACGTGGCTGGCGCGGGGGCGGAGATCGCCAACGGCATCGCTCTCGACGCGGCCAACAACGCGTACATCGTGGGAGCGACCAACTCAACGGACTTCCTGGTCACCACAGGCACGGCGCAGACGGCGTACGCGGGCGGAACGGAGGACGCGTTCGCGATGCGCTTCGACGCCGGCGGTGTCCGTATCTACGGCACCTATCTTGGTGGCAGCCTGGACGATTCCGGGAACGCCATTGCCGTGGATGCCTCCGGCAACGTCTACATCACGGGGAGCACCACGTCCACCAATTTCAAAGTGAGCGGCAACGCCTACCAGGCGAAGCTGGCGGGGGCGACGAACGCGTTCGTGGCCAAGCTCTCGCCCACCGGCACGCTGGTGTATTCCAGCTATCTGGGCGGCTCGGGCAACGACGCCGCTTTCGGAATCGCTGTGGATTCCAGCGGCGCTGCGTACGTGACCGGCGAAACCGCTTCTACCGATTTCCCCACCCTGAATGCCTTTCAGAAGACTTTCGGCGGCGGCAATGGCGACATTTTCGTAACCAAGGTGAGCACGGACGGCGCGTCCCTGGCATACTCCACGTACCTGGGCGGCACGGGCGAGGACTTCGGCAATGCCATCGCGCTCGATGACGGCAAGAATGCTTACATCACCGGTGGGACCAGCTCGCCCGACCTGCCGCTGGCCAATGCATTTCAAACCACCAACCAGGGCTCTCTAAATGGCATGGTGGCGGCTCTCGATTCCACCGGCTCCGCGCTGGTGCTGTCCAGCTATCTGGGCGGCAACGGAAGCGGCGGCACGGGCGGCGATTCCGGCAACGCCATTTCCGCCACCTGCGCGGGCGGCCTGGTGGTGGCGGGCACCACCGCCTCCACCAATTTCCCGGCGACGGCGGGCGCCGTGTTCACCAATTATTCGGGCGCCGGCAGCGATGCCTTCGTGGCCCAGATCTCGCCCGGCGGCGGAACCGCGGCGATCAACGACGGCGGCATCGTGAACGCCGCGGCGCCCGCGCCCGGCCCCGTCGCGCCCGGCTCGCAGATTTCGATCTTCGGCAGCGGCATGGCGCAGGCGGCGGTGCTCAACACCGCGGTTTCCTGGCCCACCAGCCTTGCCGGCGCCACCGTCACCATCAACGGCGTTCCCGCGCCCATCCTGTTTTCGAGCGCCGGGCAAATCAACGCGCAGGTGCCCTACGAGGTGGCGCCGGGCCCCGCCACGGCCACCGTCACCACTGCTTTCTGTACCAGTCCGCCGGTCAGCTTCACCGTGGTTCCCGCCGCGCCGTACATCTATCCGTTTGCGGACAACTTCGCCATCGTCAACCCCGATGGCACGGCCAACAACGCCACCCATCCGGTACATCCCGGCCCCACCGTCTTCGTCCTGGTCTTCTTCACGGGCATCGGCGCGGTGGATGCACCGGTGGCAAGCGGCGCCCCCGCCTCGGCCACCAACCTCTCCCGCCCCACGGCACCCTTCAGCGCCAAGGTGGGAACATCCGACGCTACGGTCTTCATCGCACTGGCGGCGCCCTATGTCGGCTTCGCGCAAGCCAATGTGCAGGTGCCCGCCGGTCTTGCTCCCGGCAAGTACCCGCTCACCATCACCGTGGGAGGCGTGGCCAGCAACGCCGCCACGCTGTACGTGCAATAGGGCTACTCCAGGCCCAGCGTCTCCACGATTGCCTCCACGTCGGCCGCCCGCACGCGCACTTCCTCCTTCATGTGCGCGGGCGCCGGCCGTTCGTCGAACGCCTGGAACAGCGCCATCTTGGCGATGGCGTAGCGCTCGGTGGAAGAAAGCTCGCGCGCGTGCGTTTCCTGCCACTGGGCGATGGCGCTCTCGCTCACGAGGACTTCCGACGGGCGCCAGCTCTTGCGATCGGCCGAGACGCTGAACACGAACGCCGTGCCGCTCTCGCCCGCCGACCGGAACGGCCGGTTGCCCTCGTAATAATACTGGTAGACGTAGCCGCTTTGCGCCGAGTACGTCTTCAGGCGGCGCACGGCGGGCGTTCCCGTCAACGGCGCGTTTTTTTTGGAGAAAAAACCCCGAAACACAGCTTAGTTCAAGGCCTGAATCACCCACCGAAAAAGTACTTCAGACCCCTTGACAAATATAGCAGCAGGGAGCAGACTGTAAGTGGAATCAGGCCGGTAATTGATTCCGACGCCGTTGTTTAGCCGGCCCGCCCAGGGCTGGCGGGAGGTGCCATATAGAACCGGGCCAAGATGAGGGCGGCCTCATCCGCGGCAAGTGAACAGGTTGTACGGGAAGCTCCGAACGGTCGGATTAGCCGGTGCCATGCAGTATGGGCACAGACGCGTGATGCGCAAAACGGATGATCGCCAACGGGGACTTTCTAGTTCACAATCCGCGCGGTGACCGCCCTTTATCCATTTTGTCTTACCTCGCTTTCGTTTCTTCCGAGATCTGCTAGAATCAAATCCAAGCATTCATAGTGACTTTGGTGTGGCTTCTTCATGTCGCTGGGACATACTCCCGGGCCCTCCCATGCGTCCGCGCCGGACGGGGAGCCGCCATCGTCTGTTTCCGAAGATCGGATCCGCGAAGAACTCAGCCGCGTGCTCTTGAGCCACGAGTTCCGCTCGAGCAAGCGGAGCCAGGATTTCCTGCGGTACGTGGTGGAACATACGCTCAGCGGGCGCGGCGACATGCTCAAGGAGCGGACCATCGGCATCGAGGTCTTCGGCCGGTCCACCAGTTACGATCCCAGTGACGACGCCACCGTGCGCGTGAAGGCGGGCGAAGTCCGCAAGCGGTTGGGATTGTACTATTCCGACCAGGGTGCGAAGAACCCCATCCGCATCGAGCTGCCCTCGGGCACCTACGTGCCGGAATTCCACGCCGGCGCCGCACCGGCGCCCTCCGAACTGCCGGTCGATATGGCGCCCGCGGTTGCGCCACCGGCCGCCATCGCCAGCCGGCGGGTGTTGACGCCGCGGCGCGGCGCAGCGGCGGTGTTTCTGCTGCTGGTGGCTGGCGCGGTGGCATGGGTGGCAACGCGCGCCGGGGCGACGCCGCTCGACGAGTTTTGGGCGCCCGTGCTGCGGGGCGCATCCCCGGTATCGGTGTGCGCCGCCTTTGTGCCGGTCTGGAGCATGGATCGCGATCCCGCCCTCTCCGGCCCGACGCATCCCGAGGATTTCGTGGAACTCACCGATCAGTTCGTGGGCGGCGGCGATCTGATCGCCACCTCCCGCCTGACGGCCATGCTGACGCGCTTGCGGCGGCCCTACCGCGTGCGTGTGGGCAACGACGTTTCCTTCGCCGATTTTCGCACCGGCCCGGTCATCCTGGTGGGTTATTCCTACACGCGCTGGAAGGAGATCAGCCGGCAGATGCGCTACTTCATCGATGGCTCCAAGGGGCCGATCGGCATCACGGACAACGGCGCGGCCACCAACTGGACGCTGCCCAATCTGCCACGGGACCGCCGCACCAATGAAGACTACGCCATCGTGTCGCGCGTCTTTCATCCCGACACTCATGCCATGCTGGTAGAGTTGGCGGGCATCACGCAGTACGGAACCGATGCCGCGGGCGACCTGGTGACCAGCCCCGAGCTGATGTCCGAGGCGCTGCACGAAGCCCCCGCCGGCTGGCAGAAAAAGAACCTGCAACTGGTCCTGCACGTGAAAGTGATTTCCGGCGCGCCCAGCTCCCCCCGCGTCGTCGCGCGTTATTTCTGGTAGCCCGCAAACGCGACGCGGAGGCGCGAGGAGCAAGCCGAGACTCCCTGGAGGAAGCGGTCAGTCGGGATCGAGCGAAGCCTGGTACGGGCGCGCGAGGCTGCCATCCTGGTCTTCTTTGCGCAGAAAGCAGTTGCCAATGGCCAGCGCTTCAATGCCCGTGCCCATGAAACAGCGGAAGGCGTCTTCGGGGGTACAGACGATGGGTTCGCCGCGGACGTTGAAGCTGGTGTTGACGACGACCGGGCAGCCGGTGCGCTCGTGGAAGAGCGAAAGCAGGCGGTGGAAGCGGGGATTGGTCTCGCGGTGGACCGTTTGGATGCGCGCCGAATAGTCCACGTGGGTGACGGCGGGGATTTCCGAGCGCGGTACGTTGAGCTTCTCGATGCCGAAGAGTTGGTGCTCGGCGGGCGTCATCTCGCGCCGCCGCGCGGGCGCCACATCGGCCACCAGGAGCATGTAGGGGCTGTCGCCATCGAGCGCGAACCAATCGGCGACATGCTCGCGCAGCACCGAGGGCGCGAAGGGGCGGAAGCTCTCGCGGTGCTTCACCTTCAAATTGAGCAGCGATTGCATGGTGGGCGAACGGGCATCGCCCAGAATCGAGCGGGCGCCCAGGGCGCGCGGGCCGAACTCCATGCGGCCCTGAAACCATCCCAGGGCTTGTCCGCGCTCGATGGCGTCCACCGACGTACGCAGCAGGCAATCTTCGTCCATGACGGAGAAGCGCGCGCCGGCGGAGCGCAGTCGCTCGACGATGGCCGGTTGATCGAAGGCCGGGCCGAGGTAGGAGCCGCGCATGCTGTCGTGGCAGCCATCGGCGCGGCGGGGCTGGTTGTGGAACGAGAAGTAACAGGCCAGGGCGGCGCCCAGCGCGCCTCCGGCGTCGCCGGCGGCGGGCTGAATCCACAGGCGGTCGAAGCGGCCCGCGCGCAGCACCTTGCCGTTGGCGACGCAGTTGAGGGCGACGCCGCCGGCCAGGCACAGGTTGCGGGCGCCGGTCTCGCGGGCGAGCGATGAGGTGAGGCGCAGGACGACATCGTCCAGGACGGCCTGGATGGAGGCGGCCACATCCATGTGCCGCGGCGTCAACTTCTCGTCGGGCCGGCGCGGCGGACCGCCGAACAGGGCGTCGAACTTCGCGTTGGTCATGGTGAGGCCGGTGCAGTAGTTGAAATATTCCAGGTTGAGGCGGAAGGAGCCGTCGGGCTTCACGTCGATGAGGCGGTCGCGGATGAGGCCGGCGAATCGCGGCTGGCCGTAGGGCGCGAGGCCCATGAGCTTGTATTCGCCCGAGTTCACGCGGAAGCCGGTGTAATAGGTGAAAGCGGAGTAGAGCAGGCCGAGTGAATGGGGGAAGTGGATTTCGCGCAGCACCTGGATGCGATTGCCGCGTCCCATGGCGGCCGAGGTGGTGGCCCACTCGCCGACGCCGTCCATGGTGAGGATGAGGGCCTCGTCGAACGGGGAGGGGTAGAAGGCGCTGGCGGCATGGCTGAGGTGGTGTTCGGTGAAGAGCAGCTTCCGGTCGCAATCGAAATTCCGGCCGAACTTTTGCAGCTCGCGGGCGAGCAGCTTTTTCTGGAAGAGCTTTTCGCGAATCCACAACGGGACGGCCATGGAGAAGGAGCGGAAGCCGCGCGGGGCGAAGGCGAGGTAGGTTTCGAGGAGGCGCTCGAATTTGAGGAAAGGCTTGTCGTAGAAGACGACGTAATCGACGCCGTCGAGGGTCACGCCTTCCTCGGCCAGGCAATACTCGAGGGCATGCCGCGGGAAGCGGGAATCGTGCTTGCGGCGGGTGAAGCGCTCTTCCTGGGCGGCGGCGACGATTTCTCCGTCGCGCACGAGCGCGGCGGCGCTATCGTGATAGAAGGCGGAGATGCCCAGGATGCGCATGGGGCTCGAGAATCAGAACAGGGTGTAGATGAAGGGCGCCACGGCGGAGCTCTGGGCCACCACGAGGAGGGCGCCGAAGAGGAGCATGACGGCGAGGATGGGGAACAGCCAGAATTTCTTTCGCGCTTTGAGGAAAGCCCACAGCTCGGCGGCCAACGACACGTTGTCTCCTAGAATTGATGCGCCATGCTCTCGGGAGCGGGGCCGGGCGGATTGCGCTCCAGCCAGTAGGTTTCCGCCGCGGGGTCGAAGCGCAGGCGCAGCGGGTCCTTGCCGCGCAGCCGGAAGAGCACGGCCATGGGCGTAAACACTCCGTAGAAGAGCAGGCCGGTGACGAGCGGGGTCACGATGCGGTTCAACAGCGTGGCCAGGCGGGTCCACGCGCGATTCAGGGGATGAAGCACGGAGGGCCGGATAGCCGTGGCCAGGAAAAAGCCGCCGCTCACGGGGAGCGCCCACCAGCGGATGGGCCGGGAATGAACGAGGGGCCAGAGGGCCAGCAGGGCGAACAGGGCGGTGAACACGGCGCCAAAGGCGCGGTCGCTGCCGACGGGGATTTCGTCCTTTCTGCTGAAGTCTTCGTGCGCACTCATGGATCGAGCTCCTCCGGTTATTTTAGCGGATGGGGAGCTACCGCTGGCGCGCAAACCAGACGAACGCGGCGAGCACTACCAGAACTCCGGCGGCGAGTACCGGGAGCAGCCGGGTTGCCGCAGCCCACGAGTGTTGGCGTGTCCGGGGTGGCGCGTTGCGTAGGCGGGTGGCGGCGCGCCGCATGGAGGAGACGTAGAGGTCGCTCTGCGCGACCTGCTGCCGGCAGGCCTCGCAGATCAGCAGATGCTCTTCGATGTGGCCGGTTTCCGCTTCGGAAATGGAGTTCAAGGAGTATTTTTCGATCTCCTCTTCGTCCAGGTGCCGGTTGATGACAGACGCCATGAGTAGCCCGCATCTCTATTGTGGACTACGCTTTCACGAAAAGATAGCAGTTCGCCCGTGGGGCGAGGGATCCGGCAGTACTACGAGTTCTACTGGCGGCAGGCGGCGCGCCGGGAGAAGCGCGCCCTGCCCAATTCGCCGAAGCGTGCCTTGGCGCGGGACTTGATGAGGCGGAATTGGGTTTGGGTAAGATCCATATCCCGGCAGATATCGCCCGGCGCCTGCTCCTGGAGATAGAAACGGATCAGCACCTCCCGCTCGCGCTGGTGCAGGCTTTGGAGGATGCGCAGGGCGAGTTCCTCGCTTTGCCGCTTGATAATTCGACGCTCGGGATCGGGACGGTGGTCCGAAAGGTTCATTTCGAACTCCAGACTGCCCTGGCGGCGGCGCTGTTCGACGACGTAGTCGATATGCCCGGCCACCTGACGGCGGATGATGGTGCGCACGTAGCCCATGAGGCGTTCGGGCTCACGCAGTTCGCCGTTGCAGATGGATTGCGTGATGATGAGAAACACGTCGTGGATCTTGTCGTCGAGATCCTGGGGGCCAAGCTGGCGGCACAGGTAAAAGCGGACGCCCCGGGAGAAGATGTGATACAGCTCCTCCATTCCGGTCGGATCTCCGGCTCGAATTCGTTCCACGAGGCCGGACCAGGACGGGTCCGCGGAGCTCTTGCCGGACTGCACATCCGGTTCAGTTTGCAAGGATGTAGACGCGCTCATCATTCTTTACCAACCACGAAATCACCTTCCTAACCGTGCGGGTTCGCGCCCGCCGGAACGAGTCATTGCCAGTTGCGCTGCGTGCCGCGGCCGTGCGGGATGAGCGCGGCGAACGAAGGGCGGCGCCATGATTTTGAGCATCGCCGCGCCGCATATTCTGGAATACAGCATGAAAATCTGTGGATTAAGCCCTGAATTTTTTAAAGGATTATTCCCCCGAAGGGATATTCCAAAAGAATATTAGCATTCTTCCGTTTGAATGGGCTAGTCCCCCAAATGGGGGATTATGTGGGGACGCGCATGCGGGAACGCGGTACCCACTTTAGAAGCAGGGTAAATCCCTAATCCGCCGGCGATAATAATAATGAGGCCAAGCCGGCATCCACGCGGGTAAATAACCGCTTGAATAAGCTGCTGTTTTCAATTCGATTTGCTGTCCCGGCTCGCGCGCCGTTGCGGCAAGAAACTGGCGCGCGGCATGAAATTGGCGTCCGTTCCGCGGCCGGAGCGCTGATATCAGGGGCGTTACGGAATGGCGAAGGATGTGCAAGTAAGGCGGTGTCATGCTCGATCGCCTGGCCGGACAACTGGAACGCTACATGGATCTGCTCAGCATGCGGCAGAAGCTGGTGGCGTCGAACATTGCCAACGCGGACACGCCGGGGTATCACACCCAGGACATCGATTTTCAAGCGGAGTTCCAGAATGCCATGGGCTTGTCGGCGAGGCCGACGGAAGTGGCGGGTTTGCAGGTGAAGAATGACGGCAACAACGTGAGCCTTGACCGCGAGGCGCGGCTTCTGGCGGAAAACGCGCTTCGCTTTCAGGTGGCGTCCAGCCTGATGAAGCATCAGATCCAGGCCGTGCGTTCGGCGATTAAGGAGGGGCAAGGCGCATGAGCCTGTTTTCCGTTCTTTCGATTGGCGCTTCGGGGATGGCGGCGCAGCGCACGCGCGCGGAGATGTTGACCGAGAACCTGGCCAACGCGGAGACCACGCGCACCCCGGAAGGCGGCCCTTACCGGCGCAAGGACGTGGTCTTCGAGAGCACGCCGGTGAGCTCGCCGTTCTCATCGGAGTTCGATGCGCAGCTTCAAGCCGCCGGCGGTGTAGGCGTGGCCGATATCGTCACCGACATGAGCGACCCGGAGCGCCGCTACCTGCCGGGACACCCGGATGCGGACAAGGACGGCTACGTGGCCTTTCCGCGCGGGAATGCGGCGGAAGACATGGTAGACCTGATGGGCGCGGCGCGCAGCTATCAGGCCAACGTGGCGGCCATCGGCGCAATAAAGGATATGATCCAGCGCTCTATAGACCTTCTCCGCTGAGGGTGAACCATGATCGCATCGATTCCTCCCGTTTCCGGCATCCCGCTTCCCGATCCGATCCGGCCCGCGGGGGAACCGCAATCGGGCGGCGGGTTTCAGGATGCGCTTTCGAGCGCGATTCAGAAAGTAGAGGCCTTCGGGCATGATGCTTCGGCCTCGGTAGAACGGTTCCTCTCCGGAGAAGGCGAGGAACTCCACACCACGATCCTGGCCACGCAGCGCGCCGAGCTCTCCTTCGAAATGTTTCTGCAAGCCCGGAACAAGGTGGTCAGCGCGTACCAGGAAATCATGCGCATGCAGATGTAGGGGCTCAGGTTTTGGGCTTAAACCGCCGATCTAAAGAGCAAGGCCGGTTGGCGGCCCTATAGAAGCGCGATGAACAAGATACTGGCCAATTTCTCGCTGCGGCAGAAGATCACGATAGCGTTGGCCGTGGTGCTGGTGGCGGCGGGCGTATATGCGCTGGTCCAGTGGCAAAAGGAGTCCGATTTCCGGCCGCTGTTCACCGCGTTGGCGCCCGAAGACGCCGCGGGAATCGTACAAAAGCTGAAGGAGACGGGCGTGGAATACCGTCTGCCCGAGGGAGGCGGCGCGGTGCTGGTGCCTTCGGCGCGGCTGGCCGAGCTGCGCATCACCCTGGCTGGCGCGGGACTACCGAAGACCGGGAGGATGGGCTTCGAGCTCTTCGACAAGGCGAATCTAGGGGCAACCGAATTCACGGAGCACGTGAACTACCGGCGGGCGCTCGAAGGGGAGTTGGAGCGGTCGGTCATGTCGCTGGCTGAAGTCGAGCAGGCGCGGGTACATATCACCTTCCCCAAGGATTCGGTATTCCTGGATGCGCAACAGCCGGCCAAGGCCAGCGTGCTGGTGAAGGTGCGGGTGGGAGCGCGGTTGTCGCCGCCGAACGTGCTGGCCATCAATCACCTGGTGGCGAGCGCGGTGGAGGGGCTTTCGCCCGACGCGGTCTCCGTGCTGGACATGAACGGCAACCTGCTGGGGCGGCCCAAGGCGCAGGGTACGCTGGATGGGCCGGAGGCCTCCGAGGCGGTGCTGGAATACCGGCACAAAATCGAGGCGGACCTGCTGTCGAAAATCAACGCCACGCTCGAGCCGCTATTGGGGGCGGACAAGTTCCACGCGGGGGTGTCGGTGGAATGCGATTTTTCGGGTGGGGAACAGAGCGAGGAGATCTTCGACCCGGCGCGCTCGGTGATGACCAGCTCGCAGCGCACGGAAGACGGATCGGGCTCGGGGGGCGGCAGCGGGGTTCCGGGGACGGCGTCCACGTTGCCCCGGCCCACGTCGCGGCCGGGCGCCACGGCGAGCCGCGTGTCGCGGGTGACGGAGGCCATCACCTACCAATCCAGCCGCACCGTCAAGAAGACGCGCATGCCGGCGGGCGTGGTGAAAAAGATGTCGTTGGCCGTGCTGGTGGATCAGACGGTGAGTTGGGAGAAGGACAAGAACGGGCCGCGGCGTGTGTTGACGCCTCCGCCGCCGGAAACGCTGAAGATCATCCGGGATCTGGTGGCGGGCATCACCGGGTTCAACCAGGAGCGGGGAGACCAGCTGGTGATCGAGACGCTGCCATTTGAAAGCACGCGGCTGCTGGAGGCGCCTGAGCCTGGCGGCTCGGGACCCGCCAAGCCGCCGGCGCCGGCGGGATTCACTCTCAAATGGGACCGCAAGACTCTGATGATTGGCGGGGGCGCCGCCGTCGCCATGATCGTGCTTGGGTTTCTGGCGGCCATGTTTCTGAGGCGCGGGCGCAAGACCGGGGAAGTGGAAGTAACCGGCCCGGCGTCGCTCCCCGCGGGCAAGGGGGGCACCTCTCAGGCGGCCGCTCTGGCGGCGGGCCCGGACGTCGGGCGGGAGATCGAGTCGCGCCTGGCGGAACGCGACGCCCTGCAGGAAAAAATGGACGCACAGGCGCTGAGCGCGCTGAAGCTCGCGCCGGTGATCACCAAGACGGCCGAGGTTCTGGCCAAGCATCTTCGCGAGAAGATCAAGGCCGATCCCGACGTTTCGGCGCAAGTCCTGCGCGGGTGGATCCGCGAGGAAGACAACTGATGCGCGAGCCGGAGCCTGCCCCATGATCGTCAACGCAGCCAAGGAAGAGGCGCTGACCACGCTGCGCAAGGCTGCCATGCTGCTCATCGTGCTCGGGGAGCAGAGCAGCGCGGACTTGTTGCAACAGCTCAATGAGGACGATGTCCAGAAGGTCAGCCGCGAGGTGGCGAAAGTAACGTCCATCTCGGCCGACCAGTCGGAAGCGATATTGAACGAGTTCCACCAGGTCACCTCCGCCGGCGATTACGTGTCGCGCGGCGGAGTGGAATACGCCAAAAAGCTGCTGATGAAAGCCTTCGCCCCGGAGGTGGCGCGGCGGCTTCTGGACCGGCTCACCAAGGCGCTGGGCTCCGACGCCGCCTCCTTCGACGCCATCCAGAAGGCCGACCCCCAGCAACTGGCGAAGTTCATCCACAACGAGCACCCGCAAACCATCGCGCTGGTGCTGTCGCACCTCAACCCTTCGCAGGCGGCGGCCTTGCTGAACTCTCTGCCCGCGGGGCTGCGGGCGGATGTGGCGCAACGCATGGCCAGCCTGGATCAGATCTCGCCGGAAATCATCCTCAAGATCGCCGGCGTAATCGGCATGAAACTGAAAGCCCTGGGAGAGTTCAGCCGCGAATCCTACGGCGGCGTACGCGCCGTGGCGGAGATGCTGAACCGCCTGGATTCCGGCTCGAGCCGCGAAATTCTGACCAACATGGAGCAGCAGGACACGAACCTGGCGGAAACCATTCGCCACCTGATGTTCGTATTCGAGGATCTGCTGCTGATCGACCCGTTGGGGCTGAAAGAGGTTCTGGCCAAAGTCGACCGGAAGGTGCTGACCATCGCTCTGAAGGGCACCAGCGAGCAGCTGCGCACGCAGATGCTGAACTGCATGTCGCAGCGCGGCGCGGAGATGTTGCGGGAGGATATGGACGCGCTGGGCCCCATCAAGATCAAAGAAGTGGAGGCGGCGCAACAGCAGATCATCGCCATCGTGCGGCAACTGGAATCCGAAGGGGTGTTGAGCCTGAAGGGGACGGTCGGGGAACAGTATGTCGTCTAATATGTCGTCCAAGGTGTTCCCGCCGGACAATCCACAAGCCACAACTCCGCTGGTCTGGCGCCAGGTCGGCGCGGCGACGGACGGGGAGGGCGGTGGGGAGCCGGATGCGAGCGCGCGCACGGCGCAACTGGAGCGGCAATGGGAACAGCAGGTGAAAGAGGCGCACGCGGCGGGCATGCGCGAGGGGGAAGCTGCCGGCCGCGGCCGGGCCGGGGCCGAGCTCCAGCCGGTGATCGAGCGCTTGTCGCGCGCCATCGAAGAGCTGGCGCAGATCCGCGGAAGGCTGCGCCGGGAAGCGGAGGCGGACCTGGTCAAACTGGCGCTGGCCATCGCCCGCCGGGTGCTGCGGCGCGAGTTGTCGGTTGACCCGGATGCCCTGCACGGGCTGATTCTGGGCGCTCTCGAAAAGCTCCAGGGACAGGAGCTCTGCCGGGTGAAGGTCCATCCATCGCACGCGGCATTGGTGGGCGCCTGCCTGGGGAAGTCGGCCGCCGGCGCGAGCGTGCAGGTGCTGGCCGACCCTTCCTGCCAGCCGGGCGGCGTGATATTCGAGACCGCGCGCGGCAACCTGGACGTGTCCGTGGATTTGCAGCTACACGAGATTGAGCGCGGCTTGGCCGACTGCCTGCGGAAGAGCTCATGACCGAACGGATCTCGCTGGCCCCCTATCTCACGGCGCTCGACCGCATCCCCACGCAGCACTGGACCGGGCAGGTGACGGAGGTAGTCGGGCTGTTGATCGAATCGCGCGGCCCGAGCGTGGCCATTGGAGACTTTTGCGAGGTCGCGGCGGCGAACGGCCGGCGCATCCGCACGCAGGTAATCGGGTTTCGCAACGGCCGGGTGCTGGCCATGCCGCTCGAAGAGATCGACGGCCTGCAACTGGGCGACTCGGTGGCGGCGCGGGGGGAAGACGCGCGTGTGGAGGTCTCGCCGGGGCTTCTGGGGCGGGTGATCGACGGGTTTGGAAAGCCCATCGACGGCGGGCCGGAGCTGCAGGCGAAAGATGCCTACGGTTTGTACGGGGTGCCGGGCAATCCGCTCGACCGGGAGCACATCACCGAGCCGTTGGTCACGGGGATTCGCGCCATCGACAGCCTGCTGCCCTGCGGCAAGGGCCAGCGCATCGGCATTTTCGGTGGCAGCGGCGTGGGAAAGAGCACGCTGCTCGGCGCCATGTCGCGGCACAACTCGGCGGACGTCACGGTGATCGCCATGATCGGCGAGCGCAACCGCGAAGTGCGCGGCTTCCTGGAAAACGAGCTCGGGCCGGAGGGGCGCAAGCGCTCGGTGGTGGTGTGCGCCACCTCGGAGCGTCCGGCGCCGCTGCGGGTGCGCGCCTGTTTCGTGGCGCTGGCGGTGGCGGAGTACTTCCGCGACCAGGGCGCCAACGTGCTGCTGGTGATGGATTCGGTGACGCGCCTGGCCATGGCGCAGCGCGAGATCGGATTGGCGGCGGGCGAGCCGCCCAGCCAGAAGGGGTACACCCCGTCGGTCTTCAATCTGCTGCCCAAGGTGCTGGAGCGGGCGGGCAACTTCAAGCGCGGCTCGATCACCGGCTTCTTCACGGTGCTGGTGGAGGGCGACGATTTCAATGAACCGATCAGCGACGCGGTGCGCGCCATTCTGGACGGCCACATCATTCTCTCCCGGCAGCTTGCCGCCCAGGGGCACTATCCCGCCATCGACATTTTGCAATCGGTGAGCCGTCTCACCTCGGCCATTGCCACGCCGGGGCAGAAAGAGGGCGCCCGCAAGCTGCGGCAGGCGCTGGCGGCCTATCACGACGCCGAAGACCTGATTCAACTGGGCGCCTACGTTGCCGGGTCGAACCCCGAGCTGGACGCCAGCATTCGGATGCGGCCGGAGCTGCTGGCATTCCTGCGGCAGGAGCACACGGCCAACTCCCCGCTGGGAGAAACCCTGGCGCGCCTGGCGGACCTGGGCACGCGCCTGCAGGGGCCGGCGCAACTGGTTCCCGCGCAGAACCCTAATCCCAAGCGATGACGCCGTTCCGATTCCCCTTGCAGAAGGTTCTCGACTGGCGGCTGACCCAGCTCGAGGTGGAAGAGATCCGGTACAGGCAGCAGCTTGCGGCGCTGGCCGCGCTCGACCGCACGCGCGCCGAACTGGAGGCCGCGGGCATCCGGGCGGAGGTGGAGGTGCGCAAATCGGCCTCGCTGGCGGGGTTCGACCTGGCGGCCCTGGGGAGCTTCCGCCGGCGCGTGCAGGTGGAGGAAGGAAAGCTAGCCACGCGGCGCGCGGAGTGCGAGAAACGGGTGGCGGCGCAGCAGAGCGCGATGCTGGAAGCGCGGCGCCGCTGCCGGCTGCTGGAGCGGCTGAAGGAGCGGCGGCTGACGGATTGGCAGTCGGCCGCGGATAAGGAAGTGGAGGCGCTGGCGGCGGAATCGTTCCTGGCGCAATGGAATCGGCGGCGGGCGTAGCGGATGCCGTCCTCCCTATAATGGAGAGCATGACGCCTGAGACGCTTGCCGAAACCGCACCGCCCGCCGTCCCGCTGACGGTAGAGGGCGCGAGCGTGCTGCACCAGATGATGCGTTTCCGCTGGCCCGCCTGGCGCGCGCTTTCGGCTGCGGCCCGCACGGATATTCTGGACGAGGCCGCGGGCGCGCTTGTCCTCCTGGAGAAGCCCAGCGATGGCCGGCAGAGCGCGGTGTACTCGCTGCTGGGGCATAAGGGCGACCTGTTGCTGGTGCATTTCCGCCGCAGCTTCGAGGAGCTCAACCAGGCGCAACTGGACCTGGCGCGGCTGCGGATCGGCGACTACTTGGAGTCCACGACATCCTATCTTTCGGTGATCGAGCTGGGTCTTTACGAATCCACCTCCAAGGTCTACAACGAGCTCGCCGCCAAGGGCGTGCCGCCGAATTCCGACGAGTGGAAGCAGGAGATAGAAGCCGTGCTCGGCCGGCAGCGGCAGGCCATGGCGCCGCGGCTATGGCCGGAGATTCCCTCCGCGAAATATCTGTGCTTCTATCCCATGGACCGGCGGCGCGGCGAATCGGTCAACTGGTACATGGTGCCCATGGCCCGGCGGCAGCGCCTGATGCACGAACACGGCCTGGTGGGACGCCGCTACGCCGGCGAAGTGCGCCAGATCATCACCGGCTCGATCGGCTTCGACGATTGGGAATGGGGCGTCGACCTGTTCGCCGACGACCCGCTGGTGTTCAAGAAGCTCATCTACGAAATGCGCTTCGACGAAGTGAGCGCGGTCTATGCGCTATTCGGCACTTTCTACGTGGGCCTGCGGGTGCGGGCGGCGGAACTGGGCGGCATCTTCGGGTTACCGGCCTGACGGCCGCCGCTCCGGCTCGCTCGTCGCAACTACTTGCCGTACAACGCCTCCATCTGCCCCACGGCGCGCGCCAGGCCGGCGCGGGATTGGTTATACCGGTAGAGCGCGGCGATCTGGTTATCCTGCGCACGAGCCAGTTCGTCCTGGGCGGTGACCGTCTCGATGTTGTTGGCTACGCCCGCCTGGAAGCGGTCGCGCGCCTGTTCCACCTCCTGCCGTGCCAGTTGCACCCCCAGGTTCGCGACACTCACTTCGCTGCGCGCGGATTCCATCTGCGCCATCGCCGTCTTGACTTCGAGCGCGATGCGGTTGAGCAAATCCTGCTCCTGCTGCTTGAGCTGGCGGATGGCCAGACCGGCTTTGGCGCGGCCGGCTTGTATGCGGCCGCCGGTGAACAAGGGAAAGTCCAGGCTGGCCTGGTATTGGTAGACCGGAATGATGGTGGCCGGATTCAGGCCCTGCTCCAGCCAGACGCCTCCCACCGCGATCTTGGGAAGCCGTTCGTCGCCCGCCGATTTCTCCTCCAGGAGGGCGCGCTGCTCCTCGGCCAGGATCTGCCGCATCTCCGGACGCGCGCTATACGCCCGCTCGAGCGCCTCGTCCCGCGATACCTCCGGCGTCGCGAAGAAACTCATCTGGTCGGCCAGTCGGATGGTCCGGCGCGGGTCGATATTCAACAGGCGCGCCAGTCCATAGAGAGAGGTCTCCAGTTGCGTGTGCGCTACGATCAGCCTCTGCTTCTCGTTCTGCAGCTGCACGTTGGCGCGCAGCGAGTCGATGCCCGTTCCCACGCCGTTTCTCTGCAGGTCAGCCGCCTGATCGTAGAGCGCCTGCGCCAGGTCAACGCGCGATTGCGCGGCCTGTATGTCGGCCGCCGCCCGCTGGCTGCCCAGATACTGCGAGACCACCAGCAGGACGCTTTCCTCGCGCGCCGCCGTTTCCTCCGCGCGGCTCGCCTCCACCCCGATCCGGGACGAGCGATAGCGGCGCCACAGCGTGAGATCGAAGACTGCGACGTTGAAAGCGGCCCCGCCCTGAAACACTTCGAATGGGCCCACGTGCTGTGGAAACCCCGGAAGGCTCAACCCTATGGCCGTCTGCAAATTGACCCGGTGCGCCGATTCCGCGACATTCCCGCTCACCTGCGGCAGCAGCGCGGCACGGGCCAGCAGGCGGTCCTGCTCGCTTTCGAAGACACCCAGGTTGGCGAGCATCACTTGCGGATTCTGCTGGAGCGCCAGACCCACGGCATCGCGCAAGGTGAGCGGCAAGGGGGCGGGCTCTTGCGCCAGGATGCCCGCGGACAACGCCAGCAACAGCACTGGAATTCTGACCATGTCTCCAGTTGATCAGAAGCGGGCCGCCCGGACAAATCGACCGCGCTCCGGTCGCCGGGCTTGCGGAATAGGGCGCTACTGGCCGACCGCCATTACGCGTCCGCGCGTTTCGGTGTGCCGGGCCTCCCGGATCTGTTGCGGCACGACGCGGGCGCGCGCCTTCAGGCGGGTGACCAGAACAATCAGAAACACCGACAGAATGGCGAAGGAAATCAGCCGGTACCAGTCCACCAGTTGGGCGATCGCGAACGACCCGGCCGGGGGCAGCACCCAGGCCGACACGGCGACGGAAATCGCCAGGAGATAAACCGCCGGCTCCCACGTGAACAGGTAGGCTGTCAGCACGATGCCCACCAGGAACACGTCGTTGAACCGCGGCACCGGGTGGGAATTAAACAACGTACAGATCACCGGCGACGTCACCACGGCAAACAGAGAAGCGAACAGGAAGCCCATCGAACGGTTCGAGTGCAGCCCGAGATGAGCCTGCATCCACATCAGCGCACGCCGCGCATAAAAGAGAGATCCGATTGCGGCAGCGGCGGCAATCTGCCAGATCATGGCGCCGCTTCCCGGATCGACATAGGCCTTTGCCTGCTTGGGGATAGCCATAACGAGGGCTGTCAATGCCACCACCAGTCCAAGGTGAGAGATTAAGGTTTTGCGCACTCTATCTCCTATATTACGCCGGGAAAGTGCGCTGTATGACAAAAATTACACAACCTCAAGTACTACTTGGTTTCCACTACGGGATCAAAAACGATGCTGGTGTGGAGTTTTCCATCAATCGCCTCGGATGCGCATAAGGTACAGCCACCGTGCCGAGCCCTCCAGATGCTGCGACCGCACCACGTCGAACCGGCGCCGGCAACAGCTTTCAAAAACCGCTATCGTCAGACCGCGGTGGAGTTCTTCCCGGCCGCGGGTAAGTCGCTGAAACATCGAATCCTCCGGCGCGATGAATTCGATCACCAGGAGATCGGTGGTCAGCTCGGCCGCCAGGTCGACAATTTCGGCCAGCGGAACCCTCTCGGTGACCAGCATGTGATGGATCACGGCCAGCATCAGCACCGCATCGAAGCCGCCGCGGGCCCGGTCGAGGAACGACGCGCACTCGCGGTTGCGCCAACCCATGCCGGGCGTGGGGCGCGTGAGGTTCACCACCAGCGGCAGAATGTCGAGCCCCTCCCCTGAAGCGTTGAGCCATACCTCGCCGGCCATCACCGGGTCGTAGTCGATGGCCACCACGCCGGCGCCGGCCCGCGCGGCGAGCGCGCTGAAGAAACCGTCGTTGCAGCCCACGTCCAAGACGCGTTTCGGGTGGAACTCCGCCAGGGCCCCGGCCACGAACTCTTTTTTCGCCGCGTGATGCTCCGCCGAATAGTTATTGTTCGACGCCATGTAATCGGACCAGGCGGATTTCCTGCCGGCCGCGGGCTTCAGTTTTTCCATCGTACGCCGCAATCCGTGGAGCAGCGTGGAAAGAATGAACGCTGCCTTTTCGGCATTAGCGAGCGGCTTTCTTTGATAAATGCCGGCGCTCGCCTGTCGCTGGCGCCGGCCCAGCCACGCGGGCAGCGAAACCAGCGAGAGAAACGGAGGCCGCAACCGCTCGAGCGGTCCCGCCCAGCGGTAAACCTCTTCCGGTTCGAGCCCGTCGCGCCGGGCAAACAACACCTGATCGAGCGCCAGGCCGTAATATTTGTTGGCCAGGAGCGGCAGAGTGAAGGTGCGGACAAACTGGGCATAGGGCAGCCACGTGGCATCCCCGGCAACGCGGCGTTCGAAGGAAAGCACATCGATGAACACGGGGTCCGGCCCGCGAAACAGCACGTTGTATGGCGTGGCATCCTTCAGCCCCAAGCCATCCGGCAATAGCGCCTGAGCCAGATCCAGCGTGTGGACCCCCGCCGCGTGCAGCATTTCTGGCGGCCACTCGTACGGAAAACTGGGGAAAACGATGCGCTCGTGTTCCACCACCATTTCGCCGCGGACGGCATCGAATAAAGATTGCACGCCGGGATCGCCCAGGAGCTCCTGCCGTTCGCCTTCCCCGAGCATCCTCGTCCCGGCCACGCTTCCGCTCTCGAGCAAACCGCGCCCCGCCGCGGAGCCCAGAAAAGCATCCAGATCGGCGGTGCCCTGCGCATTGACAATACGAAAGATACGCCCGCCTGACGAGAAAAGGGTCCCGGCCGGATCTCGAAAAGACGCCGCCATCGCACCGCCCCCGTCGGGATTCAGCCTGGCAGCGTCGTTTTTTGTGCTTTTCATCGAGACTTTCTGTGGGAAATTGAGACGTTATCCGTGCGAATTGCGGGCCGACTTTATTATATCGGCTGGCTGCAGGACTGGCGTAAACCGACTCTGCTTACGCCATCTGCGAAGCCGGATCGGACTGCGTATCGGCCGGGTGCGGAGCCAGGGGCTGCGGGTTGCATGCCGGGCAGCAGCGGGGACAATACCAGCCGTGGAGGTCCTCCGGCATGTGCAGCCGCGCAGGCCAGCACCGGCAATGATCGCAACATCCCTTCAATCGCTCCGAAATATGGCAGTCGAATCTCATGCCTTTGGGCCACAGCAGGCGAATTGCCAAAGCGTGGTTCAGAACATTGTGTTGCGGTTGGCGGAGGCGGTAGCAGATGGAGAATCTGAATTGCGGTCTCTATCGATGGCCCGCAGATCGGCACGGGCTTCTGGCGACCAGTTGACCGCAATGCGCTCAGGGGCGGCGTCCTCGCTCACTGCTTCAGGCCGAATTCGCGGAGGATTTCGTAGTGCGGGATGCCCTCTCCACGAGCGAGTGAAGCACGGGCGCGGTCCAGCGCGGCGGCGGTCTCTGGCGTGAGATCGTCCTCTTCCACCTCAGCGAGCGCCAGTGAGCAGGCCAGGGGCTCCACCATGACTTCGAGCAGACTGCGGACGGCATTCAGCTTTTCGGCTGGCAGCGCATCCAACAATGCGTGGGCCTGTCGGCGCTCCTGATCGAGACTCGGTTGAATGGCTGTACTCTTAGCGCTGGCTCTATTTTACGCGATTTGTGGACGAGCGCAGAAAGCGGCCCCGTCTTCCCCGTCTTCCCGACCATGACAGGAGCCACTGGCTGGAGGCCAAATTCTGGCGGATTTGGACTCCAAATGGACTCCGCGTGACCTCTTCCGCGAGGTGGAAGCACGCAGACCATTTTCATAAGTCTATGTTTTGTTGGGTTTAGGTTGGTGGACCTGGTGAGATTCGAACTCACGACCTCTTCCATGCTCTTTGGACTCCTTTTTTTTGGGGCAGAATCCGAGTTAGACCCTGAAGCGGAGTCCACGTGATTTCCGTCAACGGTATTCCGAGTGGGTATCCCACATGCTTCGCGCGCGGTCCCACAGCATTCTCCAATTCTCTGTAGCACGAAGATTCAACGCAACGCCTATACATATACGAGATTTTGATGGCATCGAGGCGCAATAGGACCAGGACCGGAACACCGCGGCTACTGGACTATTCTCACGCCGCGCGTAGCGCGCGGATGACAGCCTGCGGGTCACGTTGGATCACGGCCAGGTAGGCGCGGATGGGGATCTCCGGCCGACGGCGGCCCTGTTCCCAGTCCTGCAGTGAACGCACGTTGAAGCCGAACAGGGCGGCGAAGTCCGATTGCGACAACCCGAGCGTCTCGCGTAGCGCCCGCACGTCCGTCTCCGGCGGGACGTGGTAAACCGTCTCGCTCAATTTGATCTCGCCCCGAAGATGCGCCTGCAATTCCTTCATCGAATCAAGCAGGCGATCCCCGAGCGGAGCTTCGGTCCGCCGCCGGGGCTTAGCCGCCGAACTCCCGCTGGATTTCCGAGGCGATTTTCTGGAGCTGGTTTCTTTCCGCATGGGTCAGATTCTCCTTCTCGTTCTTTGCGTACAGGTCCGCCAGGAAGATCAGATCGGGGCGGACCATGAAATAGTAGATCACTCGCACGCCGCCGCTTTTGCCTCCACCGGGACGGCGCCACCGTGCTTTTCGAAACCCGCCCGTGCCGGGAATCAGCGGGTGACGCTCGGGCTCCGCCGCGATCGACTCTTCCAGTTCGTGTTGCACGGAGGGCCGCAACAACCGGGCGGCAGCCCGTTCATAGCGGCTGCTGCGGACGACGCGTCGCACAAGACTATTATACGGCTATGCCGTATGGGGCGCTAGCGCAACGCGCGTCGGACTTTGGCGCGATCTCGCCCTCAACTTGAAGTCGAGACCGTCCGTGTCGCCACGTACTGCTCGATCATCGCGTCCCAAGCAGGGGATCCTACCGAAATGATCAAAGCCCAATCGCAACCGTTTGGCGCGTAGTCCGAATCTGGCACCGTGCAATCGAGAAAGTACTCTAGCGCGCCTTTGAGCGAGTCGTTGGCATGCCAGGTAGTCATCACGCAACCCACATAGGTTTGGGGCGGGTCTTCGCCGACAACTAATTCATCCATGATGTCGTGGACGCGCTCACAGTCTGGACCCCAGGCACATAGATAAGCGCACCCGGAACGAAGCAGGGAGCTGCAAAACTTCCCAAGGTCCGCCGCTGCGGATGCGGTAGCGTCCATTGCACAGAAACAGGTGAAATGCTGGCTCCGCAATTCTAGGATTGCGGGAGCCGGGCTGAGCGAGGCGACGCTCAACAGGAACACGTTTCGGTTTGTATCAACGTGGTATCCGAGAAAGCGCGGGTTCGACATCGATCCGCCCCCGAAGCGTCCATTATATGGCGCTCGATTTCCGCGGTAGTTCGTTCCTACCAAAAAGCCCATATCAGATCGGAAATAGCACCTTGGACTCCACGTGGACTCCGATGACCTCTCCCGCAGCATGGAAGCACACATGCCACTTTCGTATGTATTTGGCTTATTGGAGTTTGGTGGACCTGGTGAGATTCGAACTCACGACCTCTTCCATGCCATTTAAGAAATATCAATCACTTGCAGGCACTTCCACCAGAAACAAAAGACTTAGCGCACGGGGATTTGGACGCCAGTGGACGCCACGGGGGCTGCGTTTGGGCGTCTGGACTCCACGCGGACTCCAGGACTCCACACCGGGAACTGGCACGCGGCGTGCTTTCGCGCGCGGTTGCAGGCGCCTTTCAAATGTTGTCTGCTGGAGACGACAACAATTGATTTCCCTATAAGGATGATGCCCATGTGGAAGAACAACGGACGGCACCGAGGCTGTGATGTTGAAGGGGCGTCGGAATCCCGCCCCAGGCTGGCGCACCGTTGATGTCACTGGCCAAGCCGGTTTTCTTGTGGGAGCCGTATCGCCAGGAATCGCGACGGTCCAGGGCGGCGCTTCTTCGATGAGCCGGTGATACCGCCGTGCGGATCAGGGTTCCTTGTGCCCGCGGAGATTAACTCCCTCCGAGTGGGCGACGATCCGCACCGAACGGGAGTATTCGTTTCGATTGCGTTCCCGGGGATCTTGTCTCTTTAACCAGTCGGTTCTCTCAGATTGGCGTAAGCCCCTCATCCGCGCTTTACTCCCAGAGTCTGTCCGGGGCCAAGCAGGGCCACGATGCGATATAGTTGCGTCGAGAGCTTATGGACGACTTGGTATCCGCCTACAGCGCGATGCTCAAGGATATTGAGGGATCTCAATCTCCCGGCCCTCAAGACGTCTTAGCCACGCTGCTGGCTCGGGAGAAGATCGGTCGGACCATGGCGACCGCCCTGGCCATTGAACCGGAATCCCTTTCGAATATCCAGGCTTGCGACCAGCGATTGAAGGAATGGGCCAAATCCATGCCTGGCGCAGTGCGTACTCAGTTTCCGGAATGGAGAACAACCCTCGCGAAGGACGGCTTAGCCTGGTGGTGGTCGCTGGACGACCAGGCCGGCGGCACAAGCCGCTTCAGACAGGCGTCGCACGTCCTCACTTGGGTAATCATGGCTGTTGCGATCAGTGTTCTCCTGGAGTACGTACGGCGGCTGTCCAGCATAGGCTCGTCGGTTTCGGCTACGGTGACTCAGGGTCTTCTAGGGCTTGCGGGGGCGAGTGCCATATTCGGGTTTGCGAAAGATCGTATCATGGGGTCGGCGGCGCGCCGGGAATGGCGGGGAGAGATCTGGCTCGCCGCTGTGCTCAGCGTCGCGGCGATTGCGGCGGCGGTGGTTAGCCCGCAGATTGCCGCGTGTTGGGCTCGGACCGGTGCCAGTGAGCACGCCGCACGCAATCTTAACGGGGCTCGAACCCATTTGGAGCGGGCGGTGCGGCTGGAACCCGAGGATGGACTGGCGCATTACAACTTCGCTAGTGTTCTGGAAGATCTGCGGGAGGATGCGGCGGCCGAAGCCGAGTATCGGGAGGCGCTTCGGTGGGACAACGAGAATTTCCTGACTTACATTAAGCTGTCACGTTTATCTATCGTTTTGCGCCAGAACTATGTAGTAGCTCTGGAATTGGCGGAAGAGGGCTGGGACCGGTTCAACCGCATGGTAGAGGCAAAGAAGCTGAATGCCGATCAGGAGGCGAGGTTGAAGTACGATCTCCGGAAATACCGTGCCTGGGCGAATCTGGGCTTGCAGAGATTCAAACCGGCCAAAGATGAACTCGATCAGGCAATCGTGGAAAGTCCAAAGCGCGCCGCGGCCTATTGCCTGCGCGCGGCTCTCTCCTACAACGATTCCAAGGACTGGGCGGCGTGCCGCGCGGATGCGCTCTCCTGTATTGCCAACAGTCGCGGCCAGGAAGACGAGTTGCAGCCGGATTGGCTCAGCCTGGCGCAAGCCTGTGTGAGCCCGCCGGAAACCAAGAAGGCGGAACCGGCGGCCCAGAGGCGCAAATGAAGACAGGACTCATTCATCTCCTTTTTGCCGTCCTTTCGGCAGGCTTCGCCGGCGCACAGCCTCAGGGTTCGGTCTGCCAGTGCATATTTGTCGACCCACCGCCACTCAAACTGACGGTTCACTTCAGCAACGGGCACGAGGAAGAGGCGCGAGCCAAGATGTCCGTGCAGACGGGGGATGTCCTGGTTCCCAGCGCCGGGTTTCAGGCGACCCTACTGTGCGAGAGTGCGAAAGGCTTGGTGCGGGAGCCGATACGGAATGCAGGACCGCAACCGGTGCCGTGTTCCGTGCCTCCCAAGCCCCTGATCCAAGTGGCGGGCCGTCCAGCCGACAGCCACCGGCTGGGACCGACCACGAACGACAGCATTACGCTGTTGGCACCGCGCGGCACGCGGGTACGTTCGACGCAGCCGCGGATCAGATGGATCGCGATCGAGGGAGCAACTCAATACACCATCATTGTTCGCAACGAAGACATCTCCTGGTCGAACACGGTGCCCGCGGCCAAAGGAGACGTGATGGCAGTGACCTATCCTTCATCGGCGCCCCCGTTGAAGCCGGGAGGCATTTACAAAGCGATTGTCAGATCCGGCTCCGCCGCGTCCAACTCCAGTCAACAACCCAACATGGGTTTTGAGATTCTGACCGAGAATGACGCACGCGAGGTGGATCTGGAATCAGAGAAACTCGACCGCCTCAATTTGCCGGCCGGCGATCGCCGTTTCGCGCGTGCTTCACTATTTGCGGCTTACGGACTGTATGCGGATGCCATCGAGGAACTGGGCGACGGCCGGCTTGTGGGGCAGGACCCGTTTGTTCAGCGATTTCTGGCCACGGTGTATTTGGAAGTGGGACTTCATGCCCTTGGGCGCGATTTGGTCTTGAAATCGCTCAAGCCACCCGCATCCGATCAGGACTCCGAGCGGGGACGGGCGACCTCGCATGCGTTGTTGGGTCAGCTTTACGAATGGTCCGATGCTCCCGCCGCAATCAGGGAGTGGCAACTGGCTCGGACTTTATATGAACAATTGGGCGAGGCTGAGGCCGTCAAGACGATCGACGCCCGGCTGGCAACTCTCACGAGGCGGTAAGCGATGCGACTCGGATTGGCCGCGGCGGCGGCACTTCTCTGTATTGGCGGCGCGACTGGATTCGCGCAACCTGCACCTCAAACCAACGCGACGGCGAGCATCCCGGAGTGGCGGAAACGTCTGTTTGCGGAAGCCCAGGCCGCAGCCAAGGCCAACAATCTCGATTTGGCCAACCAGAAGTTCAATGAACTGCTCGGCCTGGCACGGGAAAAACACGACGATTCGGGAATGGCGGAGGCCTTCTATGGATTAGGGGAGATCTCTTTTGAACGTGGTCAATGGGCCGTATCCGCGGGACATTGGAAGTCGTTTCTCGAAATCGCGGAAGCGAACTCCTCGACGGGCGACGCGGCGGAGGCCCTGTACAAGCTGAGTTTCATCTTCAGCAACCTCAACGACGACCGGGCAGCGATCGCCTACGGTGTTCGGGCCGCGGACATACTTCGCGGGAGCAATCAGCCGGAGGAGGGTGTGGTGCTCGTGCTTCTAGGGCAGGCCCGGCAGCGGGAACGGGATTTCAGTGGCGCGGCGGATGCGCTTCGTAAAGCAAGTTTGGTTTTACATGCGCTAAAGGACAAGACCGACGAGGCGGTAGCGTTGGCTGCACTGGGCCCGATTTACCGCTGGCTTGGTAATGACGCTGAGGCCACGAAGACGGCACGGGCAGCGCTGGCTCTTTTCGAAGAGGAGAAGGACTTTCGAGGGCAGGCGACTAGGCTTTTCTTCCTTGCGGGGATAGCCCGTGATTCCGGCAGATACGATGAAGCGCTTGCCAATACCATCCGGGCCCGCGATGCCATGGCGAAGGCACCGGACCGTGCGCTGCAGGTCACGATCCTGTACAACATTTCGCGGCTGCAGGCCGAACTTGGCCACACAACGGAAGAGATCGACGCGCTGAAGAGTCTGCTGCAGATTGCCGGAAAGGAACTGGAGTCGGGTGATGAGGTCCGCCAGGCGAAGGCCGATTTGCGCCAGATCTATCTTAATCTCGGCAATGAGGCAGAGGCAGCCCGCTACGCCTCCCCTGCCGTCGAACGGGTGGATGCCAAAGACGGCAAGCGAACCATAGTGGAGCAGGCGGAGTGGGACAGGATGGTGGAAGGCGCATTGCTAAGGGGGGGCACCTACGAGCCGGAGGTATGCCGCAGCGCTTTAGAGAAGGCACGCGCAGAGCACTCCGCGTTTGCCGAAGCCAACGCACTTCAGTGCCTGGGGGTGTCGGAACGCAGGGCGGGTCGCCACACCGCCGCGCTCGATCTGCTTCGACAGGCGATTGCGATCTATCAAACGCTGAATATCAACGCAGGCGAGGCCGCGTGTTCGATCCACGTTGGCGCCGTGCGGGCCGCTCTGGGCGAATTCCAGCCCGCAATCGACGCCATCAACCGCGCGCTTACGATCGCGCGCGCCGCCCACAACCAGTTTAGCGAAGGGAAGGCCCTCAACCTTCTTGGTGAAGTGCACGCGCAGTGGGGCAGCTACAGGACGTCGATCAACGCGTTGATCGACGCCATGACGATCTGGGAACAGCTCGGAAACCAGCGGGAACTGGCGGCTGTGTACAACAATCTGGGCGCCGTGTACAGCGCGGGCGGGCAGAAGCAAGGCGCGATCGTTTGGTACGGCAAATCACGGACCATCAGCCACAACCTGAATGACGGCGAGGCGGAAGCTGCGGCATTCGGCAATATCGGGGCCGTCTATCTTGCTTTGCGCCAATACGAAAAGGCGGCCGATTCCACCAGCAAGGCATTAGAGCTGGCGATCCAATCGAAGGATCGTGACGGAGAGGCCACTTATCGGATGAACCTGGGCATCGCTTACAGAGACCAGGGACGGAACGAGGCTGCGCTCGCCGAGTGGGAGACAGCTTCCAAGATTCTGGAAGGCATCGAGAAGCCGGATCTGAGGGCGACTCTATTGATGAACCGGGCCGAAACGCTGACTTCCACCGGTCGATACCAGGAAGGTCTCGACCTGGCCCAACAGGCTGGCAAGCTGGTGAGTCCCATGCAATCGGCCAGGATGGAGAGCAACGCGTTTCATATTCTCGGCAGATGCCTGCTCAGTCTGGGCCGCGAGGACGAGGCCGTGGAGGCGCTTCACCGCAGTGTTGCAGCGTGGGAGGCGGTTAGAGCCACCGCGGGCACCGATTCATTCAAGACTGGAGTGGCGGCGCAGTCCGCTGATGTTTATGGCACCACGGTAGGATTACACCTGTATCGAGAAGAAGCTGCTTTGGCCTTCGAGTATATGGAGCGAGCGCGGGCGCGGACGTTCCTGGATCAAGTCCACGGTGTCCGGCTGCCGCAACTTGCTCAAAAGGACAGCGAGCTGTCGTCTCGCGCCGAATCCCTGCTCAAGCGCATTTCGGAGTTGGAGCGGCAGACCGGTGGAACAGAGCAACAGAGGCTCGCAGCCGCTGCGGAGATTGCCGCCCGCCGCCGCGACTACGCCCTGTTGATACCGATGATTCAGGCGCAAAACCCGGCTCTGGCTGGAGTGCTCCCGAGTTCCACCCTGTCTTTGGCCGAGGTCCGGCAGCGCCTCGACACGGATACTACGCTGCTCGTGTATTTCTTTGCGCAGGATCAGAAGTACGTGGGCGTGCTGACCTCGTCTAGTTACCGGTTTGTACCTTTGGCGTTTTCCGACAAGGAACTGCAGGACGCTATCGACGTCTTCTGGGACTTTCCGAATCGATCGCTGCGGCCGGCGATTGCCAGGAAGCTTTACAAGATGCTGCTGGAACCAGTGGAGGAATTTGTCACGAGCAAGCGGGTCGGCATCGTGCCATTCGGCGCACTGCACTACATTCCTTTTGCTGCGCTGTTCGGCGGCCAGCCGTATTTTGGCGAAGGCCGCTCCCTTTTCTACCTGCCGAGCGCCAGCATGCTTCCGGATCTGAAAGCATCTCGGAGAGCGTCTTTTCTTACCGGCTATAGCGATCTGCTTGCCTTTTCGGCAAGTACGGTCCCACCGCTCTTACGCTACGCGGATGAAGCCGCTAGCGAATCGGCGAAGCTGTTCCAGGGCAAGACGCTGCTTCGCGAGAAAGCCACTTTGCAACAGGTCCGTGAGATGCTGCCCAAATCCAAATCGGTTCTGTTGATCGGACACGGGGAAATGCTACCGGAATCGCCATTGTTTTCGCGAATTCATTTCGCCGACGGGCCACTGGAAGTGCGCGACGTTTACACTATGAATCTGCAACAGACGGATCTGGTTTTCCTGAGCGGTTGCGAGACCCATCGCGGGGAAGGCAGCCGCGGAGACGACATCGTCGGCTTGAGCCGGGCATTTCTGGCCGCCGGGGCGCGCACCGTCATCGCCACACTCTGGAGCGTGGATGAACAGGCGACTACCCGGCTGATCATAAGCTTCTATCAGCATTTACACGACGGTTTGGCAAAGGCGGCCGCCTTAAGCGCCGCTCAAGCGGACATAAGATCCGACCCATCGTATTCTCATCCGTACTATTGGGCTGGCTTCATCCTCAGCGGAGATCCTGGTTCGCGTTGAGATGGCCCGACTGTACGGCAATACTCGGGTCATCCTGTCCCAGCGCTCCGCGGGGTGGACCTTGTTAGCGGTCAGCTTCCTTACTGCACCACCGCTGACTGCTTCTCGCCCACGTTGGCCAGTCGCTCCTGAATCCGGCGCGTGAGTTCTTCCTGCCGGGTGAGCTGGATCTTCGTGTACTCCTCGGTCATCCGATTCTTCAATCAGCGCATCCACCCTCTGCTTCGAGTTGCGCTTGGCCATCTCGACCGTGGGCTGTACCGCCATCATGGGCCCCGGCGACTGGTGGATTACATAACCGATCCAGTTGTTTCCCGCTTCTGTGGCTCCAATTTGAGCCCCTTTCATGAAGACCGTTCGCTCGATGGGCGAGGATGGCGAGAGGCAATCCATGATCTCGCGCAGATACGGGGTGCGATCGGTGCGCCAGGGCCCTGGCTCGGCCGAGGCGCGCTGCGACAGGATACGGTGGCGGTCTGCCCAATCGGAGATGGTCAGCACCGGCTCCGGCCGCGCGCCGGCGGCCGCGGCTGCCGCGTAGATCTCTTCAGCTGTTGCGATCAGCGAATTCATTCAGGGCCTTGCGGATCTCGGCCGTGAGGATCTCATGCACCTTGGCCGCTTCATTCTCGGCGGCGAGCAGGGCGGCGACGCGCTCCGGGATGTTCAGCAACTGGTCGCGGAACTGGCGGAACCGGTTGAACGCGGCGACCTGCACCTCGTCTTTCGAGACGAGCTTTTCGGTCCGCTCCTCGTACTCGATCTTGGCCAGCCGCGCCTGGTAGTGCTCGCGCACGGCGCGCGCCTTGGTGTATTGCGAAGCGCCGAAGACCGGAACGTCGTCCTCCTCCTGCCCACGCTGGACGATGGGCGGCGCGTGACGTATGGTGTTCTGCTCCCACTCAGCATCGGCCTTTTCGGAGTCGATCTGCCCATCCGGCTGGGTGGAAATGCGCCCGGTTCCAATCGCCTTCTGCACAGCGGACAGCACGACGCCGCGATGGCGCGCGTAGGCCCGCTGGCTCAGGATCGCCACGTGTTCGCGTCTCGACTAATCGTGGCGAAGCGTTCACTTTTCCCTTGCCTTCCGAGCGAACCAGAGTGATGAATCGTCATGCGCGGATCAACCGCCAAAAGGAAAAACACCACCATGAAGAACGCAGAAGCCAGCAACACCACCGAAACCGCCGCCGTTGCGGAACAGGGCGCACAGGTCGCGCCGGAGAAGACCCCCTCGAAGAAGGCTGCCAGCCAGAAGAAGGGCGCGCCCAAGGCCAAGAACGCCGCCAAGGGTGCCAAGACCAAGGCCGCCGCGCCGAAGAAGGAAGCCAAGGCCGGCAAGAAGGCCGCCAAGTCGCCCAAGGCCTCGAAAACGCAGGAGAGTGCCGGGCCGCGCGAGGGCACCAAGACCGCCCAGGTAGTCGCCATGTTGCAGCGGAAGAACGGCGCCACCATCGAGGAGATCATGGAGAAGATGGGCTGGCAGAAACACACCGTCCGCGGCTTCATGGCCGGCGCGATGAAGAAGGCCGGCTTCACCGTCGAGTCCTTCAAATCCGAGAAGGGCGAGCGCACCTACCGGATCAACCAGTAGCATCGAACCCTTCCCCTTGGCCCGCCCGGCTCCGACCGCGGCGGGCTTTCTTCGTTGGTGCCGCAGATTTCGCTTGATCCTGTGGGCATTCAGAGTGATGAATCGTGGTGCAAGGAGAGAAACCAGATGGCACGCAACAGCAAGCAGACCACCAGCTACAACGGATTCGCAATCCCGCTCCAGCCCGACACCGACCTTGGCCTCGCGATGCTGATCGCGGAGTCGGAAGACGGCCAGTACGAGCCGGTCGCCGTAGTCGCTAACGTAGGCGAAGCGCGCGAGGTAGCACAACAGGACTTCCGGAGCAGGATGGACCGGCTGGAGCACGGCGAGACGCCGCTTTGCCCGTACGTCTACAAGGTCTGGGCACGGGGAATCGACGGCGAACACCGCATCGCCACCGAACTAATGGCCACGAAACTGTAGCCGTTGCGCCACCCGCCGCCAGCCCGCGAGGTTGGCGGCTTTCTTAGCTTTCAGGCCACTTCTACGATAACCCCACTTTCGAGGAACTTGGCAATGGGCGCGTCCTAACTGGGTTCGTAAACACTACGCCGTCAGCGAGGAATCATCGGCACTTTCGACTTCATTATCACTGTGACACTGACAATACCAGTGGATACACACCTCCTCAACAGCACGCCGCGAGCCGGCATCCCGAAGGCATCAGCCTAGGTGTTGACGCCGCGCCGCTCAACGTAGCGCTCAATGATCCGAAAGCCGATTATAAGGCCGGGCCTCCCCGGTGGACGCCCGTCTTTCCCCTTGCACTTCTACAAGACCTCTGTCATCCTTCCTGTAGAAGCGATCAGGAACCATGTCACGCATCGATCTGCCCCAAGGCACCCTCGACCTCCTCATCCTCCGTACCCTCTCCCTCGGGCCCCAGCACGGATGGGGCATCTCCGAGCGCGTGCAGCGATTGTCCAGCGAGGTCCTCTGCATTCAACAGGGCTCGCTCTACCCGGCCCTCCATCGCCTCGAGCGGCGCGGCTGGATCAAGGCCCGCTGGGGCACGTCGGAGAACAATCGCCGCGCACGATACTACGAACTCACCAGGGCCGGCCGCAAACAGCTCGAAACCGAAACCGGTCTCTGGAAGCAGTTAACCACCGCCGTCAGCCAGGTGCTCGGCGAAGCCTGAGGATCACCATGCTTAGCGATTTTCTCTTCCGTCTCCGCGCTATCTTCCGCGCCAAATCGATGGACACCGACCTCGATGAGGAACTCAAGTTCCATCTCGATCGCCAACTCGAAAAGAGCATTCAGTCCGGACTCTCGCCCGAAGAAGCCCGCCGCCGCGTTCGCCTCGACTTCGGCGGCGCCACTCAGGTCACGGAGGAATGCCGCGATGCCCGCGGCATCCGCGCTCTCGAAGCGCTCAGTCAGGACATCCGCTACGGCTTTCGGACGCTCAGAAAGAATCCAGGCTTTACCTGCGTGGCCTTGATCACGCTCGCGCTCGCCATCGGTGCGAACACGGCGATCTTCTCGGTCGTCCACGGCGCGCTGTTACGCCCGCTTCCGTACGCGGGTCCTGATCGCCTGATCGTTCTCAACGAGACCCATCCCCGCATCGGCACGATCACCGTCTCCTATCCCAATTTCCTCGATTGGCGCGCGCAGAACCACGTCTTCTCCGGCATGGCGGTGATGGCCGGCGTCGGATACAACCTCTCCGGCATCGCCCAGCCCGAAACCATCAGAGGACAAGCGGTCTCCTCGAACTTCCTGTCTCTGATCGGCGTGCATCCACTTTTCGGCCGCGATTTTGATCCCTCCGAAGACAAGCCCGGCGCCGCGCCCGTGGTCATGCTGACGAATCCACTCTGGCAGTCGCACTTCGCAGGTCGCCAGGATGTGATCGGACGCAGCGTTTCGCTCGATGGCCGCGGCTTCACCATCGTCGCGGTGCTCCCACCCGATTTCCGCACCACGGACGCGGTAAGTGTGCTCGAACCGTTGGGCGTGTGGCTCACGAACAATACCTTCGCCACCAACCGAGTCAATCGCGGCGATACCGCCGCGATCGGCCGCCTCACAACCGGAGTGACACTCGCACGCGCACGCGCCGAAATGGAAGGCATCGCAGCGCGGCTGGCTACCGCATATCCGCAAGACAACGATCACTTCGGCATCGCCCTTCAGCCGATCCGCGAGCTCTTCGTGGGCGACATCCGGCCGGCAATCATGGTGCTCTTCGCCGCCGTCATGTTCGTGTTACTAATCGCGTGCGCCAATGTGGCAAATCTGTTCCTGATGCGCGCAGCCGGCCGCACTCGCGAGATCGCGCTGCGGGTCGCTATCGGCGCCACCGGCGGGCGGATCATCCAACAGATGCTCGCTGAGAGTTTTGTCGTAGCGGGTCTGGGCGGCGTGCTCGGCCTCGGTCTGGCCTTTGCCGGAATGCGGGCCATGAGCCGCTTGATCCCCGCGGCTGCGATGGCCGGCAATGGGATGAATCTAAACAGCGCGGTGCTGCTGTTCGCGCTCGGAGCCACCGCTCTTGCCGCTATTACGTTCGGGCTCGCTCCGGCAATGCAGTCCGTGCCCGCAGGCGTACATTCGCGTCTCAAAGAGAGCGGTAAATCGAGCGCCGGTGGAATCCGTCAGAATCACTGGCGAACCATGCTGGTCGTCGCGGAACTCGCGCTGTCCGTGATCCTCCTCGCTGGCGCCGGACTGATGGTGAAGAGCGTCGAGCGCCTCATCGCTGTCGATCCCGGCTTCCGGCCCGACCATGTGCTCCGTCTGAACCTGAGCCTGACCCCTTCCCAGTATCCGAACAGCACTGCCATTCTGGCATTCTGGCGCCAGTTGCTGGACGGAGTCCGCGCTTTGCCGGGAGTGGAGAGCGCCGCGCTGGGCACCGATGTTCCGCTCACCAATAGCCACAGCCGCGGTGACATCACTGTCGAAGGCATGCCGCTGCCCGCACCGGGCAGTTTTCCGCACCCCGACGAGCACGATGTGAGTCCGGGCTATCTGCGCACACTGGGAGTCCGGCTGCTTGGTGGCCGAGACTTCACCAATGCCGATTCCGAAACCGCGCCGAACGTGGCCTTCATCAACGCTCGTCTCGCGCGCGATTTCTTCCCTGGACAAGACCCTGTCGGCAAGCGATTCGTGCCCGGCAGGCCCGATCCGGGGAGAGATCTGGAGTGGATCACCATTGTCGGCGTCGTCGACGATACCCGTATGTACGGCCTCGCGAATCCCTCCCGCCTCGAAATCTACCGGCCCCTTGCGCAAGGTCCTCCCGGTAAAATGGACCTCATCGTCAAATCGCGCATCGAACCCGCTTCACTCACGCCATCGATTCGCAGGGTTTTAGATTCTTAAATCGGAGATCGTAAACAAGAATACTTCAACATTTTTGGTGTAACATCACGCTGCAGCAAGCAGGTCAACGATTTGCTGGATGGCCTTGTCGGCCTTGTGATAGGCAGCTTCGAGTTTGCTCTCGGGCCGGTGAGCGGGGTCGGGCTGGTGGTGGAAGCAACTGTTGGCAAGTGGACCGCAGAGACGCTTGTGGAAG